>CAYYHV010000506.1:0-5292 GCA_964471695.1 uncultured Pirellulaceae bacterium
GGGTCCAAGCGAGCAAGCCACCGACTGCGGCCGCGGCAAGGGCGACCGCGATGTTACGCCACCAACGCTGGCGCCGAATCGTCAAACCACCCGACTGAAGAATCGTCGCCAACTCCTGTGTCTCGGCATACGACGATACGGCGTGTTCTCCTGAGGGGTCAAACTCGACCACACTACCGGAGAGCGCCAAGTCCATTTGTCGACCGCCGGCCGTTGGCAAAGCCTCAAGCTCGTCGCGCAATGTGGCTGCGTTGGCATAACGATCATCGGGCCGTTTGGCCAGCATACGATGCACCAAGTCGCAAAGAACTTGAGATGCATCCTGCCGCTCGTCAGCCAGCGGTGGCGGTGGTTCCTTGACGTGCAACACAGCCAGGCTGAGTGGCGTTTCGGCTTGGAACGGGGGATGGCCGGCGAGGACTTGGTATGCCGTGACGCCCAACGAGTAGATATCCGACCGCGTATCCAGCGACTTGCCCTCGACTTGTTCGGGGCTCATATACAACGGCGTGCCCATCGTGACGCCGACTTGTGTCAATTCCATCCCATCTTGATTAGAACTCTGTCGAGCCAAACCAAAGTCAGCGACTTTTACGACACCATCGGTATTGATCAAAATATTTTCAGGTTTAATATCCCGATGCACGATACCGTGTCGTTCGGCGATCACGAGCGCCGAAGCGACTTGACGAAGGATCGCGACGGTTTGCGCCGGATCGAGCGTAACATTGCGATCGAGCAGCTGTTTGAGATTCTCACCAGCCACATATTCCTGCACAATAAACTGCAGTCCATCGCGCTCACCGACTTCGTGAATCTGCACAATGTTCGCGTGCACCAGCGCCGCAGCCGCTCGGGCTTCGTTCTTGAAGCGTCGCACGTATTGTTCGTCTTTGGCGAGATGCGGCATCAGGACTTTGATGGCGACTTGTCGTCCCAGAGATTTTTGCTGAGCCAAATAGACAACGGCCATGCCGCCGCGCCCCAGCCGCCGGAGAATCTGGTAATCCCCGAAGAGCTGGCCGGACAGGTCGCCCGTCAACTCGGATGATTCCGAGGTATCGTTGGGGTCGCTCGATGATGGAAGATCATTCATATCAGTGCTATTTTACGACGGGATTCGTGACCAACGATTCTACGGGTATCAATTCGTTGAGGCTGCCCGATCGAAAACCTTCGAGGTCGATGGTGACGAATCGAAAGCCGATTTGTTTCAATCGCGATTGGACCGCTTCACAAGTCGCCGCATCCACCAATCGTCCCAATTCGCCAAACGGAACTTCGACTCGAGCCAAGTCGCCTCGATGGTACCGTACGCGACAAATCGAGAAGCCCAGTTCGCGCATGTATTGTTCGGATTGGTCGATCATGCGCAGCCGCTCGGGTGTGACCTCTTCGCCATAAGCCACGCGGCTGGATAAACATGGAGTCGCTGGTTTGTCATGTACCGGCAATCCCCATTCGGCAGCCAGCTCACGTATGTCGGCTTTGGCAAAGCCACATGTTGCCAGCGGACTCTGGACTTGAAAATCAGCAGCCGCTCGCATCCCAGGTCGGTGGTCGCCCAAGTCGTCTACGTTGGCTCCGTTAACGACGACTTTGACGTTCAATTCTGACATCCGATGCCGGATTTGATCGTACAGTTCGGTCTTACAATGAAAGCAACGATCGGATGCGTTGCGAACGTAATTTGGATTCGCAAACTCGTCGGTGTTGATCACATGATGTCGAATACCGATCAAAGCCGCGACTTGTTCAGCCAAGGCCAGCTCACCCTCAGCCAGACTGGCGCTGGTTCCGGTAACGGCGACGGATTGATCGCCCAAGGCGAGATGGGCGGCTTTGGCGACGACAGCACTGTCGACTCCACCAGAAAATGCGACGGCTACGCTCTCATAGTCGCGTAACAGCCTCAGCAGTCGATCGTGTTTTTGTTTTAGCGTATCAGCCATAAGTCTATTGTATCGACTGGGGCGGTCAGGGCGAAACGCGAGAAGTTCGCAGAGAGATGGGCAATGTCGACACATGGTTTGCTGTGTCCGTTGCCGCTAAGAAAAAACGATTCGCTCCTCCACCGCAATGCCGTGGCGTTGAGGTTTGTGAGAGCCCGCATGCTAAAAGGAGGGAACCTGAGCCTTGGGTTGTGTGATCGGGCGTCATCGCGGCTATTCAGCCACTAACCCGCGGACACGCGGCCAAGACGATCTGTAATCAGTCCCCGAATGGGCAAATTATCGGCTCTACCAAAATGTGCAACGCAGCGCGAACATGACAGAGGAGCGAATCGGGCGGGGATCGTAGCAAGCCGTTCGACCTCAGTCTAGGTCGACTTGGCGCGAATGAATCGGCTGAAAATACCGGTTAGGAGGCTAATCGACGCAACTTCGAAACAAAAACTCGCCAACCATGTAACACCGCGGCTGGTCCGCCGTAAGTGGTTGCAGAGGGGCAAACAGCCCGCAGCAATCACAAGCTTACATGCACACCAGCAATTCGGAGTCAGCGCGATGAAAACGGCATTGAACAAGAATGTACTCTTAGGTCAAGCGGCACTTTTGGCAATCTTCACCATGCTTCCAAGCGTGAGTGCACAAACTTACCAGCAGATCGGTACAGCCGATGTGTTGCCGGCAGCTCAACAAATTGGCCAGGCGGTACAACAGTGGATTCCCCCGGTATCCCCTCAGGTTTTCCCACAACCGACGCCTTCCAATCGCTATTACTTCGGGATGAACGTCCAACTTACCGCGTCGCACAACGGCAGCCTCCTGCGCATCGTCAGCGTAACGCCAGGCAGCCCGGCAGCTGCAGCAGGACTCGAAGTCGGTGACGAAATCCATAGCGTCAACAACGGTCGGTTCAGCCACATGAACGATAGCTTCCAAGCCGTCCGACGGATGAATTCGCTGGTCACGCAAGAGCCGATTTATTCGAACCCTTACCCTGGTGGCCCAGCTCCTGCAGCTGCGTCGGCTGCGGTCGGAACTTATGTTTCGCCGGTCAACCCAGTCGTTCGATCGGTGGCTCGGATGCTGGTTCGCAATGTGCGAAACGGACAGATGCTCCAGATTCCGGTTTACCCAACCGTACAGCACCAGGTTATGCCTTTCCCTCTGCCAGCACCAGCAGCGGCTTCATCAGTACGATAGCGATTCGTTATGAGAATCGCTTCGACGCAAGAGACTGTCGGAAAATTTTTCATCCGCGACTCGATCTCCAAA
Organism: uncultured Pirellulaceae bacterium; assembly: GCA_964471695.1. Lineage (GTDB taxonomy): Bacteria > Planctomycetota > Planctomycetia > Pirellulales > Pirellulaceae > CAYYHV01. Next base: position 3,222 of record CAYYHV010000506.1, read on the forward strand.
GATTGCGTCGTGGATTTTTTTGCGCCGGTATAATCGACGCTCTTCATCGATATTGATCGCATTCTCAAACGGCAACACCGACGGAGATGCGGTATCCAAGACAGGCTGACGAGCCGATGTAAACTTATTGGCATTCCATACGTTGAAGTCGCCAACATCCACAACGCCATCTGCGTTAAAGTCACCTTGGCACCAACCGGAAGTTTCCGTGAACTTGTGACTATTCCAAACATTGAAGTCTGCCACATCGACGACGCCGTCAAGATTGGCATCGCCTAACGGGAACGCCCTTCCCTCGCCCAGCAGAAAAGCTCCAGCTTCGGCCAACCAGACATCTCGATCCGCGAGATTCAACTCGCTATCGCTATTCAAATCGTATTGCCGGCGGTAGTCACCGCGGGATATCCGAAACATGATGTTGTCGATTTCGTCGCACGAGTAGGTTCCGTCCCGATTTAAATCGCCCAATCCAGTCGAGTCATTTTCCATCCAAACAATGCGGTTAAAATCGCCGGCAGACACGATATCGGTTTTCCCATCAAGGTCGATGTCCGCGGCGACAACACTGTCGCCACCAGCAATCAACTCGCGACGGATCCATTCTCCGGTAAGCTGCGATTCGTAGGTTTGCACCAATCCGCCTTTGGAAACCACCACGTCCGCCAACCCGGTTTGGTTCAGATCAACGATGAAAACTTCGTTCGCGTAATCCGCGAATCCAAAACTTAACTCGCTGGGAAAGAACTGACGGTTGTTTCCTGCATTGCTGTAAATTTCAACTCGGCCTCGGTCTTCAAGAGTCACGAAGTCAATGTCGCCGTCCGAGTCCACATCTCCCGCATCAATGCGAACCACCTGATTCCAAGTCAGAAAGGCCAGGAAGTCGGGTAAGAACAAGCCGCCGCCGTTGTTCAGGTGAATGGGTGTTGAGGACGGTGCACGAACATGATCCAGCAAGCCGTCCTGGTTGATATCCACGACCAGCACATCCCCCTTCCCGGCGATGAAAGCATTGCCGATTTCGTGGGCTGTGAATTGTTGTAAACCATCGTTTTCATACCATCCCCGATAGTCAACAAGATCGAGATCGCCATCGGCGTCCATATCTGCGATGTGAATCTGCTGCCCACCCACGACTTGTTCCGAAATCAGATGAGAAACAAATCCAGTTTCCATCTTCTCGAACCAACGCAGGTACCAGCGATTCTCGTAGAAGTTCGATGTAACGACATCGACGTCCCCATCTTGGTCGATATCTCCGGCTTCAATCCCAAGCCAATCCTGTTGATTTCGGAAAAAGTCCTCCAACGCGATCGATTCGACAAAGATCTCGGTGCCCGACGAGATGGAAGTCCAATTGCGAAATTGCCCCAGGTCTTCATTTTGATACCACCCAATCTCCAGCTGCACTCGGCCAAATCTGTCGGGGCGGATGCGAGTCGAAATCATGTCGTTGTCACCGTCGAGATCCATGTCCACGACTTCGACCACCGACAATCCGCTATCGTTGCTTAACTCTGTCGTACCAAACGACTGGTTGCCATCGTTAGCGTGAATTCGCAAACCATAGCTACTTCCGACAATCGGTCCCGGGCCATCTCCGCTAGTCAGAATATCCACAAAGCCGTCGGCGTTCATATCGGCGATGGCGACGCTGAAGAATCCGCCGCCACCCTGCACTTGGTCGATGGTATGCTCGCGAAAGCCGCCGACTTCAAGGTTCTCCAGCCAAGACGTACTGGGCGCATCCCCGAACAGTTGGTTTTCGGTGTAGGCAATATCCAGATCCCCATCGTCGTCGACGTCTCCGACGACCAAATCCGTTGACAATCCACTGAAGGCGGCAACGACTTCGAGAGCAAAATCCTGCTGACCGTTGTTGCGATGAAGTTCAATCGAACGTTCGGTTCCTGCCACAATATCGAGATCACCGTCAGCATCGATATCGACCGCAATGACGACTTCGACCCAATCGTCCGACGCGACCACGACGCGCTCGGTAAAGTTCTGCAGGCCGTCGTTTTCGAACCACGCCACCTGCCCTTGCCGATCCCCCACAACGAGATCCATG
>CAYYHV010000507.1:0-5268 GCA_964471695.1 uncultured Pirellulaceae bacterium
GCGACAGCACCTAGCCTTGGGCGCAAGCCCAAGGTCCGCACCAAAAAACAAACCAACCCCGCAGGGGTGACAGCGATCCAACCAACGCGCTCGTTTCAAACACGAATTTCATACCAAATTCGAATCAGATTCAATGCAACCAAAACGGAGACATCCTGTCGCCCCTTCGGGGCTTTGGGGCACACGCGCCGGCCGGCACCATGGACTGACGTCCATGGCTAAGTGCTGCCGCCCCTTCGGGGCTAATTCCTGCGGAATCTAGTCTACCCTGGGGACTCAACTCAAAAGCCCGATCCACAGCCACAAAGGGCGGCAGCCCAATAGCCACGGAGTGGCGACAGCACCTAGCCTTGGGCGCAAGCCCAAGGTCCGCACCAAAAAACAAACCAGCCCCGCAGGGGTGACAGCAACCAACCAACGCGCTCGTTTCCAAAGGCGTTTCGAAGTACAGATTGAGCGCCAGCAGCGTTTCCCGACGAGTCCAGCGATTACGTGGTTTTATTGACACGTACACGCGCCGATCAATTTAATCGGCGACTTGTCCACGCCACCCACAAACATCACCCAAGCAACAGACTCAGGTCTTCGGCCGTCATCGTACGAATCAACGACTCATCGGATCGGATGACGCTTTCGGCAAGATCCTGTTTGGCTTGCTTCAATTCGATAATCTTCTCTTCGACCGTGTCTCGGCAAATCATGCGGTAGGCAATCACTGGGCGTTCCTGGCCCATGCGATGAGCCCGATCGACAGCCTGGGCTTCGACGGCTGGGTTCCACCATGGGTCGAGCAAGTAGACATAGTCGGCTGCCGTCAGGTTCAAGCCATGACCGCCGGCCTTGAGACTGATTAGAAATACGGAAACATCAGGGTTCTCCTGAAACCGCTTTACGGCAGCCTTGCGATTGCGAGTCGCCCCATCGAGATATTCGTAGCAAACGCCGTCCGCGTCGAACTGATCGCGCACGAGCGAAAGAAGCGACGTAAACTGGGAAAAGACCAGTACCTTGTGTCCCTCCGCGACGACTTCGCCCAACTGTTGATGCATGAACTCAAGCTTCGCACCCGGTTTGGCTTTTTCATCCAGCAGCCGTGGATCACACGCGACTTGTCGCAATCGCAACAAGGCTTCGAGCACCTGGATTTTTGCACAACCCATGCCGTCGGTAGCAACCTTCTTGATCAGCTTGACGCGGTAGAACTTTTTCAGCTCGTCATATTTCTTCTTCTGTGAAGGACTCATGTCGCAATACAGCGTCTGCTCCGTCTTGGGCGGCAAGTCGGTCAAGACCTGCTCCTTGGTACGACGGAGCAAGTAAGGCTGAAGCGATTTGGACAGAGCGTCGAGCGTCTTTTTGCGTTCGTGTTCTTTGCCTTTTTTCTGACGAGTCAGACTGGCGAACTTGCTCGAAGCGCCCAACATTCCAGGATTGAGAAATTCGAACAACGACCATAACTCTCCCAAATGGTTTTCAATCGGAGTCCCGGTCATGGCCAGTCGATGATCGGCGTTGAGCAGCCGACTGGCTTTGGCACACTGTGCCTTGGCGTTTTTAATCGCCTGCGACTCGTCGAGAATCGCATAATCAAAATCGACTTCGCTAAGCTCGGCGATATCCTTACGCATCGTCCCATACGTCGTGACCATCACGTCGAAGCCATCGGAATCCGCAGCGCGGGCTTTGCGCCCCGTGCCCGTATAGTTAAGAAATCGTAAACGTGGGGTAAACTTCGCGGCTTCGTCGATCCAATTAAAAACGAGGCTCTTGGGGACCACAACAATGGAAGGTTTACGTTGAAACTGATCCGAACCGTTTCGCTTGGGGGCTTCCTCAATACGTCGCGTTCGCCGCGATTCGAGCAGGGCCAGGACTTGTACGGTTTTGCCCAACCCCATGTCGTCCGCCAGACATCCTCCAAATCCAAATTTCCGCAGAAAGTGCAGCCAACCGAGCCCGTTTTGTTGATACTCTCGCAATTCCCCCTCGAATCCACGCGGCGGCTTTTTCGGTTTTACCCCGTTGAAGGATTTCAGCTTCTTGCAGAACAGTTTGAATTCCTTGTCGATCCGCACGCCCTTTTTGGTTTCGAGCATGGCATCCAACAACATGGCTTGTGATGGATGAAACCGAATATTGTCATCTTCGACTTTGCCGAACTGAGCCACTTTGGCATACTTTTCGATCAGGTGATTGGGAATGCGTCCCTGCGAGCCGTCGGCGAGCGTAACAAAGTTCTCTTTCCGAGACATCGCCCGCAGTAAGCTAGGAAGCGATATCGACTCGCCGTCAAAATCGACGTCGGCAGATAGGTCAAACCAGTCCTGCCCCGACTCGATCGCAATATCAAAATCACCGGGATGCTTGACGCGTTTGCCAAGCAGGATAATCTCCCACCCGTTGGCTCCAAACTCATCGACGACTGGCAACAAGTTGTTAGGCTCGAACAGAAAATCGAACTGGTCATCGTCGGGTGTCGGATCAACATGCGGTGACTTCAAGAGGGCTTTTGACAAACGCCGCTCGGCATTGGGGTTTCGCCGCACCCAAACTCGCTGTTCCGCATCAAACCGATTTAACGATGTGTCGTTCGCGAGCACTTCGACTTGGCCGTAGCGAAAATGAATTTGCGCTTCGAAGTTCGTACCCCATTCCGATTTGGCCAGCTTGATCAAGCCGGTAGGCTTGCTCCGCTGCACGTCGACATCCCAACTCTTGGGGAGTCGAACATCGGGAGCGCCGGGAGCTTGAGCAAGTTCCTTGAGAAAGAGCTTTCGTTCCGATTTGCGAATCCGTACGGCAGGAACGGCGCGTGCATTGCGCCACAGCTGGATCGCTTCAGGGTTAGCAACCTGCGCCATCGAATCATTCAAAAGGACCAATCCGTCATCAGCGACTTTGACAATCTCGTCTTCGTCAACAGCCTTGCCGCTTTGGGCCATCACGAATCGCAAATCCGCCGTACCACGCGTCTTCTCAGCATCCTCGATTTCAGCGCGGACTTCGAAGCGTTTTGTGAATGCCGCTGAATCAATAGCGTGAAGTGACGCCTCTTCAAGGTCCTCGTCGGCAGACCAGAAGCAGCGATGGGTTGCAATCATCATTTGCAGCACTTTGCGGTCGCGATTCGAGCGTAACGAAAAAGTTCCTTCAGAGCGATCGTCATACCTATCGTGCGAATCCAGAATCCGCAGGATGTTACGATCGGTTTGCTTGTCGATTTCCGATTGACGCAGAGAATGTGACATTGGTTTCCAACGAGTCCAACCACCATCAGCTTTGCTCACACGTCGCACCACGAACACCTCTAGCTGCTCGTCATCCTCGTCGCCATTCTCCGTCCAAGCATCAATCACATAAGCAATCTGTTTCTCGCAAGGCTTTTCCTCTGCGACTTTCTTCGAGGCACCGTTGCCGTTGGGGAGAACGAGTCGCTTCCCGGAAAGCACGGCTTGCCAAGCCGGCGCCTTTTTCGTTTTCTTGTGGGCCGGATCGCAACGTGTCGCGGGCGCGGATTTCTCAGCGCATTCCTGCTTGCCGAGTTTGGTGGATTCGTATGCAAGTATCGAAGCCCAAAGATGCTTGCAGTTGTAACCGTCTGCGAAACGGTGGCAGGTGCAATGCAACGCACCGGGAGATTTTGGCTGCTTCAAATCCACGCTGACGTCGTACTCATCATGCGAACCACGAACGACTGTCAGCAGCCGCCCTTGCGTCACCTTAACCTCGAGCACCATTCCTTGTTGCGCGTAAGATTGACCGCGGCTTCGGTCACCAGTACCGAATTCCCGTGCTAAATATCGACTTAAGGAAGAACTCGGCATGAGGCTGTACATTTGGGCACTACGGTTTCCTCAATTTTAGAGGAACACGGGGCTGAGAAAAACGCCATTTTCGCCGAAGAAGAATGCCGTTTGCAGGCCACAGGCCATCGTGCGTCCGTGAATTGAGCCTAGGGCACCACGTGGGTTTGTGCGATTGAGTACGTGAACCCGTTGTTCTTGGAGTCGAACCGATGATGGTTTAGATCAGGCACCCGACGGACGAATGTCCATTGCTAGACCGCACTCTACTGACTGTTCTTCTGTCGCTCCCTGCTGGATCCAGCGACCCGAAACTAATAAATCCCAGTTTCCTCATTTCTGTTGCGCTGTCCCACAGAAACTGTCCGGATACAGACATAGCGGATAGCGCTCGAGAGCACAGTTCAGTGATTCTGCTGAAGTCTCAGGTTGAGACCCCGCTCACCTCTGCAAAGCGAATTTCCAATTAAGGGGAATAGAATGCCAAATTCGGTCAAACGAAAGTCACGAATCGGCTCCAGAATCGGAACCAATCTCCAAATCGAAACTCTTGAGCATCGCCGTTTGCTGACGGGCTCCAATTCCCAGCTCGAATTGCCTCACAACCTCTATTTTGCCGACCTCGACGGTGACCAACAAATGGAGTTCGTGCAACATGCGGATACACAGATCTTCGGCTATGAAACCAATTTCGAGAAAACCGGCATACTGCACAAATACATGCGGGATCCGATTGAGCGGCTTGTCGTTGGCGATTTTGGCGGAACAGGAAAAGACCAAATCGCTGTCGTTTCCGAGAATGGCGTGATCCACGCTTATGGGACAAGCCCCGCAGCCGATGAGCTTTGGTGGTGGTTTTCCCAAGGCAACTTCATCGACTCGAACGAAGATTCGATCGTCGGTGACTATGACGGTGACGGAAAGGACGACATCCTGACCTACAATCGCAGCACCGGAGACATGCAAATGTACTCCTCGGGCAGCCCCTTCTTTGCACCGATGCCCAACTTCTCGTTGGGGAATCTGACAAGCGAGCAGACAGCCGGCCTGCAGATTCGTGCTGGCGACGTCAACGCCGATGGTCGCGACGACATTATTACGGTAAATCAGTTTGGTCAGGTCAAGCAGTTCAGCTCCGTGGACGACGGGGGCACAAATACCTTTTGGTGGGCGTGGACCAGCGCCGGGGGAGTCGTTCGAGACAGCGATCAAGTCCAGTTGGCGAAGATCGACAACAACGAATCCCTTGACCTCGTACTACGCGATCTCGACACCGGCGAAACGCGTTTTCATGAAGTGTCATTTGGTGGTGGAGTCCCACCGCTTCTCAATTTTGCCACGGGGCAGATTGCTACCGATCAGTTCAGCCCTATTTATTTCGCCCAACTGAAGGCGAATCTTGGTGAGCCCGGGGGTACCTTGCGAGATGACTCAATCACCTTCTTTCAAGACGATTTCGTGTATC
>CAYYHV010000508.1:0-5263 GCA_964471695.1 uncultured Pirellulaceae bacterium
GATCAAGCTACTCCGAGTCCTCGAGAATCGCGAGATCACGCGTATTGGTCAGAATACGCCGATTCCTGTCAACGTTCGCGTATTGTCCGCGACGCACCGAAATCTCGAAGACTTAATTGAACAAGGATCGTTTCGTCGTGACTTGTACCATCGACTGAAGGTCGTCACCGTCCAGCTACCCGCATTGCGTGATCGACGCGACGACATTATTCCACTGGTCGATCACTTCCGAAAGAAATTTACCAAGCTGCATAACAAATCGGTAAAAGGACTAAGCGGCTCGGTTAGTCGTAAGTTGCTTGAGTATGAGTGGGAAGGTAACGTTCGCCAGTTGGCAAACTTCGTGGAGAGTATGGTCGTCGTCGACTCGGACGGCATGCTCGACAACGATGACTTGCCTCCCGAGTTGATGACCGAAGACGGCGAAGTCGTCGAGGGAGACACACCTAGCTCGAGCAGCGGTTCCGACGGGCCGTACTCACTGATCGGCCAGCCCATGGAAGCCTATGAGCGTTGGGCAATCGAGCAGACGCTCAAGCTGACAGGTGGGACTCGGGAAAAGACAGCGGAGATCCTGGGGATTGGAGCCCGCACGTTATACCGTAAAATCAAAGAGTTCGATCTCTAAGTCGACAAGTCCGCTTGTACAGCAAGGTTCGGAAAGGAATCCAGAGGAATGCCCGACATCCGCCAGTTATCCACGGCAGTGGTGAATAAAATCGCCGCCGGAGAAGTCATCGAACGCCCAGCAAGTGTCGTCAAAGAACTGGTGGAGAATTCGGTCGACGCCGGTTCGACGCGAATCGACGTCACGGTGGCCAAGGGAGGCACGGATTTGATCCAAGTCTCCGACAACGGATGTGGGATCGACGCAGACCAACTGACTTTGGCGGTTGCCAGTCACGCGACGAGCAAGCTGGAAACGGCCGATGACCTTTTTAACGTCGGAACCCTCGGCTTCCGAGGAGAGGCCCTGGCGTCGATTGCCGAAGTCAGTCAGTTTTGCATTCGCAGTCGCACCAGCGCGGAAACGGCTGGGGCAGAGTTGGAAATCAATGGTGGGCAGGCCAGTCCCGTGGCGCCTTGTGGTTGCCCGATTGGGACCAGTATTTCGGTGCGTAACCTCTTCTTTAATACGCCCGTCCGCCGAAAGTTCATGCGAACGGTCCAAACGGAAATGGGCCACATCAGCGAGGCGCTGACGCGCATCGCCTTGCCGCATCCTGATGTTCACTTCACGCTCACACACAATACGCGGCAGGTTTACGACTTGCCGGCCGTGGAGAATTGGAAAACGCGTATCGGCGCCCTCTACGGCCGCGACTTGGCGGAGAACCTGATTTATGTCAGCGCCAATGAAGGCGACATTCGCATGCAAGGTTATGTGGCTGATCCTTCGCAGAATCGAGCCAACAACCGGATGCAGTATATGTTTCTCAACGGTCGACATATTCGCGACCGAGCGCTGGGACATGCGTTGGGAGAAGCCTACCGTGGGTTGCTAATGACCGGACGCTATCCGATCGTCTTCCTGCGTTTAGAAATGCCGGCGGACATGGTGGATGTGAATGTGCATCCGACCAAACTGGAAGTGCGCTTTCAAGAAAGTGGCAAACTGTACAGTCAGCTCTTGAATATGGTGCGTTCGCATTTTCTTTCGACCGATTTGACAGCCAAAGCCCAGTTGACCACAGGTGGTCAACGAATCGATCCGATGCCGACGACTCCGTCCGTTGGTGCGGCGGCTTCGACCAGTCCGTCGCACATTTTGGGGGGACGCAGCGGAGCCCCAACTGCGCTGAACACAACGGGGACTCGTGGCGAGATCACTCGTTGGGCAAGCGACCAAGCTTTCCGCAAGTTTCCCGATGAAGCAGGGACGCGCGCAACCGCTCACGTCGATCGACAGTCGTCGATGGATTTAAAGTTTCCCAATACCTCGACGGATTCGTTTCGCCGAAACCCCATGACAGATTTACCGCTTCCGCCAAGCTCCGTTGCCGATTCGCCGGCTGATGGGGATTCAACGGAATTGGCCGATACCCAGCCGCCGATGCCGACCAAGTCGATTTCGTCGGAAGGTACCCCGGCGATGCAGGTTTACAATCGCTATCTGATTACCGAAACGGACGAAGGCGTCGTTGTCATTGATCAGCACGCGTTGCATGAACGCATTCTCTACGAAGAGATTCGCGAGAAAGTCCTGGCCGGTGACGCAGAGGTGCAGCGGCTGTTGGTGCCCGAGCCCGTGCAGATGACATCCGGCGAAGCCGCCGCAGTCCTTGAGAACAAAGAAACACTGAATCAGCTGGGCGTCGAAGTCGAATCGTTTGGGAACGACACGATTCTTGTCTCTTCCTACCCAGCAATGTTGGCCAATATGAATCCGGCAGAAGTCTTGCGGCAAGTCGCTGAGAAGCTGATGACGCCTGAAAAAGACGTTGATCGCCGAGATGTGCTGGACGAGTTGTTGCACATGATTTCTTGTAAAGCAGCCATCAAAGCCGGAGATCGGCTGACCAGCGACGAAATCGGCGCCCTTCTGGAAAGGCGTCATAAGTGTCAGGATGCTCATCATTGTCCGCATGGTCGGCCCACCACCTTGGTTTTTTCCCGGGATGAGCTCGACCGCCGCTTCAAGCGGATTTGAAAGCCGAGCCCCGATAGACGAAGATGGTGCATCACGAGGGGCACCAATTTGGAATATCAGCATCTAAGTTCATACTATGATTTGCGTTAGTATCGGCCGCGGCCGCCATCAACACATGATTGACGAGCACGCCCGGCTGGTAGAGCAGGGCGCGGAGATCGTCGAATTGCGGCTGGACTATATCGTCCGTACCGTAAACCTCAAACGAATTCTCAAGGATCGTCCCGGTCCGGTGGTGATTACCTGTCGTCGCGAAGCCGACGGGGGCAAGTGGAGTGGCACCGAAGCCGAGCGGCTGATGCTGCTACGTTCCGCGATCGCCGAACAAGTCGACTATGTTGATCTCGAAGAAGACATCGCCGATAAGATTCCGCGATTTGGTAAGACCAAGCGGATCATCAGCCTGCATGATTTTGACAAGACGCCGGAAGACTTGCCGGCGATCCATGCACGACTGAAAAAGCTCGATCCAGACATCATCAAGATTGCCACAATGGCCAACAACCCGCACGATAATCTGCGGATGCTCAAGTTGGTTCAATCCAGTGAGATTCCCACCGTCGGATTGTGCATGGGCGAAATCGGCACGCCGACGCGAATTCTGGCTGGTAAGCACGGATCCCCGTTCACCTTTGCGACTTACTCGCAAGAACGCACGATGGCTCCTGGCCAAATCAGTTTTCGTCAGATGATGGATATCTACAACTATTCGAACCTCAACAAGAACACCGAGGTCTATGGCGTTATCGCGGACCCTGTGGGACACAGTCTCAGCCCCGTTGTCCACAATGCGGCTTTTCGAGAACTGAATCTCGACAAAGTTTACATTCCCTTTCGTGTCCCGCCAGAAGATTTGCCACAGTTCATGACGGACTGCAAGGCGATGGGGATCAAAGGATTGAGCGTGACAATTCCCCACAAAGAATCCGTCATCGAGTTTTGTACGAAGATGGACGGAGCCGCTAAGGGGATCGGCGCAGTCAACACCATCAAGTTCGATGGCGACGATATCATCGGCTTCAATACGGACTACAAAGCCGCGATGGCATGCGTCGATCAACGCATGCCATCGGATCGGAAAACACCGTTGGCTGGTCACACGGCTTTGATTCTTGGAGCGGGCGGAGCCGCGCGGGCGATCGCATTTGGCTTGGTTCGTCGCGGAGCTGATGTGATTATTTCCAGTCGTACGAACAAACGAGCCGTCGCGCTGGCGGGAGAATTGAAGTGTCGATCCACAGAATGGGAAAATCGGCACAAAGTAAAAGCCGAGCTGCTCATCAACGCGACTCCCGTCGGAATGCATCCGAACGTTGACAAGACTCCGTACGAAAAACTCAAGCTACGTCCCAATTCGATCGTTTTTGATACCGTGTATAACCCAGAGCAGACGTTGCTCTTTAAAGACGCAAAACAGCGGCGTTGTCGAGTCATCAGTGGATTGGAAATGTTTGTTGGCCAAGCGGCGCTTCAGTTCTATCATTTTACGGGTATCGAAAAGCCACCGATCGAACTGATTCGCGATCGCGTCAAACGAGCCATCGGGGCTGCCCGCTACTAAACCGACCCAACTCACTGAATCGCGTCCCGTCCGTCCTCAACCCGTATTACGGACAATTCTGTCCGTCCCTATCGTGATCATCACCCTCGTAGGCTATCGCGGCACCGGCAAGACCACCGTCGCTACCCACCTCGCTGAACTTCTGGGCTGGGAATCCGTCGATGCCGACGTCGCTTTGGAAGCCCACGTCGGCCGACCCATCGCCGAGATCTTTGCCGACGGTGGTGAGCCTGCGTTTCGCGACTATGAATCAGCCGTCCTGTTGGAGCTTCTTCAGCGAAAAGAGCATGTGATTGCCTCGGGTGGCGGAGTCATTCTTCGGGAAGCCAACCGAGACGCCATTCGCAAAGCAGGCAAAGTCGTCTGGTTAACAGCGACTCCGCAAACCATTTTTCATCGCATCAATGGCGACGCCACCAGCCCATCACGTCGCCCCGATCTCACCGACCAAGGCGGGTTGGCGGAGATCGAATCGGTCCTCGCAAAGCGAAAGCCACTCTATCGGCAAGTCGCCGATCTCATTGTCGATACCGAAGACCGCTCGCCCACGTCCATCGCCAACGAAATCGCAAAGGCAATCGCCTCCGGAGACTGAACTGTGCGGTCTCGTATTGGTTAAACAAACTATGTCGCTTGTCTTCGTTTGCAGTAAATCATCAGTCCGAACACGCACGCCAGAACGAAGCTGCCAGTTGGCTCCGGAACTGGCCTGGTTGATCGTGTATAGGAAAATTGGCCACCGCCCTCCATTCCGGCTCCCCACTGGGTGAAGAAAATGTCGATGTAAATGTCATCCGAGATTAAATGTAAAACAGCGGGCCGATTAAGGAAAAAGCCGCCGCCTGGTGATACGCCCCAGTCAACCCATGGACTAAACGTCAGCTGGCTCACATCATCGGTGGTGCCGTATGCCCATTCTGTATCGATAGGTGAGATCGAATTATAAGACTCCTCTTGGGCAATGTTGATGATTCCACGGGTATACGCGCGAGTAATGTCGACGCTGTCGGTAATCCAGTCTTGGTTCTCTGGCAAAGTCCAATCTGCAAAGG
>CAYYHV010000509.1:0-5240 GCA_964471695.1 uncultured Pirellulaceae bacterium
ACGGCGATGAAGTACGCATATACCGATAGCGTACTGTTCAGCCTTCCGACCACGACCAAGGGCCCCAAAGGGGGTGACCTTGTCGACATGACGCCTATCTTCATGAGCGACTTGCCACAGATTTCGCGTTACCTCCGCGGCGGATTCATGTTCTCCTCGAGCAAGTCGAGTTGGGCAGCCGTCAAAGGCTACCAAGACAATTGCGAGCTTGAGGTTGCAGCCACCTACTCATCCAGTGGCAGCTCGAACATCGAAACCGTCGCTGATTCGCGTGGCGTGACGATCAATGTGCACTATTCGATTAGCAAGCTGAAATCGACTGGTTACAAACCACGCATGGCTGACGATCGTGTTGGCTACTTCCTGACGGTGCTCAAGGACTATTCGAAAAAGAGCAAGGAAGACCGCTTCCTTCGCTACATCAATCGTTGGCACCTTGAACCGGCGGCAAGCGGTGAAGCGCTTTCGCCCCCGAAAAAACCTATCGTATTCTGGCTGGAGAATACTGTTCCATTCAAGTATCGCAACGCCGTGCGAAGCGGCATTTTGGAATGGAATCGGGCTTTCGAAGAAGCCGGTTATGCCGACGCCATCGAAGTCCGACAACAGCCGATCGACGCCGACTGGGACGCCGAAGACATCAACTACAACACATTTCGTTGGATCACCTCGAGCGCTGGTTTCGCAATGGGTCCGTCGCGCGTCAATCCACGCACGGGCGAAATCCTTGATGCCGATATCATTTTCGACGCTGACTTTCTCCAATACTGGAAACGCGAGTATGAAACGTTGACGCCTCAAACGATTTCGCGGCTTACTGGCGGAGCCATCGACATCCCGGAATACCAACGGGAACAGGCAAAAATCCCGTACAGTACCATGGCTCTGACCAACAGTTGCTCACGCCAACAGTCCATGTCGTCACAGTTCGCTTTGGGGTCTGCCGTGATCGCCGCGGCTGGAGCCACCAATGACGTATGGCAAAAGGACTTGGAACGACTGCAGATGCAGGGACTGAAGGGCACCGTCATGCACGAAATTGGTCACACGCTGGGACTGCGTCACAATTTCAAATCCAGCACAATGCTGCCTCTGAAGGATATGCACGACTCAACCGCAACCGCCAATTCGGGCCTTATTGCATCCGTCATGGATTATGACGCAGTGAACCTTGCCGCCAAGGATGAAAAGCAAGGTGACTTTTACACGACCACCATCGGCCCCTACGATTATTGGGCTATCGAATACGGCTACAAGCCTCTCAGCGGTGGAACCTTCGGCGAAGTCAATGAGCTGGCGAAGATCGCGGCTCGGAGTGGCGAAGCCAACCTCGCCTATTCGACCGACGAAGATACCCGTGGTATCGATCCGGATCCGTATTCCAACCGATATGACCTCGGCGACGACCCCATGGAGTTTGCTAAGCAGCGAGCCCAATTGGTAAAAGACTTGCTCCCCGATGTTGTGGAGAACATGACGAAGGATGGCGAGGACTATACGCAAGCGCGTCGAGCCTTCAATGTTTTGCTTAGCACACATGGTCGAGCCATGTTTTTCGTGGCTCGATTCGTGGGTGGTTTGAGTATCTCGCGCAGCCACAAGGGCGATGCTAACGCCCCGGCCCCAGTTCAGGTAATCCCGGCGAAGAAACAGCGAGCCGCACTGAACATGCTGGAGAAGCAGGTCTTCAGCGACAAACCGTTTCATGTACCGACCAGAATCTATTCCTATCTGGGATCGTCTCATTGGTCACATTGGGGATCAAACTCGAGCTATCGCTCCGAGTATCCTATCCATGAAACGATCTTCAATTGGCAATCTCGTATCCTCAGCAAACTGTTATCTCCACTGACGATGGAACGCATTCAGGATTCGGAATTGCACACGCCTGCCGACGACGACTGTTTTACCAACGCGGAGTTGCTGGAGCGGCTCACGGATATGGTGTTTACCGAGATCAACGATCTGAAGGGCGAATTTACCAACCGCAAACCAGCCATCAGCAGTCTTCGTCGAAACCTTCAGCGAGATTACATGAAGCGATTGGGCAATCTGGCTCTCGGCAATTCGTATGCCCCGGAAGACTGCCAGACACTGGCATATATCGAACTCAAGGAGTTGGGAAACCGCATCCAGAAATTGCTGGATAGCGACCAGAAACTGGACGACTACAGCCACGCTCATCTGGACGAAACGCACAGTCGCATCACCAAAATACTCGATTCTCGCATGACCGAAGTCAGCCCATAACTCGTTGCTGACATGTTGTCACAGCCCACTGACGCCTTTGCGATTTCGCGAAGGCGTTTCTCGGTTGGGGCTGAACACAATCGGCCAGCTTCGCGCCCAAGTCACCAGTCTGTCGCTTACCATGCCGTCTTGGGCAGAGCGACGTAGGCTCGTCGTGCGCTAACCCTTCATGTCAGGCTCGTCGCACAAACTCTAAAACCTGATACGAGCGAAAACACTCCTAAACTCGTACGCGAACCGTCGATACATAACGGCCGCCGCTCATTCTGCAAGGCGGAACGTGGTCCACATGACCTATTGTTTCTCGAAAGGCTCACGATGCGAATCGGCTTCCTGCTTATTGTGATGACCGTGTTTTCGCTTGGCAATCAATGTTCAGCGCAATCAACGTTGCCAACCGAAACGGCTCCGCAGCAGTCGCACAACATCTGGGAACGGTGGGATGCATTAGATCAAGCGGCAAGCTCCTCAAGAGCCGCCAACGGTCGATGGTTCCTGAGTGAATATGATTTTGATAGTCGTGGATTCAATGTTCTGCATTTCATGGGCAGTTCAGGGCTTCCCGGCGGCTTCCGGATCTGGGGATTCATTGACATTGAGGGAGCGGACTCGCTCTTGTCAAATCGCGAGGACCTTTCGACTTACTTTTTGGAGATCGACGTAAAACGAAAACTGTTTGATCAGGTGGGCTTGATTGCGGAGCTGAATGACCTCAACGGTGAAGACAACGCCATTGGGAGGTTCGGTTTCTATTGGGCACCCGAAACACAGTACCTCTCCAAAATGGGCGGACGACTTGCGGGCGACTTCAAGTTTGGGATCAAAGCATTCCCGATCGAGACAGATGGAGAAGGTGGACAATTCAGCTTCAACTGGAATAAGCAGTTTGAAGACTTCCTCGGCGGACGATTCTCGGCTGGTGGATTTTTCGACCTGAATGTTGATGCTGGCCCTGGACAGGACGATGTCAAAATTGTGACCGAGCACCAAATACGATTGCGAGTCTTCGAAAACCTGTACGTAATTACGGAGTTTCGAGTCAACGAGTTTCTGTCAGACACCTTTGGCATCGCACCCGGAATTCAATACAGATACTGATAAAGACAGACTCATGAGCCAGTTTTTTCACGAACAAAGTTGCCGATTCGCAATCATCGCAACCACCCTTTCGCTGACCACCATGATGGGTTGCGAATCGCGGATAGATTCGACTCAGCCCCAAGTTCGATTCGCGAGTCTCGAAAAAATCGAACCGGTAGAAGACGATCCAATCATTTCGTGCGACTTCAATACGTACAACGATCCACCACAGTCGTCCGAATCGTTGGTCATCGGATTGGATGCTGACATGTCGTCTGGCTCTGCTGCCTCCGGCGAAGCCATTCGTCGCGGCATCGAGCTGGCCATTCGAGAAATCAACGGCGCGGGTGGACTCCTGGGTCGAAGACTGGAAGTCGTCATACGCGACCATCGGGGCAATCCTGATCGCGGCGTGGACAATATCATTGAATTCGCCAAATTCCCAAACATTCTGGCCATCGTCGGCGGAATCCACACGCCGGTAGCGCTTCAAGAACTTGAAACGATACACACGCACCGCGTCTTGTACCTTGGCCCATGGGCGGCTGGGACTCGCATCGTCTCGAATGGATTTTCGCCGAACTATGTTTTTCGCGTCTCTGTCCGAGATGAGTATGCTGGCGGATATTTGGTTGAGCAGGCAACCAGTCGCGGATTTCACCGCATCGGATTGTTACTTGAAAGAACCGGGTGGGGTCGCTCCAACCTGGAGGCCATCAACGCCGCCTTAAGTACTCGCAACCTTGAGCCCGCACGTGTGGAGTGGGTGAACTGGGGAGAAAAGAACGTTGACTTTCAAATACAAAAAATTGTCGAATCCGAATGCGATGCACTCTTACTTGTCTGCAATCCGATTGAAGGCGCACATTGCATCAAGAGTATTGCCAACCTTCCCAAAGACGATCGTATTCCCCTGATTTCGCACTGGGGAATCTCAGCAGGCGACTTCTTTGACTTGTCAAAATCCGATTTACCAAAAGTCGACCTGACGTTCTTGCAAACATTCTCCTTCGTCCAACCCAATCAGCCGGAACGTGCAGGCCGATTGTTCAAGGCTTACCGCCAAAACTATCCCGAATGTGTCTCCCCGCGTGATGTCTTCTCACCCGTCGGAACGGCGCACGCGTATGAACTCGTCACAATGCTTGCGATCGCTGTTCGAAACTGCAACTCGCTCGATGTTGATACCGTTCGAAATGCCATGGAACATCTAACCAACATCCGTGGCGTCATCCGGGACTATGAACGGCCCTTCACTCCAACGGACCATGACGCTCTCGATGCATCCAGCTTCATCCTGGCTCGTTACGACGACCGTGGAGCCATCGTACCGATTCACGCCCGCAAGCGAGGCAAGTGATCGCTATGCCACACCCACCCCATCTCAGACGGCAGATACTCCTCCGTATCCTTCCGATTGCGACACTACTGGTTCTCGCGAATAGCTTTTTCACCTATCGAAGTGTCAGTCGTCAGGTCCACCAGCAGATTGTCGATCGCGTCATTGCTTCCGCAGATCATTCCGCGAAAGAAATCCACCAACAGCTGACGCTCGTCACCGAGGCATGTGCTGCCATCTCGAGTAATGACCTCGTCATCAACGGTATCATCGACCTCGATCACCGACACTCGACGCTTCAGTCTTTTGTAGGTTCACTGGAACTTCCAGGCGCGCGGATGCGAAACGTCGCAATGACAAATTACCGCGGGGACCCGATTGCAATCAAGTTTGACGATCGCGATGAGTTTCTTGTGTCCCGTCCCAAATGGCTGCCCGTCGTGATGTCCGGCAGGGACTATGCCGGCGTTACCAATGACCTGCTCATCATCGCGTCTCCGATCAACTACGGGAATCGGCCTGAAGGAGCCATCGTCTCCACGTACGCAGCCAAAGACTTTTTCTCAGGATT
>CAYYHV010000510.1:0-3663 GCA_964471695.1 uncultured Pirellulaceae bacterium
AAGTTGGTGGACGCAAGAAGCGGTCGGCCAGTCAACGAAGGGATCGTGATTGTATTGAATCCCAACGCGCCTTTGCGAGAGTTTATGCGAACACAGGATAACTCGATGATATTTACGTCGGCCCAACCGGAATCTGACGGCTCGTTCGAGTTTCCCCACCAGCTACCCAAGGGCCAAGCTTACAGTCTGGTTGCGGCCGCGCCGGGGTATCGTCCGGTTGCTGTAGAAGGGGCGTTACGAGTCAGTCCCGGTGCTCCGGAAAAAGCCGACATTGGCGAAATTGAGATGGATCGAGCTTAAATCGCTTCAAATGATGGCGAACTTCGAACGAGGAGCCAAAGGTGAACTTTCCAGATAACAACGGCGGTTTCGAATATCAAACGGCGCCACAGCGCCGCGGCGGTTGCAGCAATCGGTTGCTATTGATGATGATTGTTTTCGGGATTGCGATGTTCATCTTTCGATCGCGTGCTCCCGAACAACCGGGCGCTATGCCCGGTGGCGACAACGGCTCGACGGGGTCGAGTTTTCCCGATGGACGCCGAGGTTCGACGACTTTGCCACCCATCTCACCTGCACCAAGTCTGCCCGGCACAACAGGGCAGGGGCGAGCGCGAGCCGCGGACTCTGGCGATTGGTCAATTGAAGAGGTCGATAGTACGGGCACCGATCCCGTGAATGACTCGACAAAACGTGGCGACTGGTCTATCGAAGAAGTGGAAACCCAGCCAAATAATGGCCAGATCGAGCTCGAATTGGGCCAACCGGCTAAACCCAAGAAGACGGAGAAGGGTGATTGGTCGCTGGAGGAAGTCCCCGAAAAGATTCCCGACAAAGTCCCAACCCCATAAGCCGCCGACGTGACTGAATCGATTCAATGGACAATGGTCAGCTGGGCTGAACTCAGTACGGATGCGTTATACGCCATCTTGCAGCTTCGCAACGAAGTCTTCGTGGTGGAGCAAGATTGTCCGTACCAGGATTGCGACGATCTCGACCAACAGTGCGATCACTTGTGGACGACTCGTGACAACATAGTCATCGCCTACGCGCGGCTGGTGCCTCCCGGCGTGCGATTCGCCGAACCGAGTATTGGTCGGGTAATCACATCTCCCACAGCCCGCGGTGGAGGGTTGGGAAAGCGACTGATGCGAGAAGCCATCGATCGTTGCCAATTGCAATGGCCCACCTTGGGCATTCGTATTTCTGCCCAAAGCTACCTGAAGACGTTTTATGAAGGCTTCGGTTTTAGACAAACCGGTTCCGAGTATCTCGAAGACGACATTCCACACTTTGAGATGTTCCGTGAATCCCTTGAGGCTTGAACTGAGTCCTGCAAAGTCAGCCGATCACGTCATGAATCACGTGGCCATGGACGTCGGTAAGCCGCATGTCGCGACCGCTGAAACGAAACGTCGAACGTGTGTGATCGACTCCCATCAAGTGCAGCATCGTCGCGTGCAAGTCGTGCATTTCGACTCGGTTCTCGATCGCCTTATATCCCCATTCGTCTGTCGCGCCATAAACGAAGCCGGGCTTTACTCCGGCACCCGCCATCCAAACGGTGAATCCAAATTGGTTGTGGTCCCGTCCATTCTTTCCCTGAGCAAAGGGAGTCCGTCCAAACTCTCCGGCCCATACGACCAGTGTTTCGTCCAACAGTCCGCGTTGCCTGAGGTCCTTCAGTAGGGCGGCGATGGGTTGATCAACCGCACGGGCATTGTTTTCATGCCCCTGTTTTAGATTGGCATGCTGATCCCAGCGGTCTCCGCCAACTTGCGGGCAAGTCAATTCGATGAAGCGAACACCCTGTTCTAACATCCTGCGTGCGATCAGGCATTGGGCGGCGTAAATACGAGTCGGTTCGTATTTGGATTCCATGCCATACATCTTTTGAAGATGGGCGGGCTCTTTGTCAATTGACATGACCTCCGGCACCGCCATCTGCATCGAATAAGCCAATTCGTAATTCTTAATTGCCGATTCCAGACTGTCGTGCTTGCCAAACTGTTGGGTTGCCAACCCATCAAGCTGACTGATGAGGTCAAGTTTTTCACGCTGCTGCTGTGACGTTCCTTTTGCCGGTTGGATATTCGCGACGCCCGCGCCAGACGGCTTGAAGACGGAACCCTGATAACTGGCAGGAAGGAAGCCGCTGCCAAAACAATCGAGACCACCTGGCGGAATCAGACCACCGTTCAGAACGACGAAGCCGGGCAAGTTCTGGCATTCGCTGCCGAGTCCATAATTCACCCACGCCCCCATGCTGGGGCGACCCTGCAACCCGCTACCTGTGTGCAAGAAGTAGTTCGCGAATGTGTGTTCGGGGAACTTGGATGTCATCGATCGAATCACGGCAAGTTCATCGACGCATTCCGCGACGTGCGGAAACAGACTGCTCACGGGGATTCCAGATTCACCGTGCTGTTTGAATTTCCATGGACTTGCAAGCACGGTGCCGTTGTTATTGAACTGGGTTGGTTCGACATCGAACAACTTACCGGGGTCCTTGCCATTGTGCTTATCAAGCAGTGGCTTTGGGTCGAACGTATCAACCTGCGAAGGGCCGCCATCCATGTAAAGAAAGATCACGTTTTTGGCGCGTACTTTGTGATGCGGACCATGCCCTGCAAATCCCGGCTCGAGCCGAACGGTTTCATCGCTCGCGAACGCAGGATTGGTTCGCAGTGCGGCGAGAGCCAGAGCACCAAAACCGCTAGCGCACCTTGCGAGCATCTCGCGTCGCGTTGTAGGTTGCGTTTGGTAGCGCTGACAAGGGTATGCGATGGGGCTGGTCATCTTAGGAAAATGAACTCCTTCGTGTTTACGAGTACGTGCGCGAGACTTGCCCAAAGTTCGGCGTTGTCAGATTTGATATCACGCTCAGAGGCTTGTGACCTGATAAACGATGTTGCCGTATCGTGTTCTTGCAATGTTGGCCGCCGGCCAAACACGCATTGGTACATCCATTCGGTGCGTCCAGCAATCGCTTCGTCGTCCGTTCCCGGAATGCGCTCCAATGCTCGCATGCTCCATTCGCCCGACAGTTCAACGACGAGCGGATGGTTGAGCAGAATCAACGCCTGGGCTGGCACATTGGACACGTTGCGACGGCCCATCGAACTGAATGGTGCCGGTGTGTCGAAGGTCAACATGAACGGTGAAAGGAAGTTGCGGCGTACGGCGACGTAAATCGACCTCCGGCCGTTGCCGTCCAACGGGCCACTGGTGCCAGGGCGACCGCGACCGTCCATGAACGATGTCAGGTGAATGGGTACCGGTGGACCGAAGGCGGTACGGTCGAATCGCCCCGAGACAGCCAGCAAAGAATCTCGAATGACTTCTCCCTGAAGTCGTCGTGGGGGACAATGATGCCATAGTCTATTTGTCGGATCGGTCGCTATCGACTGCGGGTCAAAGTGACTCGACATCTGATACGTCCGTGACAGCACGATGTACTTGATCATGCGTTTGATGCTGCGACCGTCATTGAGGAACCGAGTCGCCAGATGGTCCAGCAGTTTCGGGTGTGTAGGTCGCTGCCCGAGAACACCAAAGTCATCAACGGTCGGCACGATGCCTCGCCCCAACAGGTGGTGCCAAATGCGGTTAACAATGACACGCGATGCGAGTGGGTTGGCGGGATCGTTGATTTGATCGGCG
>CAYYHV010000510.1:3673-5188 GCA_964471695.1 uncultured Pirellulaceae bacterium
CTGCCGACGTGTATCTCCATCGGCGAGTTGCCTGCGATCGCGGTCAGGAAGTGTCGAGGTTCGACGTCACCCGGTTTCGATGAGTTTCCACGAATGAGAATCCGATCGTCTTCGCCGGTTCCATCTAGCATGGCGGGAGCGACGTGTGACTTGCGGACGATTTGTTCGGCAAGTTGCTGTCGGTCTTTCAGCCAGTCTCTAGCGAACTGGCGGACTTTTTCGTTGTTCAGTTTGGATTGTGCGGCAGTCGCGTATTTCCGGAAACGCTTGGCTTGGGTATCAAGACGGCGATCAAGCTCTGCCATTTGTTCACGATTCAGACCCTGAGTGATGAGCCGAACCGTTAGTTGTTGGTTTGCTGCCGGAACGAACTCAAGGTGCAGTCGGTGGCCAATATACCGGGTCAAATCAAGACCGACCCAGTCCTGACCGGCTTTGATTTGCTTGATCGTCTGCTGGTGCAGCGGCCCGGCGACGAGCCGATGGGAATCAACGCATGCGACGATATGACCTGCACCATTGACAAGGCAATTGACGCTTCCGTGTTTCAGTTCAAACGTAGGGGAACGCAGCGTTCGTCCGCTCTTGGGTAATTTGGCGACAGCGCTGCGGTCCTGGATCGCGCCAGCGGTTATAGATTCAAGTCCGTGCCAGATCGGATTGTTAACGGCCGCTCCGAATGTGGCAATCTGAACACGCGGTTCGTGTTGGCCTGCGGGCGGCAGTCGATCTTGTTTGGCTTCGATTTCAGAGTCTTCGTTGGCGGCTTTTTTACTTTTTGCAGTTTTCGGCTTCTTTGCCGATTGGGGGTCGGATTGTTGAGCCAACGCGGCATGCGGCGAGTCGAGATAGGGCAAACCTGCTCTCCGAGGAGCTTGCCCGAAAATGAAGCCGTCCTGCATGAAGTCGTGTGGTTGCGCGTTCGCATAGTCAACGATGACGGCTGCATGCTCGACCGGCTGAACGGGCGCGGGCGCGTTAATTCCCTGTTCTTCGAGGAACTCTACAATCTTTTGCTGATACTGCTTGTCCACCGCAGCAAGCTGATCAGCAACGCGGCTGTTTTGCTCCATCGACTCGAACCGAACTTGGCGGTAGTCGCTGCTCTGAAGGAATCCGGACAGCGAGTAGTAGTCGGCAGTGGAAATCGCATCGAACTTGTGATCGTGGCAGCGAGCGCACGCGACGGTCACGCCAAGGAACGTCTTCGACATCACATCGAGCATATTATCAAAACGATCCGATTCATCTTTTCGAATATCGACCGGTGAATGCACCCATTCGCCAAGGAACCAGAAACCGGTTCCCAGAATAGACTCGTTGAATCCCTGTTTTGGATGAATGCGAGGTTGCTCAAGCAGGTCGCCTGCAATGTGTTCGCGAACGAACTGATCGTATGGCAGGTCGGCGTTCAATGCTCGAATGACGTAGTCGCGGTACTGGAATGCGTTGGGGGTATCGTTGTCAAATTCGTGCCCTCGTGATTCTGCGTAGCGTACCAAGTCCAGCCAGTGT
>CAYYHV010000511.1:0-1572 GCA_964471695.1 uncultured Pirellulaceae bacterium
AGTCTGGGCCACCTCACATCTCCGACCTTCGAGCAGGGTTGAAATAGAGCCAATGAAGATGTCCGGCAGCGCAAGAAGAGATTGGGTTGTTCCGACAACAACAACTCTGCAGAATCTGAGCCGTCCCTTCATACGTGCGTTAAACAACAATTGGGCAAGTTTCGGATCCGCATTCCGGGCAAGCGACAGACGGCAGTCGTGATCCATGATACCGCCATTATTAAGAATTCTTTTCTAGATTGTTGTCTGTTGCAGTCTTCTTGGCCTACTCTTGATAGCGTGGCCAGATCGCTCACTTGTTGTCACCTAAGGTCAGTAGTGCCCCATCGACATTGTCTGAGTATGCGGCACGTGCCGTCGATTCACAAGCAATTGGAGCAAAACATGAATGTTCTTTTGGTAAGCATTGACGAGTATTTCCGGCACGCTGTCGCGGCGACCCAAGGTCGCGAAGAATCCTACAAAACTACCATCATCGAGGGTAGCGCGGCCGCACTGGAACTCGTTACGGGCGATGTATTCTCAGTGGTCGTCAGTGACCTATACATGCCTAGAATTGACGGGATTGATTTTCTTTCTCGTGTACGAGATTTGTCGCCTGCTACCAGTCGGATTTTACTAAGTAGCGACGTTATGCCCGAGGATGAACAGCGATTGACCGACGCATTAGAATCGGGCTTGATCTGGCAGAATCTCACGAAAGAGACAAGTTACGACGAAGTCGACTTGGCGATCTGGAAAGCAAGTGTCAAACACCTGGGCGAAAAGCACACACCACTCATCTGCAACAACTCTGAAGTTTAAAAGTGAATCCACCAAAACACGCGACGCCATCGTTGTTGGTTGCTTTGCCGCTATCTCTATTCACTCTTCCCGTCGCGTTCTTTGGCTCGGATGTCAGCCAGCAATTGTCGATAGATGCGCGAATCACCATATTAACTTGTCTGTTTGTCTATTCCGTTGGATTTTCGGCATTTCAGATTTTCAAAGGCTATAACTTCAGTTAGCCCCGGCTATCAGACCGCTTGTTGACGCAATGGTATCAACGCGACTCGTAAATACGTGAGTCGAGTCAGATTGACTCTCATTAGACATCTTCGCTCGCTAGCGAGTCCGATCAGACTTGCGATTCGGCGGCCTTCCAATTGAAGACGTACTCTTCAAGGGGGGTGAACCAAGAGGTAGCTCATGCGACATGCGACGTCGTAAGCGTTGGTCGACGCAGCCAACAGCTTGCGCAGGACAAAGACGCGCGTTAACTACTCAGGTCGTGACACTTCGAATCGTCCTCAACGCTACATGCCGTCCGCGTATTCAAATAATCAGAAAACACCGGGAATACTAGGGGAGCACGGTAGGGACCACCGTTACCGGCGCCCCGCACAGATCCGTACGTGAGGAATTACACTCATACGGCTCCTGCCTTGAGTCGAGCGCGGGAACGAAGGATTGGATAAGGGTGAATAACTCGCGTGTTCGGCAGATGCTGTCTCGCAAGACGTTGCATCCGTGACCACGTCCATCGACTGCAACCTCGCTGGCTTCGTCGGCGAATAATTCGAAGCCAATGTC
>CAYYHV010000511.1:1582-5171 GCA_964471695.1 uncultured Pirellulaceae bacterium
CTTATGACCGTTAGATTACGAACACGGGAAAAGCATCACGAACAGCGCCATTCCGACGATATTCTCCAACCCAATTTGCAAGGTGCGATGTAGATCCAAAACAATCAGAACGTCACCTGCAAACCCAAGGACACCCCGTGAACGAAGAGACCACGAGAGGGACGCTCTGGTGGCCCTGTCATTGTTGCGCTCCCTAAACCCAGCATCGAGCCATCGAAGACGGTATTCATATAAGAATCTGGACGGTTAGCACTACTGAGATAGAGGAAATCATATCCCAACGAAACTTGAATGTTCTGTCGTAGCCAATAACCAATCTTGCCGCGGATTTGTGGTAAGACGGCAAGATTGGATTGCGCTCTTCTTCCCACTTCTTCAGCCTGAACCAGGAATCCACCGGGCAGAATCGAGTCAGGTTGCCCCGGAACGATCGTCTGTGTTGAACCAAACAGATCGACTTGTCGTCGGACAGTGCCGACTGCAATGAGGCTGGTGAGGTCATAGTACCAGCAGTTGCGCTGACGAACCCAGTTGGCTCCGAACTCTAAGCCGTGAAAGTCCGTTTGGGTTTCAATGCGATCAGTCAGAATGTACTGGGTTCCGGGAACCCAAGTTGCTCCCTGAGGCTCGATAGTTTCAATGGCTGAGAATTGCTCGTTTGCTTGGAAGTAGCGATACCCAAGAAGCAAATCTATTCTGCGCGCCTCACCTGGGCAACAAGGGTCACTACAGCAACGGAGGTTTTTTCGCCAAGATGGCGCAGCAGACAGTACACTCGAGCTCGATTCAAAATTCATTGACCCAACTGCTGTTCCGTCAAGATGCAGGATTTGGGCGTCGGGAGCATTCACAGCCGGGTCGGTGTTGAAAAAGGGACGAGCAAGGATCGACCCGTCGTCGGGGCTCGGGTAGGAATAGTTGCGGTCCCGTCCAACACCGAAGAGCTCTCCCTGAATTCCACAAGTACGGCAGTCATCAAACCAGTGCCCAGCAGTGAATCTGGCTCCAAAATTCGTTCCACGGCCAATAAGCTGATCGCCAAGAAGAACGGTTGTCGTTGGCTGGTTCAAGACCCCCGCCTGTCCGCCCGGAGTTCCGGCTGGACTCGACGTCAGTAACGGTGGGATTCGATACCCACCCATCCACAATGAGAGCAACTCACTTCGAAGCCAGTTACGTGGCCCACACGGAGTACAACCGCACAACGGGGGGCAACATGGTTCGCAGCAGCAAGGACTTGTGGAACAAGTCCCACATGCCTTTGGCGGATTCGAATTGTCTTCCCAAAAGTCAGTTGGTGTTGCCGAGGTGTTTGACGTATCCGGGCGTTCGGAACTAGAGGCATATTGGTCTTCCCCCTCCACCAATAGTGACGACGAGGATAAAGACTTGCGGAGAACTTGCGTTGGCGAACGAGTCGAATCGGAATTACCTATACCATAAAGCAAATTAGAAGATTCAGGGTGATAAAGCTCCCAAAGTTTCTTGAACGATGTGCCGTTTTCTGCGCCATTCCATTCGGTGTTTGCGGGGATCGACATCCAGCGATCAGTTAACAGCTCGTCACGGGCACCAGCTTGCGCAAAAGCGGGGATGCCGATCGAGATCCAAACGATCAGCGTTATGATCAACCGACCGAAGGGACAGCCGATTTCAAAAACGCTTCTGGATTTTTCCTTATCCCGATTTGGCATATTCGATTCCTGTAGGGACGGGCAGAGCCAAGTAAACTAGCTAGTCAGCCAAGTGCCGTTTTGATGGAAAACAAAATCGATGGCATCCAGAACGCTCATGGGAGTCGCATCCTCATCCGCGTTCGCGTGAACGATTCCAAAGTCGATGGCGCGTATAGAGCGAGAGGATGCGTTGAGTTGTACTGTCATGGCGGCGGCTCGCAACTCCGCATCGTCGGACAGGTTCTCGAAGACAATTTCGTCATGAGCCTCTCCGCCGAGCGCGAAAACGTGACTAAACTGCCGGGCGTTGAACGAGCCGTTCGTCGAATCAAGCCTTACGTTGCTTTGTTGACTGGTAACGATGTCCTGCCCAGTTGAACCCAGAAAGATTGCCAGATCATTTCCACGTCCTTGTGACTCGCCAAGCACCCGTTCGAATCCAACACTACGAACACGGCGATTTGCACGTGATATTTCAGCGAAACCTCCATTTGCGACAAACCGGTCGTCGCCATCGCTACCGTATAGCAAAGCAACATCATCGCCTCCATGATTGGCATACCCAGTAACGAGTTCGAAGTTCACCGCACGCATGGTACTCTCACTGTTCGACAGGAGTGAGTAGTTGTCGCGTGCCACAAACTGATCATCTTCTGGAGTATCAAACAGCTCGGCTCGATCGTTGCCTCCACTTAGAGCATAGGCTTCCGTCACAGCAAATTGGCTTGCTTCGAATCGCCCGGTTTCCGTTGACAGTCGGGCATAGTCTGCTTTAGCGACGAAAACATCATCGCCAGTGCTGTCAAAGAATGTTGCACGATCATCGGTTGATTTACGAGAGTATGCTGCCACGCGGTTAAAGCCTACCGTCGTCACATCATACTGCTCATTGGCAAAACGAGTCTGTCCCGAACGGACGGTCAATGTGTCGGGCATGGGGGAGTCATTGAGCACAATGAAATCTTCGCCGCCATTCTGTTGGCGAATCTCAACCGACTCGAACTTGTTCATGCGGTACTCTCGATCTGGAGTACTGAATGTGGCAAACCCTAACGTTGCGTTCAGTCTGTCATTCCCGTCCGTATCAACCAGGTTCGCGACATCAGAACCGCCAACGATTGAATTTCCGGTGATCAGTTCAAACCGGACTGCGTGATTGAGATAGCTCTCAGACGTGTCTCGCATGGAGCTACCGATCGTCGTCGACTCGAACAGGTCGTCCTGAGCCGAATCAACGAAGAATACGCGATCGTTACCACCTTGACCGTCGACAGAGATGTTTCTTGCCTGATTTATTTCAACAGAATATCCAACGGATCGAACGAGACCTCCACCCGGTCGTAGGACGACACGATCATCTAGCTGACTCGCTTCAATCGTAACGAAGTCAGTTGATGAGGCATTGATTACGATTTCCGTGATTTCCAAAGCATCGAAGTCGTATCCGGTGTTTTCTAACCTTAGGCGATGGAAGCTCGTGCCGGCTCGAACCAGGATTTCGTTGTAGTCACTTTGCGAAGTAATCGTCAGTCGATTGCCTTCGACCGAAACAATAGGCTCAGTTGCTCCCTCCCCTCCGCTCAAGGGAGGAATCAGCCCCCCCGACCCTGCCCCGGAAACCAATAGGAGGCTCTTGCCAATCGCTGCCGGGTTTAATCCAAGTTCACCGAAGTTGTAAGCATTAGCGGTAAAGCTGTTGGCGGCATTGAGAGTAACCATGAACGAATCGCTTCCAGCTGATCCACCTCCGTCCCCAAGAGTTTCTTGGCCATCGTAGTACTCGGTTGGATGGGTCTGCGTAACCGTGTAGTCGCCGGGCAGCAAATCGGTGAACTCATAAGTGCCGTCCGCCGCTGTCGTTGTCGTTTCACTGACTGGGTTACCAAGGATATCCGTTCCCGTCAGGGTGATCG
>CAYYHV010000512.1:0-5169 GCA_964471695.1 uncultured Pirellulaceae bacterium
CGTGATTGACTTCTTCTCCGTCGTTGATCTGCAGGACATCTCCGTCGTCGGTATTCAGATAAATGACGGCTCCGCTAAGATTCTGAACGTTTACGTGACTGGCTCCCGACGCCGAGGCTGAGGTAGAGCAGCTTATCGAATCGGCTGGGGGATGTTGCTTCCACGAAACGGTGACCCACACGTTATCGCCGGATTCAACGGTGCAAGTCTGCCCTTTCGAGGTGGTCGTACATGTGACCGCCGCGGTAGCCGTAGACGCTGTAAAGCACGCCAAACCCAATACCGTCGCAACCATCCCGAGGAATCTAACAGATCTTTCGTTTCTGAGAATCAACATAACTGCCTCCCGAATCACAAAGAGAATTTCGATTGGCAACAAACGTTGTTGCCCTCACTATAGAGCGAGAGCCTGATGCCTTTTGCGCGCTGAAAATCGAGAGAATACGAGTTCGATTTCAATGGCTCGACTGGCTGGATCAGAAACGACCTGAACGCAAAAGAAATCAGATCGGTACGCGTCGAACGCCCAGCCTAACCACTCATCCACTTGGAGGCTCGATCCATTTGATTTCTCAGTTTCTCTTTGGCTCGTTGAATCAACCCCCGCACCGAACCGGTAGATCGCCCCAGCAACTCGGCCGTCTCCTCCAGACTGAGCCCGTCCAGACAATGGAGTCGAATCGCCTCGCGCTGCTCTTCAGGGATCGTCGCCAAAGCAACTTGCATCGCGCTGATCGCCTCCGTACTGGCAGCCACACGGCTTGGCGTGCGAGAGTCTTTGTTTAATTCTTCCAACAAGTTGCCGGCACGCGAGCGAAATGGGTCTGGCTTGGCGTCGACACGCAGCCGATCGCCGCCGCGCTTCTTGGTGGCAACATTTCTCGCCGCGTCACGTATTCGATTAGACGCAATGGATTTCAACCACGCCAGAAAAGCAGCTTCGGCGTTTTGCCTCTGTTTCCCAATCCCTCGCATCGCCGCGACAAAAGTCTCTTGAAGAATGTCGTCTGCCTCGATGCTCTTTGACAACTTCTCTCCGATGTTGATCTGGATATGTTTCAACAGCGGATCGTGAAAGCGAAACAAGACCTGCATCAAAGCGGACTGGTCTCCACCTCGCGCTGCCACCAAAAGTTCTTCCGTCGTTTGCTCACTCATGACAGATCGCCCCCATAATTCGATTGAGTGACGTGATTTCACCTGCGCCTATTGCGGCCAAATACCATGCAAATAAAAACCAGAGCCCAACTCGGCAGGTACAACTCTGGCTCAGGAACCACGGCAGCATCAGCAGATTGAAATTTGTTGGCATTCCAGACATTAAAATCGCTGATGTCGACAATGCCATCTGGGTTAAAGTCGCCATGACACCATGATGCGTTCAGCGTGAACTTATTGGCGTTCCAGATATTGAAATCGGAGATGTCGACATTGCCGTCCAGATTTGCATCACCCACCAGAAATGGATTACCCGAATTCAACTCCAGTGCACCACCCAGCGCCAACCATTCACTGACGTCGTTAGCATCGACCAAGGCGTCGCCGTTCAGATCAAACATGAAGTCGTTGCGGCCAGCTACGACCTCCACGATGAGCTGATCAATATCGGAACAGTCGTAGTTGCCGTCCCCATTGAAATCACCCTGCAACTCAGGAACCTCTGTTATCCCCAGCCCACCATTTTCGAAGATCGTAGCATGAGGCCCGTTATAAATTGCGTACGTATTTGTGGCCGTGTAATAGCGATGTAGCTGCCCATCTGGACCCGTCATAAAAAGTTCGGATTCCGATCCGGCGCCGCGAATGCCAAGCCCATAGAGCGACGTGACTCCAGGCGGATACGCAATACCTGTGGGGTCGATACCATCCATCTGAATCGAGACGACTTCGCCGAGGATATTATCCAAACCAAACAAGTTGCCTTCCGTATCGGCGTCAATCCCGGTGATGTCGACGTTGAGATTCTGCGTCAATGGAAACGGAGTCGCCACGCCCGTCATGACGTCGATTTCATAAAGTCCGCTGGGTGCGATGGTGGCCGAATTGTTCTGACTCCAAGCGAACAAGACGCCACCACCAAACGCGAGACCGTCCATCTGGACTGGCAACATCGAAACGGCATCCACTACGGATGCGAGTCGTGTGGCCGTTCCATCGACTGCACTGACGTGCCAAAGCTGATCCGCAAGTTCATTCATTCCGCCAGTGGGACTGCTGACATAGTGGGCTGATGTGTCACGAAGTCCAGCCATTCCCCAACCATCAAAGGCTGCAACGATGTTGCGATAGTTCGCCAGTCCACCCGCTTCAGGAAGCGGAACAATCCGGGCGCCCTTGAGAGGACCGAAAATGTCTTTCACCGGGTCAAATCCTACCGTCCCACCCAGATCGTCATTCGGAGAAGGAAGGCAAATCTGACCATTTGCGTATCCACGATTCGGCTGAAGCAGGAATATTCCGACAATCAAGATCAGGAGATATCGCATGTTAAAACTCAATGCCGTTATGGCGGTTAGCTTCTCTTGGATTTAAACAGTCGTAATTTCGAAGCACACTCGTTCGCTTGGACATTCTTCCCAATCGACTTCAGGGTTTCGATGGTTCGTTCCGCAGACATCAAGACGTGCATGTACTGCAACGCCTTGGACGAATCCGCACGTGCGAACATGGCATCCAGTGAGTCGATCAAACCTGAACCATCCGCAACTGCCTGACTGTTCGAAGCGCGGCGCAGAATCGCGTTTTGATTGATGTTTTCCACGAGGGCTTCAGCCAAAGTCGGGGACGCCCTGGTAGGCTCTTGTCGCTCAATAAGATGCTGCGCCATCGTTTGAGCCTTTTCGAAATCGTCAGCGCCAAACGCTTGCAACGCCGCAGCCGTCGACTGCATCATGGACATTGTGGGCGACAAATCCGAACCGACAACAGCGTTCCAGTTTTCAATAGCGCGATCGGCTTGCTGGTACATGCCAAGGTACTGATATATCGTCTGTATCAACCCAAGCGTCTCAAGGGTTCGCAGATTCCGAACACCCAATAACTCACTTTGCAAACGGTGCAGTTCCCGTGATGACTCCATCGCATCGTCCCACAATTCCAGTCTGATATAAGTCGACGAAAGATTGCGCAATAGAATAGTAGCAGGCCGTCCCATCTGCTTGTGATCGCGCCGCAGCTTAAGCGACTGTTCCAAAAGCGTTTTCGCCTCGTCGTAATTCCCTACACGCATGAGTGCGCTACCCAGGTTTTGCGATGCTCGTAGCGCCTCGGGATGTGTTGCCCCACGCTTTTCCTGATAGGCCTGTTGTACCGTACGATAAAGCTTGATTGCCTCGTCGATACGATTGCCAAGCGAATAGGCTGGAGCCAGCCGGTTCATGATGTCGAGCGTTTGAGGATGATCATCTCCTAACTGATCCCGCGACATCTTGAGTGCTTCTTCGAACAAAGACGTCGCTTCATCAGCAAGTTCCTCGGAATCCGACGCAAACGATTTACCATGCTTCACAATTGCGAGATTTGTCAGCGTGCCGATCGTATCCGGATGGTCCCTACCGGAATTTTTGCGCTGAATAGCTAAAACGTCCTCGTACATCGACTCGGCGGAATCCAAATCCATCGACTCGTGGTAACAATTCGCCAGTTGACGGCGAGCGAGCAGGGTGAAAGCATGTTCGCGACCAAGATGCGTAGTGGAGAGAGAGACGAGTTCTTCGGTCAAGTCGAACGCCTCACCCTGGCTGCCAGATTCTGAAGTTGCATTGGCAAGACTCTTCTGCGACCAAAACGTATCCATATGTGACTCACCCAGAACTCGCTTGCGAGCCTCAAAGACTTTGCGATGGATCTCGGTCGCCTTTTCAAACTCACCAATTTCAAATTGTATTTTGCCCAATCCATGGCGACTATTCAAAGTGTCCGGGTGATCAGGCCCCAAGGTAGCGTCGAACAACACCGAAGCTTTAGAAGTCGTCGATTCGGCTTTGTCATAGACTCCCAGCTGAAAATAGGTATCGCCGAGAGCCTGCAATACGTGGGCCCGCAAACCAGGTTGGTCGGCCAACGCACCCTCGACTTCACCCACCGTTCGATCGAGTACGCTAACGACGGTGACGTCGCGGCCATCCACGTAGGGATCAGGACTGCGGAACGCACTGACAAGAAAGTTCAGAACACTATCCGTCTGTTGTAGTGCATTGGCAGTGGCCACCTGTTGCTTGCGGACGGTGGTGGCAAACGCGATGGAAGTCAACGAAATTACACACGCCGCAAAAGTCGCAGCGACGGCCCAGGATCGGTGGCGGCGAAGAAAGCGCCCGGCGCGCTCGATCGGTTTCTCGGTATGGGAATCGACTTTCTCATCGGCCAAGTAACGTTCGATATCTTCGGCCATCGACTTTGCCGATGCATAACGATCCGCGGGTGAAATCGCCATAGCCTTGAGGCAGATTGATTCGAGGGGACGCGCGATTCGCTCATCATGCTCGCGAGGCCGATCCACAATTCCGTTTCGCGTGGAATCAAGCACTTTGTCACGACTGTCGTACGGACCCCGATTCGTCAGAATGGCAAACAGTGTTGCTCCGAGGCTGAAGATGTCCGTTGCAGGCCCGACATGATCGTGTTCGCCGCGAGCCTGTTCGGGGCTCATGAAGGCAGGTGTTCCAATGGCCGATCCCAGCCGCGTATCAACTCCGTCACCACTGGATTGCGGAACGACAGTTTTTTCGCTCAACGAGGCGCTCGCGTAATCCTCGCGACCTACGCACTTGGCCAGTCCCCAATCGACGACTAACGTTTCGTTGTACTTTCCGATCATGATGTTGCTGGGTTTGATATCACGATGAACGACGCCTCGTTTGTGGGCATAGTGGACTGCGTGACAAACGTCGATGAATCGCTGCAGCAGTCGACGATGGGCAATCCGCTTGGCACTATCTCCGCCGTGCTTCGACCAGTTGGTTTCGTGGTAAGTCTCGAGGTTCGACTGCAGATTCTCGCCTTTGATCAATCGCATGGCGTAGTGCGGACGACCATCCGGGTAGTAGCCCAACCCGTAAACCGGCACAATTCCAGGATGTTCCAAGCCGCCGGTAATCTCCGCTTCCGCAACAAATCGATTGCGGCTGGCCTGATCATGAGCCGTGGAACTCTTCAGTTCTTTGAGCG
>CAYYHV010000513.1:0-5166 GCA_964471695.1 uncultured Pirellulaceae bacterium
GCCCTGCGCCCTGTCTTGACTGATTCCCATGCGCCCCATCTTCGATCGACGGTGAGTCTTCGTACTCCCATTTCGGTTGATCGTCGTACCGAAATTCTTCTCGCCCCGGTTCATTTGATTCGTGGGGTGTGGTGACTGCGGTTAGTTGAGGCGGCAATGCAAATGGAGGTGGCCCTGACCAAACCGTTGGAGCTGTTGTCGCGGCAGCTCCGTGTCCACCGTTGTGATTGTCGACTGCTGCATGCCCGGCTGGTCCATGTCCGGTTGTCGTAGCTTCGCCTCGGTTACCATAACCCGGAGGTGGTCCTCCGGCTCGTTGCCGAGCATCCGCGAGTGCATCGGGGCCGTCACCCTCTTCGTAGCCTTCGCCGCCGTTTTCGTAGCCATCTCGGCTGGCGTTTTGATAGCCCTCACGACTGCCGTTTTCGTAGCCCTCACGACTGATGTCTTCGTAGCCTTCGCGACCGTATCGGCCGTTTTCATTTCCTTCGACATCTTGAGGCGAGTCTTCCATGGCGGGTCGATTCGGACGAGCGGGTCGATCATTCGGTGGACGTTCACCTCGAGGGGGGCGACCGCCGTTTGGGGGTGGGGGGCCGCCGGGGCCACCGCGACCTTTGGGAGGCGGGCCGGCGGCAGCATAGCCGTCGCCATTTCGTCCACGACCGTATCCGTCACCAGCATCGTTGTACCCATCCCCGCCATCGCGGCCATTCGCGGCGACGAATTCATTGCCGCCGGCTGCGGCGGTTTCGGGATCAACCGTTTGTCCAGTCGCAAAGTCCATTCGCTGTTTCTGACCTTCTTCATTCTCGAAGGTTAGCGATTCGATCAACCACTTCTCGTCCTCGTTCTTCAAGCCGACATCGAGGTCGTAGTACTTGCCTCGGAACTTCAAGCTTGTGAGCGCCGTTGCGTCCTTGCCCTTGAAGTCGACTTTCTTGACACGTGCCTTGGTGCCGCGATCGCCCGTCGTGATCTGGTCAAAGAAAGTCTTGTTGGATTCGTAGGTCTTTTTGGCGGCAGAGGTCAGTACGTCTCCCAGGCCGTCTTTTTCGGATTTGGCGAGAATCATATAGAACTTGGTGACGCTTCGTTTGACGGCGAGTTCCAGATCCTTGGCTTTGTTGGCTTGTTTCACTTGGCCAACAACGTATTTGCGATCCGCCTTGGAGAATGCGCTGATCGGGATGGTGCGCTTCTTACCTTTGACCTTAATCGTAATCGTCTTGGCTTTGACATCAGCCGACAGGAATTCGGCTTCGATGGTTTTGCCAGTCTTGGCGCTCGTCCACTTTCGTATCTCGCCATTAGCAGAGGCAGAATAGAGAACTGCAACGATCAATGAGAACTTCAGAATCGAAGGCCGTAAGGAAACCATTTCATTCTCCAGCGAACAACAGCTCAGTAGGATAACTCCGTCACCTTGAGATTGTACTAGAAACGATCTCTCTTGGGGTGAGGAATATCTGTGCCGAATCGCCCAAAATAGCAGGTTATGTGCTGCGAAACCGGCGTATCCTAGCCTACGTTCTTGGTGGCTTGGAGGTAAAGGTTCACCCCCGTTGCCTCCGTTTTTACCGAGATTTCCGCATCGGAGAGTCCAGCTCTTTCGGCCAAAGCGTTTAGGCAATCGGGGCTTCGATAAACCAGGTACCAGTTACCAAACCATTCCATGTACGAGCGACTGGGGTTGTTCTGTGAAAAATTGAAAACCAGCAACTCGCCGCCCGGTGCAACATATCGCCATAGACACTTCAGGAGTTCGACGGCTTCGTCTTCGGGGAGATAGTCGAAGAAACCCAGGCAGTACATCAAGTTCGCTGGTCGCGCGCGACTTAGCGCCTTTTCGACTCGATCCACACGATTGAGCGACACTCGAGTCGTCAACAGTTGTTCGACGTTGAGCAATGGGTGTAGCTGCTGTTCGCAGAATTCTAATGCGTACGGATCCATGTCCAACAGTTGAATCGTCAGTCGCTGACGTGCCAACTTGTCAAGCGAACCAAGCGCACTGCGAATGTCCCACGCTGGACCGGAGCCGACGCTGGTAATGCTATAGGCTGATCCAACCGCAGTCGCCAATGATTGAATTCGGTTGGCAACTTCTCCACAGCGATTGCGTACAGCGGATGGCGCGGCTTGCTCTTGAAAGAAGACATCCATGGCGTGCCCCAAAGGATGGTCTGTCGATGCTCCTTGCTGACAAATCTTTTCGAGAAGCCGAAAGTCGCCCGGATAACCACCGGGTTTGGTACGAGCATGGACTTGCAAAGTGCCGTGATTGAGTAGCTCCGCAGCAGCGTCCCAAAAGTCGCTGGATGGCTGCTTATTATCCCAGCCGACGATGCCGGTTCCCTCCAAAGCAGCCAGGCTCGTTTTCATCGCTGCTGCAACGGCTGACTGGAATTCAACAGTGCCAGCCTTAGGGATTGCATCGTCCAAGGCTTGTTTGAGTTGGTGCCCGATGCTGGCTATTTGTTGCGTCAGAGGATGCGTTAACGGCATGTCCGGACCTTCGACGGGTGGGAACTTAACACTTAGCTCGCAGTATATTGTTACGCAATGTGTGAGCGTAACCCGTCTGCGTACATTTCCAGAAACTCTCGCGAAGTTTCCGGCGTAAACTCAAATGGGTCGCATCGGACACTGATCGTAAGCTTACGAAGGTAGGAGAAGATCGCCAGCGTCGCATGCGATTTGATTCGCATGGGTGGAACGCCGGTTACTTCTTCCAGGCGCAGGTTGCCTGCGACGATGCGTCCTTTGTCTCGTTCCAATCCAGCAGTAAATCGCTTGCTGGGATCACCTACATTGGAGAGGATCGTCGTTGAGATGCATCGGTTGCGGCGAAGTAGAAAGCGTAATACGGGCAGCCCCTGCGAGCCGAATTGAACGGTGTCCATGAATCCGCGACCGGACTGCTCGTGTTTGATTCGAGCCGTTTCCTCGCGAACTCCTTTGATGAGCTCCGTGATATCTTCACATTGTTGTGCATGGCGGCCGAGGAACGTATAAGCCGTCATGTTGGTTGCGGGCATTGGATAGTCCTGTTGCTCACGCAAATCGGAGGGCATCATGATACGGACTGTGCCGGATTTTCGACGACTGTGTTTCTTATTCCAGCGGACGATTGTGCGAAACATTTCGGCCATTAACAGATCGTTAAGCATGGCGCCATGCTCGCCCGCAAAGCCTCGTAACTTTTTGTGCTCGTCTTTATCAAACTGAAATGAGACAACACCCGGGAACGGCGACTTGAGCGACTTGCTCTTGGATTTTCCGCCGGGGATCGCCAGTGGTGTTATGCGCCGAGCAAAAATGTCCAGCGTCTGCTTGATGCCGTAGCGAATAAAGTCGCTGGTTGAGACCGTGATTGCGAGTTTGGCAAAACGGGTGCGACGATGTCGTAGCAGTCGTTGATCGAGCTCAGCCAGATCGGGTAAGCGCTGACCTTCCTGAATGGTGTGCTGTCCGTACACGGCGAGCAAGTCACCGATGAAGCGATAAATGCCAGTCCCGTCCGTGCAGGCGTGGTGGACTTGAATGGTCATCTCGGTACGATCGTTGTCGATTCGAATCCAAAATCGTAGTCCTGATTCGCGACGCAAATCAATCTGTTCACTGCCAGCAAGTTCGATTGGCTCGTCGATCATCCCCCAGTCAACTCGTGGACTGATAGTCGGATCATGTACCCAACAAGGCTTGTTCTGCTTGGCCGGGCGAATAACAGCCCGAGTCAGTGGGTGCCGAGCCGTTGCCGAGTCGAGCGCGGCGCGAAACGCAGCTTCATCCATTCGCCCGGAAAATTCCAGCCTGATGATCGAAGTCATCGGGTACCGGGGGTTATCATCGGCGAGAAAAAACGCATCGATCGGCGCTAGATGCAGCGGTAGTACGTTTAAGGGTTCTTTTTTGAGCATCGCAGAGGCAGTGTCACGAAGGTGGGGACTCTGCTTTTCGATACTAGTTCGACCCGATTCCGGAATCGACTGTTTTTTGTCCCGTTGTGCGTCTTTGCCGGGAATCCCTCGAAGTGAATCTCCTGACCGATTTAGCGGGGAATCCAGATTTTTCCCAGTTCGGGGGTTGTCGTTCTTAGGCGGAACGATCGGCACCACCGAGTTGGGTGCAGGGACTGAGGAATCGGTATGGGCTGATGACATGGCAGTTGGATGCTGAAGGGAGTCGCTCGGGCGGATTATTCATGCTGTAATTAAGCTATCGGTTTGATGAACATTCCAGCCTCGCATGGAGTGGTCGGGATTCGTCGGCTTCACCCACATAAAGCGCAATCGTCGCTACAATGCGAATAGTTTGACTCGTGGCGGGTTGCCGTTGTGTTAAACCTTGCGAGTCCTAATGGTTTTTTGCACAGATGAGAATGACGAAGAGTCCCGGTATGAATAGCGTTCAAATTCATGGTCCGTTGATTTTGGGAAGTCAGTCGCCGCGGCGACGGCAGTTGATGGAAGAGGCTGGATACGATTTCACAGTCGTTACGCCCTCAGATACGGCGGAATGTGGAATGTGCAGTCGAGAGACTCCGCCAGAATTGGTGGCTCGACTGGCTTGGCAAAAAGCTCAGGATGTTGCCAAGCGGACAGAATCCGGCATCGTCATCGGTTGCGATACCGTCGCCGAATGCATGGGGCAGATTCTCGGGAAACCCAAGAGTCGGGAACATGCCGAGGAGATGCTGCGGCTCATGAGCGGCCGAAAACATCAGGTGTTCAGCGGACTATGCTTGTGGCGTCGACCCGATGATGACGTACATGTCGAAGTAGAAGTCACCAGTTTGTTCATGAACCAAATTACGGAGGCCGAACTCGAACAACATCTTGATTCTGATGCGTGGGAAGGAAAAGCCGGCGCGTTCGGGTATCAAGATGGATTGGATTGGGTTCACATCGAATCGGGAAGTGAGTCCAATGTGGTGGGGCTGCCGATGGAACTGTTAGCCAAAATGTTGGGCAAGCTGACGGCGTCTTGAGTGGGCAAGTATCCCTGCGACCTTTGAGTGGCCGAAGGGATGGATGATCTTATCGCAACCTCTCATCACATATTTCAAGTCAACGTGTCAGGACGCAGCCGTGGGGCCAAGTTGAGGCGTGGTGCTGCCCTGCCCCACTGTCGTATCCTGGAGCGATCTGAACAGGGCATGCT
>CAYYHV010000514.1:0-5160 GCA_964471695.1 uncultured Pirellulaceae bacterium
CATCCGGTTTGGGAACTGATTATTAAAACACCGGCGAGACGTCTTGCTTCTTGGCACGTAATTGCCGAACAATCCATTCGACAAGGCAAAGGGGCGTTAGGCTGAACGCAGCCCAAATCCCGGTGATGGGTAGTCCCGTGAAAATCGCTAAGGTTCGCCCCGTATCGCTGGCCCAATCGTCCATCGCTTCCTGCGCCTCGGGCGTATTTTCGTCGCCAGAGATGTCGCCATCGCCGTTCAAGTCAAAACTGTCTAACCGCTGCTGGATCATTGCATCGGCAGTCCAGGCGGTACCTACGAACGCGAAGTATCCCAAAAAAACACAGATACCAAACAAGAAAACTCCATGGATGCGTTTGCCTGACATCAATCTCGCCAACCACACTGTCAATGGTAACGCTAACCAGAGGATGATTAATGAGAATTGAAGTCCGCCCAGCATCGTTCTCTCGGGTTGGTTGGTTCGTCAGCTTTAGCGCGCTGGGTTATTGATAACTAGAGTCGACCGGCAAGTGGTTCGCGCCGGTTTCCATCATGTACGTCGAGGAGTGGACTTGGGTTCGTTGTTCCAACTTGACTACCCAGCAGCGGAATCGAGGCCATGGCAAAAAGTCGTGCGTTAACGACGGTGAGCCGGTTACTCAAATCCCAACACCCGCCGCGCTTCTTCCGGAGAGGTGGTGCCGTCTTCGATGGCCTCGATCGCGCGTGACCAACGAGTCACCATGCCTTGCGAGACGCTGGCTGATTCAATTTCTTTGGGGTCACATCGTTCGATCGTTTGGCGATCAAGGTTCGCGGGAATCATAAGCTCGGCGAGTAGGGCTCGGCCTCGATAGCCGGTGCCGTTACATTGTTCGCAACCGATGGCTTTCCATGCGCTCGTTGTTTCCCAACCCAATGCGTCAGCCGCGTCGTGAGGTTGTCTGCATTCGCACAAGTGCCTTACCAGTCGCTGATTGAGTATGGCGCGGATTCCGCTCCGCAGCACATAGGTTTCAATCCCCATATCGCGAAGTCGGCTGATGGCTGCAGCAGCGCTATGGGCGTGAAACGTCGTGAGCGCCAGTTGCCCCGTCAGCGCGGCTTGGAAACTAATCGCCGCAGCCTCGGCGTCGCGTATCTCGCCGATGAACAGCACTTCGGGATCTTGACGCAGTAGAGACCGCAATCCGCTGGTCATCGTGAAATCGGCCGCCGCGTTTACTTGCGATTGAGCGACTCCAGCAACCTCGACTTCGATGGGGTCTTCGAGCGAAACGAGGCTGCGACCGCCGTTGGCGTTCCGTGTGATCTGACGTAACGATGCGTAGGCCGTTGTGGTCTTGCCACTTCCCGCCGGCCCCGAGACGAGTACAGCGCCGGAGGTTTCGGCGAGTTGCCGGCTCCAAACGGATTGGATGTTGCCGGGCAATCCCAAGTCGTCGAGGTACCAAGGTTGGTCGGAATTCACGAACATGCGAATCACGGCACGTTCCCCGCGCAGGGTTGGGAATGTGCTGACTCGCATTTCAACACCGGTCGGGCACTGGCGAATTCTGCCTTCTTGGGGGGCGTCTTTGCGGTAGGTGAGCAACTCCGCCATAACCTTCAATCGGGCGATCGGATCGGCCGACGATCCCGGCTTGAAAATGCCAACCGATTGAAGGACGCCGTCCATTCGCCAACGAATCTCCAGGCCAGCGTCGGTCGGTTGGAGGTGCACATCGCTCACGCTGGCGGCTTGTGAGGCCGACAGCAAAGCGTTGACAAACTTTGTGGCATAGTCGTCGCAGGTAGCGTCGAGCCGGCGAAGTGTGTCGGCAAGTTGCGATGGTTTGATTGTCGAATCCATAGAAACAGCATAACACGCAGCCGCGCGGGTGTGATTGTCGCGGAATGACTCAGTGCTTGGCGGAATCAAAAGAGGCGCCGTAGAATAGGGTAACGGCATTTGAGACTGTTAGTGCCCGCTATTGATTGAAAGGTTGAGTATGCCACAAGCCGTCGTCGATCCTGATGAACTGCGTGAATTTGCCAGGAATCTTAAGAAATTCAACAACGACTTGCGTGATCGCATGTCCCGACTGAACAACCAGCTCGGTTCACTGGGTACGTCCTGGCGTGATCAGGAACACAAGAAATTTTGTGCTCAATACGATGAGCATATGCGAATCATTGGTCGGTTTCTTGAAACTAGTGATCGACACGTACCTTATCTGCTCCGCAAGGCCGATCAGGTCGATGAGTACCTGCAAGGCTGATTGAATCGGAAAGAGGTGCTTATGAATCGACCTGCAAACGTAAAATCGATTGACGCCATTCGACTGTTTCGACAGCAGTTGAAACGTTACATGGAAAAGCTGCGGCTATCGTTGGAGACGTTGAAGGTTGAATCGAATCGAGCCAAGGACTGGATCGAACACGACCGGCCTCGCTACTGGCCGCGAGCCCGAAAGCAAGCCGACGATCGGCTGGTCGAAGCCAAGAACGCGTTGCTCCGCTGCAAGATGGCTGCGATGGAGGGGCAACGGAAATCTTGTCAGGACGAAAAGAATCTGGTGGCCGAAGCGACTCGACGATTGCGATATTGTGAGCAGCAGGTTCGCAATACAAAGCAATGGCGTCATCAAATTCGCCATCATGGTGACGAATTCGAGGGTCGCATGTCTCGGCTGGCTCATTATGTCGACGATGATCTTCCCAAGGCGATCGCGGCACTTGATCGCATGATTCGATCGCTCGAAAAATATGCGGAAGGCACTTCGCGAGCCGCATCGTCCGGCTCATCCCCATCAACCGCTGCTGATACGGAATCCAGCGAGGAAACCTCATGAAAATTTGCGACCTCCAATCGGGCTCAGGCCAACTTCAACGGGAAACGAAACGAATTCGCGATGCGTGGCAGCAAGCGAAAAAGTCGTGGCAAGACGGCGCTTCAAAAGAGTTTGAAGACAAGTATCTGCAACCCTTGATACCGAATATTAAACTGGCGCTGGCCGCTGTCCATGAGCTGTCGGAAGTGATGGAAAAGGCAGAGAGAGAGCTGGGGGATCAAGAGCTGGGGGAGTGATATGAGACATGAGGTATGAGATTTCAAATACGAGATTCCCAAAACAACCAACACACCAATAAGAAACTTGTGAACGAACGAATCTCCACAGAACGTCAACAGGAAATCCTGTCCGAAGTCGCACGGTTGATGCGCGAGCGCGCCGATCTAGATCAGTCGATCGCTGAAAATGCCCACGAGCGAACAGAACGTTGCGACTCGTGGTTTGCGACGGAATTCGCGCGGCTAAAAGAAGTCTACGAGCGTGAAGCCAAAGAGCTGGATGTGGCTTACGTAAATGGTCTGCAGAAGGCGCGGCATCATTATGAATCGAGTCTCGACAAACTCAAGTCGGATTCGGTGGCTCAGCTTGAAACCGTGAATGCGAAGTTCGCGGAGGCCAGTGAGACGGCGGACCTCAGTTGGAAACAAACGCGTGCCTTGTCGATTGAGAATTATCAGAACGACATGCAAGCGGCTGAAGAGTTGGGTGAGCAAACGCGAAACACAGTGGCTGGATATGAAGAGCAAATGGATTGGCTGCGTCTGCAGGCACAACAAATGCTCAAGCGTCGCGGTCTGCGATTGACGGAACCACCACCGAGTACGCTCCGAGTCGGTACGACTAACGAGCTTGTGAAACGATATTCCGAATCAGCCCGTATTGCGCATGAGAGTCTTCAAGAAGTCGCGTCTTGGAAAACAACACGGTTTCTGGATGAGCGCTGGCCGTTGCTGATCGCCTTCGTCGTATTTTGCGCTTCGGTTTTCCCCTTTGGATCAATCATGGGCTGGCAGTCGTGGCATTGGATCGCCGCCAGCGTCGGGTTGGCTGCCGTTACCGCATTGGTGGCTCGGTTCACGGTGCACTTCGTCGTTCGCGCAAAATCGCGCGAACCGTTGACTCGCATGCAGGCTGCGGTTGTCGACGCACAGGATTCGGTAAATCGCGCCAAAACGACGATGGAACGCGAGCACGATCAGCGTCTGACGCGATTGGAACGTCGCCGCAAGATGCAGTTAGAGCAGGCGGATGCTACCCATGAAAAGATTCAATCCGACATCCAATCCGAGCAGAAGGAG
This sequence comes from uncultured Pirellulaceae bacterium, assembly GCA_964471695.1. GTDB lineage: Bacteria > Planctomycetota > Planctomycetia > Pirellulales > Pirellulaceae > CAYYHV01. The sequence continues at coordinate 4,115 of CAYYHV010000514.1, forward strand.
AAGGTCGCAGCGATTGAACACAAAACCAGTGCGGCTGAGAAACAGCTCGATTCACGCTGGGAAGAAGAGGCTCGACCTTTCCGAGACCTCTATCCGCCTCGAATCGAAGCCCGCAAGGAACTGTTCGAGTCTGAGGAACAAGCGTTACGGGATCGCAAAGCAGAGGAGCTGACGGAGATCGAAACGGAGAGAGCGACGGCTTGGGCGGAAATGGCTGAGCGCTACAACTTGGGGATGCGCGACGCCCTAACTGAAGTCGCGGGGATGAAGTCTCACTGCGATTCCGCATCGCCCTCCTTCACCCAAATCGACTGGGCAACATGGAAACCCACGATCGCCGACGTCCCGGCGATTCGCTTTGGCGAGTACTTTATCGATCTAGAGTCGTTTGACGGTGGTTTGCCAGAAGACGAGAAACTGGCCGTTCCTTCGACGAAGTGGAATGTACCAGCGGTTGTGGCTTTTCCCGAATCACCAAGCCTGTTGATCAAAGCCGCCGACGAAGGTCGCGATCAGGCGGTTCGCGTGTTGCGCAACGTAATGTTACGCATGCTCACGACTTTACCGTCCGGCAAAGTCCGCTTCACCATCATTGATCCAACTGGGTTGGGCCAGAATTTTTCCGAGTTCATGCATCTCGCAGATTATGACGAACGGTTGGTTACGAATCGCATCTGGACCGAGTCGTCTCATATCAACCAGCGGCTGACGGATTTAACGGAGCACATGGAGAATGTGATTCAGAAGTATCTGCGCAACGAATTCAATTCTATCCAGGAGTACAACCGATCTGCTGGTGAAGTGGCGGAAGCTTTTCAGGTGCTTGTCGTCGCGAATTTCCCTGCCAACTTTTCCGAAGAGACGGCTCGTCGCTTAGTCAGCATCGCGACCAGTGGTGCCCGCTGCGGGGTTTATACGTTGATGGCTGTCGATACCAAAATGGGGCTGCCGCGTAACTTTGACCTCGCCGATCTCGAGGCGCATGCCAACACGATCGAGTGGGAGAATGGCGAGTTCGTATGGAAACAGGATGCGCTTCGCAGGTT
>CAYYHV010000515.1:0-5143 GCA_964471695.1 uncultured Pirellulaceae bacterium
CGTATGGGAACTGGAAGCCGGTATACCGAGATACCAAGTCCCCAGATTCCACGCGATGGCCGTAAAAAGAATCGCCCCCACCATCCCAAGGCTGTGACTGATGTGCTGGTCAACAAGCGTCTCCACGGGCAAAAGGTTGATGATGCTCATAGCGACTCCAACGCCACCAAGAAATACGCCAATGCCGTTTAGAATGCCGGACAAAACAACCGCACGCATCGGCTTCAATGATTTTGTATAGATGACCGTGGCGACGGCGTTCGCTGTATCATGAAATCCGTTGATAAATTCGAAAACGCACACACAAATGAGACAAACAACCAACAATGCTGTGAGTCCGACACTCAATCCAAACATGGATTCTCCTGTGAATCAGCTAAGTCTCGTGAACTGCCCTCATCGACGATGCATTCGACGACATAACGAGCATTAAGATTTCAGGCCACCTGGTCTCCTCGGCCGACCATCATGCGCCAACGCTTTACCAAGACTCGCGTCACAGCCAGTGTCATCAGCTCGTCGCGTAACTTTTATCTTATGGAGCGTAAGATTGTCCACCTCACGTTATCCAATTCGTTCGACATGCTCTGCAATCAGTTCCTTCAAGACGACCGCGACTGCAAGTACACAATGATCGACTCGTGCGCACCGTCGACGAATTGCCGGGCTGGATCGCACAATCCTTGTTGACTTATCGCAACACTCGCAATGCATTCGCGTGTCGATTGCACGCAATAAATCTTCAAAAAGGCTTTTGAGGACGTGCAATGCGATTCCATGAACAACTGCACTTGTTGCCAGGTTGACGACGCACCCTTCGCAAATAGTCTGAAGAAAACAACGACTCGGTCGAACCAATTTTCACCGTGTTTGCGTCAACAGAAAGAACACTGCCCCAAATCCTGCCCATTTGAGCGTAGAAGACCATGACTCGCCACAGCCTATTTTTGCTTACCACATTATTCATTGCTGGAATCGCCAGTGCCGCGAATCCCACGCAAATCCCGGGACTCCAACTTTGGCTGACCGACGCGAGCAACAACTATAACCCGACGACTGGCGTTTGGACCGATATCAGTGGAAACGGAAACGATGCAGTTCCCTTGGGAACGGTCGCCAATACAGGGATCACGTACACCGGCCCTGCACTCAACGGTGTTGCCAGTACGATCGACACCAACACGTCTGCTGTCGTTTTCAATGGCGGAGCGGATGACCTTTTAGTCGCTGCTGGCCTGAACGGCGGAGCCGGAATCGGCGAGCTGACGATCATTACCGTTTATAGCGCACCCAACGTTGCCATAAACGGTGCCGTCCGCCCAGCTGGATTTGGAGCACTGGCGGCAGAGACGCCGGCAGCCGGAAGTGTTTTCAATCCAGCCACAGACGGTTCGCTCCGTTTCGACAGTGGTAATCTTTCCGCCACAGCCGTTCACCCAACGTCGTCATTCGTTCGAGTCAGCGGAATGAGCGTTTCCGACGACGCCATTATGGAATGGTGGGATGCGGGGAGTGGTTTGCAATTGATCCAAGCCGACATGGGCAACGGCAACTCGTTTACCACTGCGACTGACAACTTTTACCTTGGTGACATTCGCGTAGGGGCAACGGGCTTGCCCGCCAATACACCGGCCCTAACGACGGCGAATGATACATTCGAAGTATCGCAGGTGCTCGTATATGACGGAAAATTATCATTCGATGACATCCATAGCATCAATGACTATATCCAGAACGTGCCAGAACCCGGCAGCATGGGTTTGCTAAGTTTCGGGCTACTTCTCTTCGTGGTTGCCCGTCGCCGAACGGTCTAACCCACATTTGAGCAACTCAGTTGAGAAAATGGACTGACCCACCGTCTAGAGTTTGGGCAGCGGTCGTTTCGGCTTTGGCCTGTTCAACATCCGGGCCTGATCATCGCGACGCATCCGGTTGTTATTGTTGCCGTTGCCCTGTCGACGTGGTTGCATGGGCGTGAAATCTTCGCGCCATTCCCATCCAATGGGGTGTTTCAACTCCATACTTGCCAGATAAGCCCATGGCGTCTCGGGATGGTCTTCGACTACCCGGTGCAAGTACTCGGTGGCTCGCTTGGCGTTCTTGGTTAGCTGACTTCCCAAGTCCAGCGAATCGGAAGGAGACAATATCCATGTGTTGTTTCGGTCATTCTTGAATTTCATACCACGTTTCGCCTGAGCCAACATCGCGTTGTAAGCCTCCGTGCGGACTCGACCAGCCAACGCACGCCCCATCGCGAGATCATATCCGGCTTGCCACCTAAGGACATCTTCTTTTTCGCGGTCAGATTCGCCTTGCTTCAAGAGCTCATGCAATCGCCGCAAAGTCGGCTCAAGGACAGCCGCGGCCTTTTGCGCCTCAGTCAACTGGCGCACCAACTCGGCTTCATCGCGTCCCCCAAAACGCAGGCGTGGCGATTCAATCGAAGTCGACCAAGATGTTTTCGCTGCTTGAACTAACGCCTTGCGACTTTTGACCGCGTCCAATCGTTTGAGATACTCCGTGCGTGACACATAGTCCGGACGGTAACGTCGCATGACGGCTGGATCAAAGAACTGTTTCATAAACGAGGCAAACGCCGAAGTCTGGCGATCGCGTATCCGCCTTCCAAGACGACGATTGGGATGGACGGCAAAGTAGATGCCTCCCGTTTCGTAGCACAATCGCGTCAGTGCATAGGGGCCAAACCCCGAGTCGATCAGTGGGTCGTCATCCATCAACCCGGAAAAACGCAACTTGATACGTTCAGGAAAGAGCGACTCTGGCCCTTGATCAACTAAACCGCGTTGGGGCGTTTGATCGTATTCTGGATCCGGGTCGACCCATTTCACGGCCGCTTTCAATCGACCAAACGGCGCCGGGACTCCGACCACGTAGACCGGCATCTCATGAGAACGACACAGATTCACGCATGCATCCAACTTGGTCTGATCGTCCCCGGATTCATCGGTAACAACAATGAACATCACATTGCGCGCGCGGGACGTACGCAGCTTACGATACTTCGTGGCCATCCCATAAATCGCCGTGAAAACATTTTCGACGCCCGAATCGTCGCGTTGCACTTCGGTCAGAATGCGTTTCAATTCGTCGACATCGTCGGTAGGCTTCGAGGTCAGTTCGTTCACCGTTTTTCCGAACGCGACGATCGACGTCACCAATGGCGGTTGTCCGGCGCGAGCCTTCCGTTGGCTGACGACCGCATTCAACTCAGAGTAGATGCGTGCAAAACGATCGTGAATCTCTTCACGCTGCCGAGTCAGACTGGCCGACTGATCGAACAACCACATCACTAGTGTTGGCCGCTCCTCGAGTGACAACGCGATTTCCTGAGTCAGACGATCGACGGCACCCGACGCCCCTGTCGTCCCTACGCCTACCGTGCCCTTGATATTCAAACGGTCGTTCAGCGTCAGTCCCAACGAAACTTCCGTTAGCGGATTGAAATCAGCCGCAATGGGATCGCTCATCAAATCCAGTTCAGGCGCCGCAACTTCAGAGATGTCAGCCAACATCTCCGCCTGAGACAAAGCCTCAGCTTCGTCGGCCACGCTATTCGCGCCGGCGTCCTCCATCGTGACTTCGCTGTACTCGAACTCACTAGGGTCGACTTCTTCGAGCGCCGTGTCTTCCATAGGAGCCGTCAACATCAGAGTCCGTGGCTTTTTCTCAGGCGGGAGCATCACGACCGCAATGGCAACGAGAATAGCCAGGTGGACGAGGATGCTGATTCCCCACGCAGAAACATCGTCATCGAACGGAGTCTCAAATTCTCCGGTTCGCAACTGCCACCATTTTCGCAAGCGAGAAATCATCTTCTATCCAGGAATCGCGTTTCGGCAAGTTAGACGGTCCGCTACCCTCCCATTGTTCGCGAACCGCCCAATAACTGCAAGTTGTTAGTCCGCAACCGACATTACGTCTTATCTCCTAAATGGATATCGTCATTCGTTGACCCGTCTTGCGACGGCTTTTAGGATGAATTGGTTGCAATTTTGGTAACATTCCGGGCAACAATCCGTTAAGAGCAGGAACCCGCATGAATATTGGAACAATGCCCATGACAAATACCATCCGCTGGGCTTGCCAGAATCCGTTATGGCGAACGGCGGCCATTTTGCTGATGCTTCTTGCGGTCTCAAGCAGCGACGCGCTCGCCCAGCGACCAACGCCGAAGAAAGAGAAAGAGGGTTCAAGGGCGATCCTGGATGGCACGCTCAACATCAAAGACGGATTAAAGATGCGCTACCGGTATTACCCCGGTCCAAAGGACGAATCGACGGTCCCCGTGATTCTGGTTCATGGTTTGGACGGGCGAGGCGGTGACTTTGACCGACTGGCCCGTTTTCTCAGTTCGGACTCTGGAGGCGGACATTCCGTTTTCGTTCCCGACTTGCGTGGCCACGGATCAAGCACGGTGATCGAACCGCCGAATGGTGGCAAGTCGATAAACATTCGCTCCGAACGACTTCGCAAGAACGACTTTGCCGCAATGGTTCGAATGGATATGGAGGCCGCCAAACGATTCCTCTTGAAGGAACACGCCAAACGAGCGCTGAATATCGAGGGACTGACTATTATCGGTGCCGATGTCGGCGCGCTAGTTGCCGTTCACTGGGCTGCCCGAGATTGGTCGTGGCCAGCGTTGGCTGGCGTCAAGCAAGGTCAAGACGTTCAGGCCATGGTGCTGCTTTCCCCAGCTCAAACGTTTAAAGGAATCACCGCGAAAGAGGCGATGGCACAAAAGGACATGCAAAGCTACGTCTCGGTTCTTTTTATTTATGGCGAGCAATCGTCCATGGCCAGCTCCTCGATCCGCAGAATCAACGCGACGCTGAAGAAGAATCGCAAAATGAAATGGACGTCCGCTGAAGAACGACGAGCCGAGCAGGACCTGTTTGTCTTCGGGCTCCCCACAAGTCTCCAGGGGACAGACCTGCTGACAGACCAGCAATTGCCGACAGCCATTCGGATCAAGGAGTTCATCGCGGCCCGCGTATCAGCTCGCATGCAGGAAGAGTTTCCCTGGAAAGAACGAGCCAACCCGCTCGAGTAATTGTCGCGACGTTTCGAGCGTTCAACGCCCCGGAACAGGAACCAACGGAACTTGGGACCGGGTTTGAAT
>CAYYHV010000516.1:0-234 GCA_964471695.1 uncultured Pirellulaceae bacterium
TACTTAAACCAACCAATCTTGGAGTCCTTCGATGATTAAATATATCCTTCGCGCTTTATTGCTTGCTCTGTTATTCACGTCCACTTCTCAAGCGTTCCTAACGGGCGTCGAGTATTTCAAATTCGATGGCTGGGATCACTCGCTTGTCGCTAACGGCGGACAGACCTTCAACGACATCGTTGGTGATGTCGACGTGGTCGTAACATCCATTGGAAACTTTGACGTTGATACGTT
>CAYYHV010000516.1:244-2995 GCA_964471695.1 uncultured Pirellulaceae bacterium
GTTCTACGTCGTGCCAACGACGCACGACGGTGGTGGCTGGGTTAACACTGGTGGTCACCCAAATGGCCCAGGTTCCCACAGCCTGAGGTTCACGTTCAGCGAACCACTCGATCTCGTTGTCAAATCAAATACTGTTGATCCTGAAGAAGAATTGATCGTCTTCGGAAGCGGTGACAAATTCTATGAACAGACGTTCGGTGCGGCCGCGACTGTAACGGTTCCTTTTGGTGCTAATAACAACGGGCTACGCGTGGTCGGCGGTGGTTTCGGATTGGGCCCGCAGGACGGTGCAGCCTACGGTGAAACGGTGAGCGAGGAAACATCCTCGATTGTCGTGACACATCGAGCATTGGTTGGGAATAAATATGAACGCATTATGGTCGGTGCAATCACTGTGCCTGAGCCTGGCACAATGGCACTCTTGCTCACTGGGTTGCTCGCACTAGTAGCACCGCTACGAAAAAAATAACCCATTGAAGCGACTTTTGAGTTGGTTGGGCCACCCATTCGTGGGTGGCTTTTTTCGTTGACATTGGTAGCAGCGATACGACAGCAAAGTTAGTTTCTTCACGCAATATCACTAACCGTTGACATTTCACTGTATCATCCAAGAATATTAGGCGATGTATGCAGGCGGGCGAAATGCTTGTTTGCCAATCCGGATCAGTCATGGTCCCACAATAACGGAGATAGATATGAAACGAATCGTCAGTGGAATCTGTGTTGCGATGGTACTTGGTTTGTTCGCAGCAAGCGTTCAGGCTCAAGAAGAGGCCAAGTGCCCATCTCAGTGTGCTAGTGCCAAGTGTGATGGTGCTTCATGCGATAAGGGTGGTTGCGAGTGCCCCGTATCCAAGGCTATGGCCGCACTTCCGAAGATGACATACCAAGTTGGCCTCAAAGAAACTTGCTGTGCTGACTCAGCAGCCAAGATGGCTGAAGCCATTGAAGGTGGACACATCCACTATGTTGTTGGCAAGAAGATGTTCCACGACAAAGGCAAAGCAATGGTAGCGCTTGCCGATCACACCGAGAAGTTTGTTCATACTTATGTATCGACTCACACTTGTAGCAAGTCGGGAATGACGACGATTGCAGGTCAGTCAATGAGCTGTAGCCAGAGTGCAGCTAAGGTTGCCAAGGTAGCTAAGGAAGCCATGAAGATGGTCAGCATGTCTTACAAGGTTGGCGGTGAGAGCTGCAACTGCCCCAACAAGGCGGCCGCACTTGCCAAGACGAGTGGCGAAAAGAAACTGTTCGTCATTGGTAAGGAATCGACTTGCTGCTCCGTTGACGCTCGCATTAAGCTTGCTCAAGCTCAGTACAAGGCTGCTGTTCAGGCCGTTACCAAGTTGACTGCCAAACCTGCCGCTAAAGAAGCAACGACCAAGTCGTAACCCTTTTCGACTTGCTACTCCCAAGCGGATAGAAATCAAAGACGTCCCACAGATTGGTGGGGCGTTTTTTTATGGCCGGAGCCTATTCGGAGGGATCCGGCGGCAGGAAGCTGCGACGTCCTATGCCGGTGTCAGGCCAGCTATCTCGAAAGACTGGATTGTGGCGTAAGTCTTCGTTTTCAAATTCTGGGGACAGTCGAATATCCTCGACACCCCAACAGGTTCGCATTTGCTCCAGCACGCGTCGAACTTCGTCGTCGGTCAAGTACTGGAGCGGTCCCAATTGCCGAGCCAAGATGAGAGTTCGGCAATAGGATTCCAGAATTTCTGTCGACCAGAGGGCTCGTTCCAGCCCGGTGTCGTAGCTGATAGTGCCGTGATTGGCCAGTACGATGACGTTGGTGCGCTCCACGAATGGAGTGATCGAGTCCGACAATTCCGATGTTCCAGGTGTCCCGTAAGGTGCGATGGGTATTTCTCCCAGAAACAATTCGGCTTCTGCGGTAACACAACTTGGAATCGCTTCCCTGGCGATGGCGAATGCCGTGGCGTGGGGGGGATGGCAATGGATTACCGAATCCACGTCGACCCGACGCCGGTAGACTTCGAGATGAAGTTTCAGTTCGCTTGAGGGGCGATTGTCGCCTTCGATCTGTTGCCCATTCACGTCAACGATGCAAAGTTCGGAAGGTTTCAAATAGCCTTTGGATTTACCGGAAGGTGTGCACAGAATTGCATCGGAATCGACTCGAATGGACAGATTGCCTTCGGCTGCCACCACTAAGCCGCGTTCGTAGCATCGACGGCCGATATCGCATATCAGTCGGCGGGCAGAATCTACATCCATATCATTGATTCCGTGCTAGTTCGCCATTTGCTATCCGACGGATAACATCCGGCAGCAATTTGCACTCTTCCTGGAAGACTCGCGCGGCCAGCGACTCTGCCGTATCGTCGACGAGTACGTCGACCGCCTTCTGTGCGAGGATTGGACCGTGGTCATAGTGATCGTCCACAAAATGAACGGTACACCCACTCTCTGATTCACCTGCATCAATCACGGCTTGATGAACCTTCTTTCCGTAGTAGCCTTTTCCGCAATACTTCGGAATCAGGGAAGGATGAATGTTAAGCACTCGATTCTCAAACGATGAGGGAATCAAAACGTGCTTCAGAAAGCCGCCCATCACGACGAGCTCGACTTTCGCAGTTTGGCATGCGTCAAAAATGGCAACAGAGTACGCTTCCGTGTTCGTGTACTCGCTACGCTTCTTGACGATGACAGGTATGCCAGCGTTTTTGGCGAACTCAATGCCGCCGGCATCCGGGTTGCTCGATATGACCAGTCGAATGT
>CAYYHV010000516.1:3005-3588 GCA_964471695.1 uncultured Pirellulaceae bacterium
AGTTTGATGAGGTTGCGTAGTGTCGTTCCGCTGCGGGAAATCAGTATGGCGATTGGGAAAAGAGTGTGCGTCATCAGTTGGGTAATCAGTCGTTGTTAGATAATGCCAGATCAAGCGAATGGTGAAGTCGTCGGCACGGTCGGCTGTTGGTATTCGACGACGCGGGTCTTCGCAATCATATCGTGTAGGCACTGTCGTTTTTCACCGAAGATGAAAAGTGCATCTGCAAGTCCAGCCAAGCCGCCGATTCCCGGAATCATCATGGCAATCGTCGGGAGCCAGCTTCGCAGAAAAACACCCTCGACGAAACCTGGTGGCTTGCCAGTAGATTCGAGAACGATCTGCGTGCCCGCAATAATTTTCCCAATCGTTCGTCCATCTCGCATGATAAGGAAGCAGTTGATGATGGGGATGAGCATCAAGGCGGCTATCGCGCCCGCTCCGGCGATCCAGTCAAGTTCCGGCCGTTGTTTCGGAATGAAGGCTGCCGCAAAAACGACCGTGACGATGAAAACAAAGGTTGTTGCGAGGTTGTCGACAATTCGCCCGCCGAACCGCTGGCCGAGAGTCGCGAGTTGCATTC
>CAYYHV010000516.1:3598-5143 GCA_964471695.1 uncultured Pirellulaceae bacterium
CCATTGGGGCCCTGCGTAGGCTGGAATTCAAAAGTCCCAACCGATGGGGCTGCGTAGGGGTTTAACTCTCCATCCGGCTTGGCAGTATCTACCGATTCGGAGAATGGGTTGGTATCGAGAGATGCATTCGATCGCTTCGTCGGGTTGAGGTCGAACCCATCATTGATGGGTTCAGCTTGCGACACGTCCTCTTTGATATTGGGGACGGCGACCGTCGATGAGCATTCGGGGCATAGGGCCTGTTTGCCCGCAGCATTTTCCGGGACTCGAAGGCGACGTCGACAGCTAGGGCACAAAAATTCAATCGGCATTGTTCTTTGGCGCTATGGTTTCTTCAGTACTATGCCTTGGCAACAGTGAGCGAAACGGTGGTATCTCCCAATGTGTATTCTTGCGCTTCGGCTTGCCCGATCGCTTCGAACTGTACTTTGTCGGCCAACGTTTCCCCGGCGATGAATTCGGCGTTTTCCTCGATGGCTTTCTTGACTTCATCTCCGGCGTTTTCAATGCCGACAAGAATCCTGTCGGTGTAATCCAAATCCATCGCTTTGCGCCGTTCTTGAATAAATCTCACGAGATCGTTTGCGTACCCCGATCGGATCAGTTCAGGCGTGAGGTCGGTTGAAAGAACGACCACACAGCCTCGCCCTTGGGAGGCGGCCCAGCCCTCTTTCGCCTGGATTTCTACTTCGACGTGCTCACGTGTTAGCGTGACAGCGGAGTCGTCTGCCAGAGTCAGTTGCATTTCGCCGTTGGATTCAAGTTGCGACAGCAATTCGCCACCGTCGGCGGCTGAAAGCAGGTTCTTGACGTCGGGCATGGTCTTCCCAAGCAAAGGACCCAGCTTTTTGAAATTCGGTTTCACCTGGTACTGAATGTACTCAGCTGCATCGAGCGTGAAATTGACTTCACGTACATTGAGTTCCTCAGCGACAAGAGATGCGTGGGCACGTAACCATTCGAGATGAGCATCGTCGGCCAAAACGACTTCGACATTCGCCAAGGGCTGGCGAACTTTCAGCTTGGCATTCATGCGAGCCGCGCGACCGAGCGACGAAATTTCGCGAGCAAGCCGCATCTGCTCCGACAGTGCCTGATCCACAACATGGTTGTCTGAAGCCGGGTAATCACAAAGATGAACGCTCGAAGTGGTGCGGCCTTCAAACGTGCCTGCCAGGTTCTGCCACAATCCGTCGGCCAGGAATGGCGTAAAAGGGGCGATCAGCTTCGTCGTGCTCAGCAGGCACTCGTACAGGGTCCAATAGGCATCGAGTTTGGCTTGATCATTCTTGTCCTTGGCCCAATAGCGATCGCGACTGCGCCGGACATACCAATTCGACAGTCCGTCGACGAAGGCGTTCAGGGCTCCGGCCGCACCAAAGTTGTCATAGACATCCATCTTGTTCGTAACGTCGGCAATTGTGCGATGGAGTTCACTCATGATCCAGCGATCGAGTTCACTACGCTCATTGACTGGACGATAACCTTTGCCGTTGGCAAATGCGGATGAATTCAAATCCCCGAGGTCTGTACCATCCACGGAAA
>CAYYHV010000517.1:0-5139 GCA_964471695.1 uncultured Pirellulaceae bacterium
GTACCATCCTGAAGGACTCATGGTTCGCCCGGTTCGCCATGACACTGTATGGGCTGATCTCGCTCAATCCGCCGAGTGTGTGGAATCGATCCCACGCCCACCATCACACACATAATTCGAAGTCCTTTGGGCCCAACGTAGGCTCGTACCCAATCCTGACCACCGACACGTATGCAACATTGACGTCATCTGAGCAATTCGCGTACGGCGCCTCGAGGCACCCGCTTACGATTCTATTCGGCTACTTCACTGTGTTTCTCTGGGGAATGACGATTCGCCCATTCCTCCAGAGCCCTCTGCGTCACTGCGATGCGCTTGCCGCGATTATCGTCCATTTTTGCTTGCTCGCCTGGATGTCAACGTACGGTTTTGATGTGATGTTCCTGGGCCTTGGACTGCCTTCGCTCGTTGCCTCTTGTGTGGGCGCATATCTTTTTTACGCCCAGCACAACTTCCCGGCGGCCAGGTTACGTCGAGGTACAAGCTGGAGCCACGTGGACGCTGCGTTAGACTCGTCAAGCTTCATTACGATGGGCTCGACGATGAACTGGCTGACCGGAAACATCGGCTTCCACCATGTACATCATCTCAACGCAAGGATTCCATTTTACCGGTTGCCTGAAGCGATGAATGCGATGGTTGAACTCCAATCTCCCGGCACCACGACACTCAACTGGTCCGACGTTCAAGCCTGCTTGCGACTGAAGCTATGGGATGCTGATTCCGGCAAACTCGTGGGATTCGCCGACGAAGTAGTGCACAGCCTACGTTAAGGCGACGGGTCGACACTCTGCTCGACTTCTGGTGCCACGACGACGGGCTGCGGTGGATCCGTCGAAACCTCAATTCCGGTTTCTCGATAGCGAGGAAAAGCCCCGCCCACGGCCAAGCCACGATCAACCATCCAAATGTTTCGGTAGCGCACCGGTTCTTGATGGTTCTGAAACCGGATGGGCAGCAACGAAGGCTCTTCCGGTTTGCCGGCACCCGTTTTGCTTTCGATGGCTACGTCATCATGAATCTTTACGCCATTGTGCCAAACGGTGATGTGCATGTTGCGACGCTTGCTGCCATCGGAATTCCAACGTGGCGACGTAAAGATAATGTCGTAAGTCTGCCAACGCAGCGGCGGATAGCACATGTTCAAATCGGGAATGCGGGTACGATAGAGACTGCCACAACCGTTGAATACAGGCTTGAGCGCGAAAGAATCGAGAACCTGCACTTCGTAACGACTGAGCAAGTAGCACCCACTATTGCCTCGCTTCTGCCCCTCACGCGTTGGCTGGTAGGGCAACAGAAATTCCACGTGCATGTTAAAGTCCTGGACCATCGGCAGCACGTCTGCGCCTTGTTGCAACAAACCGTCATGCGTAACTTTGCCGTTGTTAAAATTGTCGGTGTTGCTTCCGTCGAACAGCACAATTGCATCTTCAGGCGGCTTGGCCCCAAGCGTCGGGCTGACTCGCCATATGCGGTTCAGCTCGCCAATCTTGTTTCCGTCGGCGTCAGTCACCAGACACGAACCGGGCCGAGCGATAATGACTGCGGGACCACCAGAGATGACCACGAATGTGTTCGAGTGCAAGCCGATGACGCTCTCGCCTTCCTTCTCGAAGCCTTCCTCTCCGGGCAAACCGCCGCGGTAGAGTTGCCCTTGAAAGTCACGTTCGCCCAAGGGACGTAGCTGCAGTCCATAACGTTGCGTTTTCCCGTCGATCGAGACATCGCCGACGAACTCTCCCATAAGATCCCAGCGAGGATCGGCTTCCGGGAGAATCGTTTCCGGTGCTACCGGCTCGACCTGAACGCGAACATTGACGTCGTCAACTACCGTCGCCGCCGATATGTCCGGGGCATCAACCTCGTTACCCTCGTCCTGACCGTACGTCATACAGACACTGAGGTTTAGCAACATGACAACGATGAATCGCTTAGTAAGCGTGGACATATCGGCTCCAAAGGCGAGAAAGCTGCTGGGCAATGCGTAGGCCCATTTTGATTGGTTGAAATTGGCCCTGCAACTGATTGATCCCGTCGAGCCGGCAGTTGAGTGGAATTCGGGCATGAATCGCGTCAGCGTGGGCGCAAAAAAGAAGCAGCCCCGTTTGGGGCTGCTTTGAATGCGTCAAATTGCGACCGTTGGGTCACTAGGCAGGCTGAAGTTCCTTGCGGCGTTCTTCAACAATCTCCGCCTGAATGTTCGACGGCACGGGAGCGTACTTGTAAAGCTCCATGCTGAACGAGCCCTGACCTTGCGTCGCACTTCGAAGATCAGTCGAGTAACCGAATGTCTCCGCAAGTGGCACATGAGCCACGATTCGCGTGATCTTGTTGTCTGTCTGCGTACTGGCAACCATGCCACGCTTACTGCTGACTTGTCCAACCACGGTACCCTGAAATTCTTCAGGACATTCGATTTCCATCAACATCAGCGGCTCAAGCAGAACCGGCTTGGTTCCCGAGAACTTCTCACGGAAACACTCCTGCGCGGTCAGCATGAATGCCATGTCGCTCGAGTCAACGTCGTGATAGGTACCGTCTTCCAACTCCACCTTGATCGAAACCACTGGATAACCAGCGACTGGACCCTTCTCGAGCATCTTGCGGAAGCCCTTTTCAATAGCCGGAATGAAGTTCTTGGGAATGCGACCCCCGGTGACTTTGTCGATGAACAACAAATCATCACCTTCGATTTCCTCACGTTCTTCTTCCGTCATCGGGCCAAGCTTACCAACAATGTGACCGTACTGACCGGAACCACCCGTCTGCTTCTTTCGCTTGTGGTTGAACTCGATCGTTTTCACAGCCGATTCTCGATAGCTCACTTTCGGAGCTCCCGTGTCGACTTCGACACCATACTCACGCTTGATACGCTCGACATAAACTTCGAGGTGAAGTTCACCCATACCAGCGATAATCGTCTCGTTCGTTTCCTCGTCCGTCATGACATGGAACGTCGGGTCTTCCTTACGGAATCGTTGCAAGGCTTTGCCGAGCTTGTCCGAGTTGTCCCGTGACGACGGTTGAATCGAAATCTTGATTACCGGATCCGCCACAAAGATATTCTCGAGCGAGCAATATCCCGTTGTGGAACAGTAGGTATCACCACTGGCACAATCGATGCCCATGACAGCCACAATGTCCCCAGCCGAAGCCGAATCAATCTCTTCACGCTTGTCAGAGTGCATTCGCACGATCCGCGCGAAACGTTCCTTACGACCAGTACGCTGGTTGTAATAGGTTTCGCCCTTCTTGAGCTGCCCCTGATAGATACGCGTATAAGTCAATTGACCGTATTCGTCGTCCGTAATCTTGAATGCCATCGCAACAAGTGGTTTTGTCGCATCGGATTCGATCTTGATCTTCTTGCCTTCTTCCTTCGGATCATTGGCTTCATTCTCAATTTCCGGAGGCGATGGAAGGTATCGCGTAACGGCATTCAATAGAGGTTGGACACCTTTGTTCTTGAAAGCCGTTCCCATGAAGACTGGCGTAAATTCCTGATAAAGCACGGCATGACGAGTGATATCGTGAATCAGCTCTTCGGGAATCTCTTCTTCACCGAGTAGCTTCTCCATCAAATCGTCACTGTACATTGACAACGATTCGAGCATCGCAGCTCGATACTCGTCAGCCTTGTCCTTCAGGTCAGCCGGAATCTCTTCCTCACGCACGTTTTCGCCGTTCGAACCGTCGAAGTAGAGAGCCTTCATCGAAATCAGATCCACGACTCCTTCAAAGTCGTCTTCCAATCCGATAGGAATCTGCATCATCACAGCATCCGCGTGAAGCTTGTCACGAACCTGCTCGACAACCGAGTCAGGATTAGCGCCCGTTCGGTCCATCTTATTGATGAATGCCAAACGCGGCACTTTGTAACGTTTCATCTGACGATCGACCGTCATCGATTGGCTTTGAACGCCACCCACCGAGCAGAGAACCAGGATCGCACCGTCGAGTACTCGCAATGAGCGCTCGACTTCGACCGTAAAGTCTACGTGGCCAGGTGTGTCGATCAGGTTGATGTTGTAGCCGTCCCACTTGAGCGAAGTCGCGGCGCTGGTAATGGTAATACCGCGCTCTTTCTCCAACTCCATGTGATCCATGGTGGCACCGTCACCGCCTCCACGCACATCCTCGATCTTGTGGATGCGTCCGGCGTAAAACAGAATTCGCTCACTGAGTGTGGTCTTGCCAGAGTCAATGTGAGCAGAAATACCAATGTTGCGAAGCTTTTTAAGATTCATGGTTTCGGAGTCGGTTACGGTTCTTTCCAATGAGTAAAGTTACGCTGCCAAGCAGCGGTGAAACGTTGGTTCACGAAACGAAGCCGGAGGACCTGTTTCGAAATGCCTGTTCAAAAGAGACGTTGCATTATTCCAATGCCTCAAGTGAAGGGCCAGTTTTCAGCTTGGGTCACCGCTCGATTCAGCCGGGTAAACAAAACCCGCCATGATCGCTCAGCGACGACTTCGTGAGATTTGAAGTCGTGATCTGAGAGGCGCTGCGTGGTCCATTCCTATGAGCGCCGTCTCCCAGGAAGTAGGATCAACCCTGAATCATAATCGAAACAAGCCTCCCGGAAAGATCACTTTTAATCCGGTTTTGTTAATTTTTCAAAACGAAGTCGGGTCCGGAGTGCCAAGTCCGTCCTCGGACTGGGTTGATACCACGGACACTTAGGCCGAAATTCGCTTTGGAATGAGCCAAACTTGGTTTTCAAATCTCACGCTTTCATGCTACCAACTTCGGCCAAAGTCGACATGATTTTATTCGCCGAAACGAATTACCCCGTTTTCCTCACCACCGGAAATTTGCCAATCCGCAACTTCCGCCGGTAAAAAAAGGCACCCAATCAGGCTTGAGGCTCGGTCATTCGCCAAGGATCAAGAGCCGTTTTGAGATCGTCAGGTTCGAGGATTTCCTCCTTTTCGCACAGCTGGCGGATGGTCTCCCCAGACTTAAACGCCTGCTTCGCAAGCGCCGAGGCCTTCTCATATCCGATATACGGGTTGAGGCTGGTCACCATCGAAAGGCTCTGCTCGACCGCGGCCTCACATGCTTCCGGGTTCGATTCCATCTCGTCGACACAGAATTCAACGAATGCGTCAGCAGACTTGGCTAACAACATGACGC
>CAYYHV010000518.1:0-5118 GCA_964471695.1 uncultured Pirellulaceae bacterium
CACGTTCGGAAGTCCCACAACGAAGTCGACGGCCCGCAGCGCACCAAACGTTTGCAGCCCAAAGACATTTTGAAGTCGCATTTCTGCTTGTGCCGTAAACAGCCCCCAAGCTTCGCGACTTTCGAGCTCCGGTCGCGGTTTCGTGTGTCGGTGCGCAAGTGCATAGCCAATCTGTTGATTGTCGGCATATCCGATCATGTCAAAATGAAAAACCATGCAACCCATGCGTGCCAGTTGGACACAGCGAGCCTGCAAGGGATGCCGCCCGCCGACCTCAAAACGCTCGGCACCGATCTTGATCTGATGCACCAGTTCCTCGCGGCCATGATCGTGAAAGCGACCGTTCGTAAAATGGCCATGCGGCGACAGCACGACGGGATAAGGTCCCGGCTTTCCCTTGGGCCGGTAGAGACTGCCCGTCAGGTAGAACCCCGGATGGCTTTCAAAATATACGCGTTCGACGGTGTATTGGTCGCGATCTACACGACCATGAATGACGGCTTCAACGCGTGGGCGGTCCGGCATTGGCCACAAACCCGAGGCTACGAGAATCCTGCGCCGAACTTCAGCGGAACGCTGCTCCCACTCGCCAAGTGATGCGGGTGCTGCGAGTGGAAAGTAGCCATTGAGGTCTTTCAGTGCCCCAAGTCGTATGTCGTCCGGTCGCTCTCCCTTGGGATAGACGCTGAACGACTCGCGAAAGCCATCGGTGTTCTGCGCCCTCAGGTTGGAGGTGAATAGCGTCAGCAAGAACGTAACCAGAATTGTGCGCTTCATCGTCGCCTCGCAATTGCAGAATGGGAGCGATCATTTTGGGCAAGACGAGCAGCACAAGCAACAACATATCCCACGTCGGCCTTGACGCTCACAAATTTCGGCAGTGGCGTTCAACCTAGGAGATGCTTTCAAGGTTGGCAAAAACGCTGTCGATGCGAGAAGTCGACGGCTCCTCATCGTTCTGAGAATCTCGATCGACGTCTGGCGTTTCAAAACCTCGCCAATTCAAAACTATTGAATCTTCTTCCATGCGTTCGGCGACTGCTCGCGAGTCGTGCATCGAGTCCTCGTGGGTTGGCCTCGCCGCGGATTGGAACTTATTGTTATTCCAGAGATTGAAATCGCTGACGTCGGAACCGCCGTCCCCGTTAAAGTCACCGGCGGACCAACCACCGGAACAGGATCCAAACTTGTTGCTGTTCCAGGCGTTGAAGTCAGATACATCAACGCTACGATCAAGATTCGCATCGCCGAACAATGTGCCAATGATCTGAGTAATCAAGAAATTTGCATCTTCTGCATCGACGACTGAGTCGCCGTTAAGATCGTAGTCGACCACATTGGAGCCTCGGGCGATGGCATCAAATAGTGCGTCAATGTCCTGGGCATCAATGGTGCCGTCCCCGGTGAATTCTCCGGGAGCCGCGTTCGCAAACGACTCAAAGCCAACCGTCGGCACGGTGCCGAACCACGTCTCGGAAAGATTTCCAAGCTGAATTCCAGAACGTCGCTGTAGCGATTGTCCATTCGCGTCGGCTGGCGCCCACGGCTCGAGATCGTCATACACGACTTCATCCACAACAATTGTGGGGACCGTGCCCGCGACGGCTTGGCCCGGGCGTTCAAGTCGGACAGCTTCGCCTGAATTGCTCAACCTTCCTGAGAAGGCGCCGACGATGCGAGCCGACTGTGACACGTTGTACTGGGTTCGGAATGCGTTGAGCCGATCGGTGTTCCCTGTGTCGAATGAAACCAAAACCAGCGATTCGCCCGCAGCCAACATGGTTCCGGATGGGAAAGCAAACTCGATTCCTCCGCTGACCAGCCAGTCCGTCAGGTTCTCATCCGACAGGCCGTTGTTGGTGAGTTCCAGAAACTCAAGATCTGACGTTGTGATTTCTGGATCAACTGACAAAGCAAATGAACTGGGAGTATCCGGCGAGTAATTCAGCTCGCTGATCACGATTTCATTGAAATGTGCTGTGCGATTAAAACAGCCAATTGTATTGCGTGAAGTCGGCACCAACCAACCATCGCCGTTAGGTACGCGGCCAAGGGAGTGCTCTTCGAAGGCTGGTCCGAAGTGAATCTCATCCACGAACGTTCCGACTTGTCCGGCAGTTGGAATCGTCAACCACACATCGTCGCCTTCGGTGCCGTTTAGTCCAAAACTGTTGGAACCCGCGTTAGGATTGAATTGTGTTTCATCAAAAACCAGATAGCCACCTGCTGCGATCGTCGTTGCGCTGGGGATCTCGAACTTAAAGAGATTGTCCGACGAGTCACTAAGGTACCAGCCGCTGACATCCACGGCTGCTGAGCCTGTATTGTAAAGCTCGATTGCATCAACGCCGGTCGGCGAAGCGTTGCTCACGACTTCATTGACAACAATCGTTGGGCGGGCAACCGGAGCCTCGCCGGGAGAGCCGCCAAACTCGGCGCTGTGTGTCCAATTGAAGTGTTTGCCGGCAGCCAGGCTGGTGTCGTCGCCGACGTCGCCTTCCCAGACCAGCGTTGCTCCGACTCCGTCGGCTGCTTCTGGCCACAGATCATTGTCGCCATACTCCATGTTTAGCAGTCGATTACCGAGCGCGTCAGCCAGCTCCAGCTGCTCACCCGAATTAGAAAGGCCGCCGGAGAATTCACCCAGGATATGGACATCGGTGCCGTAGCGAATCTGGAAGGCTGCCGTGTCGCGAACCACCACGCCTCGATCGCCCGGGGCCATGGAAACATTGGGGAAGGTAAAGGTAATCCCATCGACGAATTGCATTCCCAGAAGATTCACAGTCGCCTGCGGGTGGAGGTTGGCAATCTCAACAAACTCGAAAGCATCGTCGTCGAGATTTGGAATGATGGCCAATTCGGCGTCGGTAGGATCACTTGGATGGAAGTTGATCTCTGAAACAAAAATGGAACCGTCGACAGGGACGACGACAAAGTCAGCGGTATTCAGTGCTGACCAGGTCGAACCATTGCGAACGCGTGCCGTGACAGTCGTCGACTCGGTCAAGCTGATTCCCGATCCGGGTTGGTAAAGCAATCCAACGGCTGCGCCGCCTTCGGCCCGTGGGTCGGTCCCATCAAGCGTGTAGTAGATATCGCCTTGCGGAGCATCGAAAGAGAGGACGTCGCCAAAACTGATTTCGCCGCCGTGTTGCGCCTGAGCATTGATATCAAACGTTGGTGCGTCCACATTGGGAAACAAATTCAGCCCGCGATACTGGTTCAGGACAATGCCAGTTCGCTGTGGGAAATACGAATTGATCAGCCGATTCGTTTCGTCCATCCATGCATTGTCACGCGTATAGAGTTCACAACCGCAATTGCGACGATGAGCATCGCGACGATAGTCGCCCCAACGCGCTGATTCTGCCACGATGGGCTTGTGCAGCTCGTTGACGTTATCCATCCATCGTTCCGCCGTGGCTGCGGGCGTCAATGCACCATCATTGAAAAAGTGCATCTGTAAACGATCGGCAAACCGCAGGCGAAATTCTTCGATCTGCGAAAGCGTGCTGAGGATATTGATGGGATCCGGGTCAGGCGACGGTGCCCCTTCGGTGACGCCAATGAGACTGTTTTCCGAGTCCCACGAATAGAACCGGAATGGAGCGTTGTTGGGTCCACCACCGGCGACTCGCCAATTTCCGTTCGATTTAAGATCGTTGTTGCTGCCGAATCGCTGCATGATCGTAAAGTCGATATAGCTGTCAACATCGAGGACTTGTTGGATCGCCGACCAGTCGCGCGTATTGACCGTCGACTTCATTGCGTTGTACTGATTCAGATCGCCATCCACAGGATTGCCACCGTTTAGCGCATCGTAGTCGCCTTCGCTGCCGCCGAAGTATTCAGCGAAGTGTGCCGAATCGGCTCGTTCATGAATTTCGTAGATGCCCCAGTACAACCCATTCAGATAAAGGTGGGTGTATTCGCCGCGGCCCGCGTCGATGTTGCCCATGTCCAAAAGGGTCTCTCGATACCACTTGTCGCGGATTAAACTAGCGCTGTTGCGTTGTTGCTCGCTCCAATGCAGCCACGATACGTTGTAGCGGGCTCGGAGATGCAGCGAGTCGAATCGTTCTACAGGGGATCCCTCGAACAGTGGATGCTCGAGTTTTCCTTCGTCGATGGCGTCGCGGAAACGCAGGCTGAAACTGTGCTTCGGCGTGTTATTGGGATTGCGACTGCCGCCCCCCTGAATCTTCAGTCCCGCGTCAATTTGAAACGCGCTCGAACCATCTTCGTTGATCATTTCCGCGGAAGTCACGATTTCCAGGTTCGAATTATTCGTGTTGGAATAGATTCCAGACGACCCAAAGAAATTGTCGATGTCGGATACGATCGAGATCGTCGGGATTTCTCGCAAACCGTCAATGAGGTCCTGCGAATAGTTGGGGTCGTCTGTAATTTCTGGGTCCATCTCATAATCGGCGACAGGTGCGCCGCCCCAAGACGTTGGGAAACCCTGGGGCTGGACGGGTTGGTCAATGACATCGTCGAGGTAAATGTAAGTCTGCGTGTCGATATTCGTAGCGATCCAGTCGCTGAAGAAAGCGCGGGCTCGAAGGACCGTCGTAGTGTTAATGTTTACCGGAGCCACCGGAGTCGTCGAACCATTGGGAGCGTCGACCCGTGTCCCATTGGTCAGCGTGGGATCCGAGCCATCGGTTGTATAAACAATGGTGGCGCCGGGCGTATCACTGGTAACGTCGACAACAATCGGTGAATCGTAAAAGCCACGATCGAGGCTGAATTCCGTGTCCGCGACAAAGCCAGGAACGATCGAACTATCGTCGTTGGCTGCATCTGGAGTCGGATTGCTGAAGTAGGCATCATTGCCATTGCTATCCAGGCCTAGAGTAAAGCCTTCGTAAAGTCGCGGGAATTCTGGTGAATACGCATCGACGACGACTTCGTTGCCACCGAACAGCGCCAGATACTCCCCTGAGTTGCTGAGCGAGAAGTTGGTGTGGAATCGTCCCGACTCATCAAAAACCGTGTCACGCAGATTTTCGCCGGAGGCAAACACGACCAGATAACCGCCAGGGGCGAGTTCGACTCCGGATGGAAATTGCCATTTCAATGGATCGTCAGGATCATCGGTCAAGCTATAGC
>CAYYHV010000519.1:0-2021 GCA_964471695.1 uncultured Pirellulaceae bacterium
CCACAAGGCCATAGCTCTTAAAACACTGGCAGAGCCAGTGCCACCCCAAGCATGTCACTAAACGTCAATGCCACCCCGCCGCGAAGTTCCTCTTCCCCTGTCTCCCCTAGGTAGTGGTTCTTATGCCTGCAAAAGCTCGTTCGGAAACGGTTCGTTCGGAAACGGTTCGCTTGGGGATGAACAAGAGGTCAATCTAAAGTCACCGCCTACGCAAACTTCCGCTCAGCCTGCTCGTACAAATGCCGTACCGACCGACCACTAATCGTCTCACGCTCCAGAACTTCTTTCGCCACCCACTCGATCGCTAACGCCGCCACATCATCGCCGAGCATCGACTCAGCCTTATCAAGGGACCGTTGAAGCAATCGCTCCAGTTGCTTTTCGTTTCTCGCGCGATTGCTTAGGACTCGCTCGGCCATCCGTAGGTCTTGCTCGGCTCCGGACTGACAGTAGCGGCCCGTGAGATGACTCTCGGCAACCATCCCGGCCAACAGAATGAGTACATCATCTTCGACTTCATCCTTCGACGGCTTGATTCGCCCCTTCTGTATTTTGCACAGCCCCAACCGACTGCCACCCGTTTGTAGCCGGCCAGGTGCGATTGTGACTCTCTCGATCGGTCGGCCAACAATGATGGCCATGACGGCATGGCCTGCCTCGTGATAGGCGGTGAGGCGAAGTTCAAGATCTTCGGAGTCTGATTGGGGCATATGCTTCACGGGGATAGTCTACGTTCGCCGTTGCAAAAAAAATATAGCTATGGCTACGGCAAACAGCGAGCTTGGCCCACTAGGAATTCTCCGCCAACATGGATTCGATGCGCGATCGTGGGGTATTTGTCAGGCTATCGTCATTTTGGTTGGTCAAATACGATTCCAATTAGTATCTGAAGTCTCGGCTAACTTCGAATCGATTCCCCCTTTATTGCTTCACCGGCCAATCATAGATCGGCGAACGACTTGCATCTGCCGCGCTGCCAACGAAAAACTCGTGCCGGACAGGATGTCCGCTTCCGCTTACTTCTCCGATACTGTGAATCGTCACCGCACCGCCACTTCGACACCTCCCATGCCTCTCCGTGTAGCGACGCAAAAACTGGACGCTTGAAACCTCGGCGACTCCAGATTCTGGGATGGTTACAACAAACGTCCCATCTACTTCATCGACATCGGTGCCCGAATCAACTTCGATGATCACGAACCGTCCGTTGAATTGATCCGGGATCACAAATTCGATGCGATTTGCTTCCGACACACATCCGGCGAACAGAAACAAAATGAAGAAGCGGAGCATGCACGTAGGAAACCGCTCTGCTAATTGTCTCATTTGCTGTGACCAATCTCAATTCTTGTTCAGACATTTTACGCTTTGGCATGACACCCATTGCTTCCGGCTGGCAATGCCAACGAGCCAAGGCTATCTCTCTACACAGTCGAACAGAAAAGCACGAAGGACACGAACGCTGCCAAAATAGCCAGTGTGTTGATCTTTGAACGGTTCGACTGCTCGCTGGTAACTGAAAGCACAGCGCCACACCCCAAGACGAGTAATGAAACAGGCTCTAACTCCTCGGCAACGAACTTCGGCCAAAGGACGTGGCCGTCGAATGGCGTATTTAGGCAGAATCCGACAATCGAAATGGCTAAAAGTAGACTTGACATAATCGCCAAGCAGAACGAGGCCGAATCCCGCCAATCCCGCTCCCTCACGTTCGACATCGCGAGCCCCCTCCACTGCGTTCAATTGGAAACCCAAGAACAGAAGCCGCATAGCGTACCGGTGTTTCTTGGGTTGTTCCATTGTCAAGTCCGAGCCCGTACAAAAGTACGTTACTGTCCTTCGATAAAAAAACGCGACGACATGCCCATTTCCACACAGGGAATTGTGCGTGTTCCATTCTCCCCGGTCAAGCGAGCTGTTGTTCTCCCGTCCAGTGATGATTCCAACAGATCGCGAATGGAAGGCATGCTGTCGCCACTCCGTGGCTATGGGGCGAGCGTCGGATCGTTCCATGGACTGAC
>CAYYHV010000519.1:2121-5115 GCA_964471695.1 uncultured Pirellulaceae bacterium
GCGAGCGTCGGATCGTTCCATGGACTGACGTCCATGGCTAGGTGCTGTCGCCACTCCGTGGCTATGGGGCGAGCGTCGGATCGTTCCATGGACTGACGTCCATGGCTAGGTGCTGTCGCCACTTCGTGGCTATGGGGCGAACGTCGGTTCGTTCCATGGACTGACGTCCATGGCTAGGTGCTGTCGCCACTCCGGCTATGGGGTGATGGTCGCCACTCTGTGGCTAGTCGAGGAATTGCAGACTGGATGTGGGCAGCCAGGCCGTTTGTTCGTTGGCAATCTGGATTTGCGTCCATTCGTCGCGACGTTCCAAAACTTGCGCTTCGGTACCGCCGGGCAACGGGTTGGAAAAACGAGGCGCGGAGGCGACCGAGTCGGCTGAACGAGCAACGACTTCACTGGCAATAACAACGGCTTCGTTTTTGCCGGCGTGGTTTTGCCCAGCTATCCAACTTGCCAACAACACCACCCAGGCTATCAGAGGCAGTATCGCAACATTTCGATAAACAGAGCGTCCCGTATAGATGGACGTTGCGACGAGCAAAGCCGTCAGCAGAAACGCCCCCCCAGCCCATATGGCGATGGTAGTCGGTGGATACAATCCATTCCAAAAGAACAACGAATCGAACAAACCGCTTGATTCTACATAACGATTCGATTCAGGAAGCATGCGTCGCGCGTGCAGCAGGTTAGAACGAGCGCGACGGTGGTTGGGAGCAATCTGCAAAGCTTGTCGAAAAGCCACAATTGCGGGGCCCAGTCGTTTGGCTTGCAGCGCCGAGTTGCCAAGGTTGGTGTACAGATCTGCCGATTCAATCTCACCCGACTCGATGGCTTGGCGAAACAACGTCTCGGCTCGTTGAAAGCGACTCTCTCGTTCATGACGTTCCGTAGTGTCTAGCGCCGCAGAATATTCTTCGATTGCCGACGTGATCCAATCCGACTCCTCATCCGCCATCGCCAAACTTGGGAGCAGACAGACTGCCAGCGAAAAGAACACGAAGCATAGGACGATCATGCGCTCGTATGATTCCAACCGAAAGCCGATTCCTCTCACAGACTGCATCACGAATTCACCTTTGACGCAAGTTCCGAGGCGGTATCCAATAAGCGGTTGTCCAACTTTCCATTGGACGCATGTGGAGAATAAATAATGGTCTCCAGTTCACCGATTAAACGACTGGTATCCGATTTGATCGTCGCATCCGCCTGCGGCAACAACTTGCGGAGCGCGTCCGCAATTTCGCCAGCCGCCTCTTTCGTCGGCAGCCCCCGAGCCGCCCTTATTCGTTTACATTGCTCGCTGACTAACCGATCACGTTCGGCGACGACTGGGTTCCGTTGCTGGCGCTGACGAGCCACAAAGGCACCGATTACGGAGAGCAACCCGACTCCATAAAACACGGGGGGCGCAAGTCGAGTCAGCCCAGAAGTCATACTTCGCTTGAGTCGTTGCACATCGGTTTCGATCGCCAAGTCCGCGCCGGAAGCCAACGTGGCACCGTTTGCCGAACTTCCCGTTCGGCTATCGGTTTCCAAAGGCCGCGCTGGGGCTGCACTGGACACGACGTCCGACGATGAAATGACTCGAGCCGCCATGACTTGGAGCGGAATCGCCGCGGATCGAGTCGATTCGTACTTGGCTGTTTCGGGATTGAAATAGGCCAATGTGATCGGCGGGATCTGGTCGACCTGCTCATCTTCGACTCGCACCGAAACGCTAAACTGCTTTTCCCCATTTCTGTAGACACCCGCAATCTCTTTGTCTGGCACGCGAAACTGTTTGGCCGACATGCCGCCTTCGGCTGACAGCTTTGGCAGTCCAATCTTGTCGATGTTCCCGGCGCCCTTGAGACTGATTGTCAACGTAATCGGATCACCGACCCGGACCGTCGTGCGATTGGCTTGAACATTCATTTCGAAGTCTTGTCCAATCGCCCCATCAAAACTCTCAGGGCGACCCGCGATGGGAATAGGTTTCACGATCAACGACTGTGGCTTCCCCACCGCCATGGATTTTTCTTGCGACGAACGAGTCCGACGACTTCCGAAAACCGAGTCGTTGAAAAGATCAAAGGGACTGCGCGCGGCCGAACCCGTCTGCAATGTTGCCGTGACTGGGGCGAGATCGTAAGTTCCAGGTTTCGTCGGCACGAGGATTCGACGAGCCGTTCGAATCATGAAACGCTGATCACCGAACATGCGGTGCGAATCACTCGCGTCCAATTCGATTTCGCCATCCCTTGTAGCGATGGGCAGCCCATAACCATCGTTACGAACCCTATCCGTCAAGAATTCGAATTGTTCAAATAGCGCCGAACGGATCGTTAGATTGCGGACTTTCGACAGCGGCCCAGCGTATCCCCACTCAATGGTTACCGGGACTCGCTCTCCCACAAAGACGGCTCGTTCAGGCAGATTAAGCTTTACCGACATATTGTCAGCGACCTCAATTGCCTTGAATTCAACGTTGGCGGCTTGCGTCGTGGCGACATCTTTTCCTAGCTTCGCTGTCACTGGGCCGATTCGATATGTGCCTGGTTTGTCCGTCGCGATCAGAAAATTAAAATAGAATGCCTTGGTGACTTTTTCATATCGCTTTCCATTCGAAGTAATTCGTATGGCGACGGAAGTATCGGGACGAACCCCCGTCAATCGTCCCGTAAGCTCTTTGGGTAAAGTTTCGATAAAGTCGACGTTGGGTTGATCATCGAATCCGGAAACAATCAACTGCATCCGGACGGGCTCCCCGACATAGTAAGGTGGCGATGCAATTGCCAACTGGGCTCGCTGCCCATAAGCCTCCAAGCCCAGTAGCGAAGCGACGGTGCCCACGAGCAGATAGATCACAACGTAGTGACGTCGTGCCAGCCGTGTAATGCGAAATCGGCGATGAGAAACTGTTGTATTCAATGAAGCATCCGTTGAGTCAATCGACTTACCAATCTTTGTCCACAGGCAGCGTCCCTACGGCTGCGCGACGCTCCTTATCGC
>CAYYHV010000520.1:0-5095 GCA_964471695.1 uncultured Pirellulaceae bacterium
GCGATGGTCCACCGCCGCCTCGCAAAGCCGCTCGCCGCGACTACGCCAAAAAGTTACTTCGTTAGTTTGGACGCAGGGCTTTTCGTCGTCCTATTCCGGAATCTTATCTCAATCGGCTTGTCGACCTCGCCATGTCGTCAGTCGAAACGGAACAGGAAACGGAACAGGTTTCCTTTGAACATGGAATCGCTCAAGGATTGGTGGCGATTCTCAGTTCGCCACGTTTTATTTTCCGGACGGAGCTTCAACCACAACCCAATGACCCGGCCAAGGTCGTTCGACTGGGCGAATTCGCGTTGGCCTCGAGACTGTCTTACTTCCTGTGGTCATCCATCCCCGATGAAGAACTGCTTGAGCTCGCGGAACAAAAGCAACTCCGCAAGAACCTGGACCAGCAGATCGACCGCATGCTCAACGACGAGCGCTCGGAACGATTCGTAGAGAACTTCGTCGGCCAATGGTTGAGAACACGTGATGTCCGATCAGTTCACATCGAGCCCAAGCGCATCCTCAATCGCGAAAACCGACGCAGGTACCCGTTTACCATTGAACTGCGCAAGGACATGGCAGAAGAAACCCAACGGTTTTTCACCCATCTGATACGCGAGAACCGTCCCCTCACCGAATTGATTACGGCTGAATACTCAATCATCAATAATCGCTTGGCTAAACACTACAACATTGCCAACGTGGAAGGACGTGAATTTCGCAAAGTCGACTTTTCACCTGAATCACATCGGCGTGGAATCCTGACCCACGGCAGCATGTTGATCGTGACCTCCAATCCGACTCGAACCTCTCCCGTGAAGCGCGGCCTATTTGTCCTCGACAATTTGCTCGGCACACCGGCTCCGCCAGCCCCGCCGGACGTTCCCGAACTTGAGGACTCGAAAGAAAACGGGAACGAAGATGCCACGATGCGTGAGCTAATGGAACTACATCGAGAAAAACCCTTGTGTGCTTCGTGCCACGCTCGAATGGACCCAATTGGATTGGCTTTGGAAAACTATAACGCCATGGGAATCTGGCGCGACCAACAGAACGACAAAGCCATTGACGCCAGCGGAGTCCTCATGACGGGCGAGTCGTTTCAAAATGCGTCCGAATTGGCAGGAATTATTGCCGAAGAACGTAAATCCGATTTACTTCGGTGTATAACCGAAAAAGTGCTAACCTACGCGCTTGGACGTGGACTCGAGTACTACGACTTGCCGACGGTAGATAGAATAGTGGTACGATTGAATGAAGGCGAAGGTACGGCCAAGGAGCTAATTCGCCTGGTCGTTCACAGTCCCGCATTTCAGAAGCGTCGTGGCGATGGCAATCCCCTCGAGGCAACTGCGAACCAAGATTGACGCACCCACACTAGTTAATCAGCCCACTGTAAACGAGGCGAGAACATGAGCGGACGAACACGAACAGATCGACGACGTTTTCTCAAGGCGACGGGAGCCACCTTGGCGTTGCCTTTGTTCGAGTCGCTGTTTTCATCGTCTGCGATGGCTGCCGCAAAAGACGCAGTGGCTCCACAACGATACGCGTTCGTCTATTTCCCCAATGGTGTCAATGTGGACGCATGGCGTCCCAAGTCATCGGGTTCTGATTATGAGCTCAGCCCCAGTCTTCAACCGCTTGCCGATCTCAAGCAACACTTCCAGGTGATGACGGGATTCGAGCATGTTAACGCTACAGCCGGTCGCGACGGCGGTGGTGACCATGCGCGCGCCAACGCGACTTTCTTGACTGGGCAACGAGCCAAGAAGACGGGTGGCGCCGACATTCAATTGGGAATTTCCGTGGACCAAGCGCTGGCTAACCAGATTGGTCACAACACCTTCTTGCCTTCGCTCGAAGTTTCCTGCGACTCAGCCAGAAACAGCGGCTCCTGTGACTCGGGCTATGCCTGTGCGTACCAGTACAATCTTTCGTGGAAGAATGCGACGACTCCCATGAGTCCCGAGTCACGGCCACGGCTGGTTTTTGAACGAATGTTCGGTGACGGCGGCGTGGGTGGATTATTGCGCCGCGAACAAAAAAAATCGGTTCTCGATTTCGTCGCGGATGATGCACGACGACTCAACCGCCGGATGGGTCACAACGACCGCAAGAAGATGGACGAGTATCTCCAAGGCGTTCGTTCTGTCGAGCAGCGTATTGAAAGAGCCGAACAGTTCGCACAACGCAATCGCCCTGACATGGAAGTCCCAGAAGAAATCCCCGAGAGCTATGCTGATCATATTCGTTTGATGTACGACATGATGGTCATTGCGTATCAGACCGATGCGACTCGGGTCGCCAGTTTCCTTCTCGCCCACGATGGAAGTAATCGAAGTTTTCCCGAGGTTGGAGTCGACGATGGCCACCACAACCTCTCCCATCACGGCAACGACCAAGAAAAACTCGCGAAGATTGCAAAGATCGACCGCTTCTATGCTGAGCAGTTCGCCTACTTTCTCCGAAAGTTGAAAGCCACCCAGGATGCAAATGGCGAATCTATCCTGCAGAACGCAACGATCATTTATGGGGGTGGCATCGAAGATCCTAACCGTCATCGACACGATAACCTGCCCATTATTTTGGCCGGCCATGGAGGCGGAAAACTTACCACCGGACGCCATTTGCGGCTCGAAAACGATATTCCGCTGTCGAATCTTTACGTCAACATTCTCAACAACGCGGGTGTTGAAGCGAAGAATTTCGGTGACTCCAACGGTGTTTGGAACAACATCTAAGTTGACCAACCTATGGTCTTGGGTAATTTAACGTTACTCCAACTCCAATTTCTGCCTTCAAAGTACGAATTCAACGGCCAAGAATCTTTCCCTGAAATTCGATTCGCTGTTTTGAATTTTGTGCCCACGTCTCACCAATACATTTGGGCAGTATCTGATTACAATGCGACCGGAACAGAAAGGCGAGGATTCATAAATCACCTTCTCTATCAGGAGACAACATGGCACGCGGAAAACGCCCCTCCATTCACGTCCGTCAGCGATCGCAACGGCAATTGAATCTGGAATCACTGGAACGACGTGAAATGCTGGCGTCTGATCTCGGTGTTCAGGCGGGATACAACAACGATCCGTTTGCTCAGGACGCCTTCACGGTTGAAGAATTAACCGTTCGCGCCCAAGACAACGACTACCGAGATGACCAGTTAGTTGTCACATTCAGCTTCGATTCGCTGAATTCCCGCAACTCGACAGCGATCACGGACGACTTTTGGAACGACCAGCTTTCCAATGGCGTCGAGTCATGGGAAACGTCAATGGAATATGTTCGTGACAATGGAACGACCATCGTCATGACGGACTTGACACTGGCAGCAGGGATAGCCCCGGTTGATGCGATGAAGCAAATCGACCACCCCAATGTCGTGTGGAGCTCACCGGTATTTCTATTCAACGGCGAAAACCCGCAGGAATTGATACCGAACGATCCTCGTTACTTTGAGCAGTATCATCATGACATTATGAGCAATGATCTGGCTTGGGATTTCACCCTTGGCGATTCAGATATCATCATTGCCGTAACCGATGATGGAGTCGACCTATCTCATCCTGACTTGCCAAATATCTGGACGAATACCGGCGAAGTAGCCGGCGATGGTATCGACAACGATGGCAATGGGTATGCGGACGATGTTAACGGCTGGGACTTCATCAACGACAACAATCGACCTGATCCCGATGAAGGAGATCATGGAACCCACGTCGCGGGAATCGCAGCCGCGGGAACCGATGATGGGATCGGAGTCGCTGGTACGGCCGGCAACTCGACCATCATGCCAATTCAGTTTTACAACTATGCTGATTGGCCAGCCGACGTCATTCGTGATTCGTATTTCTACGCTGCCGACAATGGCGCTCAGATTGTTACCACGAGTTACAACATTGATAGCTGGGTCGGAGACCCCGTTTTCACCGCTGGCGTTCAGTATGCAGTAGACAACGGAATGCTCTATCTGAATTCGGCCGGCAATGGTAGTTCGTCGAACCCGGCACGACAGGCATTTGAGCAGCCACTACTCGTCGCCAGCACGACCGACACCGACTCAATCAGCGATTTTAGTAACGTCGGTACGGGGATCGACATTTCGGCTCCTGGTAGCGATATCTTATCGACGATTCGCTATGGCGATTATGACTTCTTCTCCGGAACAAGCATGGCCACGCCGAATGCTGCCGGCGTAGCGGCCTTGATCTGGGCACAGAATCCTACTTGGACGAACTTCCAGGTAGCTGCACAACTCATCGGCACTGCCGATAGCATTGACACCCAGAATCCTGGATTCATTGGGCAAATGGGTGGGGGTCGAGTTAACTCGTTCAACGCGTTGACGCAAACACTCTCCGCACCAAAAATCGACGGCACTGTGGGTGTGCCATCGAATGGCGCTACGACTGAAGACGTCTCGATCAGCAGTTTCGAGGTTGAGTTTGATCGCGTCCTTGATCCAGCAACGGCGATGGACAGCTCGAATTACACTCTGGTTAATCTGGGATTGGACGGTATCGCCGGCACGGCCGACGACGAATCCATTCCAGTCACAGTAGCCAGCATGTACATGCCCGGTTCGAACTCGGTTGAATTGGAGATTACTGGCGGTAGCAGCCTCGAAGTCGGGAAATACCGATTGGCTGTCGTTTCGGGTGGAATCACGGATCCATTCGGTCAGGCACTTGATGGTGACGGTGACGGAGTCGCCGGCGGTGACTATGAGACGTTCTTCGAAGTCATCAATCCATTCAAGTCGAACGGACCTGATCCAAGCTTGATCGCGAAACGAACCGACGGTTCGTCAAGCCTCAACAATGCAACCGACACGGACACCGTGAAGTTCTACGCTGAAGCAGGCGAGACCATCACGGCAATTGCGACTCCGACCGACGCTTCGGCAAAGTTGACGCTGGAGATTGCTGGCTTGGCAAGTGATACCGCGACGAACGCGGGAGACACGGTGATCCTCGAACTCAGTTCCATTCCTGCCGACGGAGAATACGACTTTGTCGTATCTGGCGACGCAGGAACCAACTACTCGCTGGACATCTACAAGAATGTCAACATTGAAGGATTGATCGAAGGCGGCATTGTT
>CAYYHV010000521.1:0-5070 GCA_964471695.1 uncultured Pirellulaceae bacterium
TGAAGCGAATGCTACTGGTAGGCATGCTTGCCTGGGCAGCTCGATACGTTCTCTTCGGGCTGTTTCCAAGCTCGGCAGGTCTGCTCGTCTTGGGGATTGTCCTTCATGGCATATGTTACGACTTCTTCTTTGTGACTGGGCAGCTCTACACCGACCGCGTGGCTCCCCCCGAAACGAGAACGAGCGCCCAAGCGCTCGTCGGTTTGCTAACGTATGGAGCAGGAATGCTCGTGGGGAATTACGTACTTGGTTACTGGGGCGACAGTCTTGGCTTGGACCCATCCACAAAAGAAGGGTGGCTGGCAGATGGTCGAGCGTTTTGGTTGATGCCCGCTGTTTTTGCGGCAGTGGTTTCCGTGCTGTTCTTTGCGACGTTTTGGGATCGAACAACTGCTGAACCGCAGAGTTGATTCAAGTGAAATTGTCGAAAAAAACGATTCTGTCGGTTTGACCGAATAGGCAATTGGGTTACACTAGAGCTTGTAGTGGGCGAAGTACGTCCACATCGAAGTGATACTAGCGAGGCATTGCAGCCAGTGATTTGATGGGGACCCAACAACCTTGGGTCAAACGATTATGTTGGAAAGCAACCGAACATCGAAGAAAAAATCTGCCGATTCGACGAAGTCAAAGACTCGGTCGAGTGACGGAATCCTCTTTACCAGCCGCACTCGGAATACAACAATCCAGTTTGAGCGGTCACCGGCCTCATTCTTTGGCTGGACGAATGTCACGTACAAATCACGTGGGTTCTCTTATCGCCGAGAATCGGAAATCAGTCTGAATCGACGCCGATCAACGCGCAACCGCCGTGCTCAGTTTGCCTTTTAGGCCGTTCAACACTTGCGATCAAATTGACAAGCAGCCGTAGCAGAAATCTCTACGGTTTGCTCAATTCGTCGAGCACCTCTCTAAGAAGTTTGTCGATCTCTACGTCGACTTCTGCGACTCGGGGCATGGCATCATTCGCCCCGGTTATAAGAATCATCCAGGTCCCTGTGAGGTTTCCATGGTGGCTCTTTACTACGGCATGCTCACGAGCCTTCAACGCTTTAATGTCAATGAGCTGACGTTTGATGGATAGGATCGTCGCGGTGGTGCGTTTTTCCTCAGGCGTCAGTTTCGTGGCAATCTCGTTCAGGTTCTGTAGTCCCATTCGTTCGCCGGCGAAAGAGATCAGTTGATGAACGGCCAGTCCGCCGTTTGCGCATTTGTTGCTGAGCGCGAAGAGTTTTGCGTAGGTGCTTGCAGCGGAACCATAATCGCCTTCGAGTTCTGCGAGTCGACCTTTGGCAAGCAGCAGACGCATGGCTTGGCGGATGACGCCTTGATCTGGCAGGATGGCTTGAAAGCCGCCTTTGTAGTCTACGGGAGCCATTCCGTCCTGCAGCATGGCTTGTTCAGTAAGGGCGAGTGATTCGGAATTCGATTCGACGAATTCTCGTAGCGTTTCCAAGTCCGTAGTCTCGGCGTAGTCCTCCAGCGTTCCGGTCACCATGTCGCCGGCTTCGATCATTGTGTCGTAGGCATTGGGGACGGGTAATGTGACTACCGGAACAGGGGAGCCGACAAATGGGGGAAGGACAAAGACGGCAACCAGCAAAATGAGGAGCAGGCCGACGATTGAAAAGACTACAGCGATTTTTGAAATACCTTTGCGTGACACGTTGTTCCTAGCTCTTAGAGTTCAATTTCGCTGACAAACCAACCGTCATCATGTCGAATTTCCTCGGACAATCCAACTGTGCGATCATTGTTGGCATCTAGATATCGCCCATTGGATTGGTTTCTCAGGCTAATGCTGCCGTCGCTGTTTGTGGAGATCGTCCAATATGCTGTGGGTGAAACTCCGTCATCAACGGCGACATCCCATAAGCCATCGGCGGCGAGATAACGTTGCGAACCAACGCTCTTTAGGGTCGTTCCTGTGGATGTGGTTGTCACCACCCACTCGTCCTGTAGTCGCCTGGAGAGTGAGTCGAGTCCCCATGAAAAATTGATGATATCGACACCGTTTTGCGTACGAAAGCCGCGACTTCCGAACAGGTATTGCGAAGAAAAGGCCCGGCTTTCAAGGTTCCAGATTTCACGGGTGATGACATCGGGTCCCGCCAAGCCAATCTCAACACCGGTGATCGACTGGCCGCTTACGACACGGAGTTCAACGAATTCGCTACCAGTTACGACAAAGCCACTCCTTGCATCAATTGGCTCGACGAAAAATTGTTGTTTCACGGTGCGTGCCGAACTTCCGCCCACGACGGAGGATATAAAGAAGCTGCCGTCTGCGCTGCTGATTGCGTTCGGCTCAAATCCGCTCGTTTCAAATTTGGCTGTCTCTGGGGCGTCAAGGTAACTCAAGTCGAGTTCGTTCCAGATTCGTATCCCGGACAAGCCTGGTTCATCGGCGTCACGCCTTCCATTTCCGTTTGAATCATAGAAGGCAATGCCGCTTACTGAGGCTTGAGCGTTCGTGCCAATGGCGGACAAGCTCGTCCCTTCGGTGTTGACGACGGCGGTTCTCAAGCGAGTCGTCGTAACGAATCCGGTTTGTTCCTCCAGTCGGATTTCCCTAATCCCGACGGGTATGTCGCCAATGTTATAGACGCCATTCGAGTTGGTTGCGTCGAATGGCTCGTTGGCATCGCGAATGCCGTTCTTGTTGAGGTCAGCGTAGACGATCTCGCCTTGGAGTGAGGATTCGCCGTCGTCCCGACGGCTGTTGGCATCCAGATCATTCCAGACGCGCCCCATGGCAGATCCGACTTCGACGGGTTCGCTTGGAGAGAACTGCCCGAATTCGATAGGGCCTTGTTCTTCGCTGCCAAAACTGACGCTTACGGAATTCGGAGTCGTCTTGATCCAATCTCCCAAGCCGGCAATTCGGACGTGGGATGTCGTCCCAAATGGTACGCCGCCAATTCGGTACTCGCCGGCGAAGTTGGTGCGGTCGTGCGGTTCGTCCGCGTCCCGCTTTCCGTCTCCATCGAGGTCGACCCAAACGACCCGGTTTCTGATTCCATGTTCGATGCTTGATATGCGACGCCCATCCTGATCAACATCTGAGTAGACGATACCGGAAACGCGTCCATTGCCACCGAGGTTACTTCGCCGCCGACCGAATTCAATCTCTGTTTCGGGGTGGGTGCTACTCACCGTTACTTGTGCAAGTTGACCGCGACCAGGAATTGCGAACGTTGTCGGTTCGAATTGAGGAGTCGATGAGGCGGAGAGTCCAGCGACGCGAACGTCGTAGCTTCCGAAATTCAATCCCTCAAACTCAAATTCGCCTCGTGCGTTGGTACGATCAAATGCTTCACCAGCTTCTCGCCTCGCATTGTTATTTGAGTCCAGCCAGACGACTCTGTCCAAACCCGGTTCGAGGAAATCTTGAATTCCGTCGCCATCCATGTCGTCAAATACGGTGCCACGAATGGCTGGTTCGGGACTTGCCGGCTCTTGCAAGACGAAGTCCAGCACGACCGGATCCGTTCCGTTCAAGGTGATCCATGCTCCTTCCGAATTCGCAGAATCGTATTCGCTGGTATACGCTCTTCGGACGCGATACGTTCCAGGGTCGGGGAATTGGATTTCGTACCTTCCGCTCGCGTTGGTGCGATCCACGAGTTCGGTTGCCTCTCGACGGTTGTTGGCGTTTGCATCAGCCCACACCACCCAGCTATTTACGGGTTTATCCATGCTCGATTCAAATGAGGCATTGGCGTTTTGATCGACAAAAACGCGACCGCTCACCGTGAGCGGATTCGCAGAGAGCATCCTTCGAGATTCGAGTGGCTCGACGCAAAGATATTGGAGACGTGTCATCCGCTGCTCCCAATTTGAATTTGCACCCTTGAAATGGGAACCCTTGAAAGCCGAATGCTAACATATGTCAGATTCACGCTCCAGGAAATCCTTAGTCTTCTCGGTAGGGCTGCTTAGCCTTGTAGAGTAGGGTGCGCGACTTCAGGAGTTTGACCGTGCGTGTGTCACCTTTCTTGAGGGCCAATGAAATCCCGCGTTGGCACGATTCGATGGCAGAATCAAAATCGCCGAGGTTGGCAAAAGCGGCGGCCAAGGTGTCGAAGAGTCGATGATCCTTGTATTCGGTAACTTCACAACCAAGTTTGGCAAACCGCAGCGCCTCGGATGCGTTTCGAACTGTTTCTTTCGGGTGGGTAGCGAGCAGCCATGCCAAGTTATTGGTGGCCGGGATCATCTTTCCCTTGCTGGCTTCAACGGCGATCTTGTAATGCTTGATCGCCTCGATTGGTTTTTCAACTCCGGCGTAAACCATGCCAGCTTGATACTCGACCCGAGGGTTTCCGCCGGCAATTTTCAAAGCCTGTTCAGAGAAGGGAAGGGCGATTTCGTGTTCTGAACGTGCCGTGTGGTAACTGATCAGGGCGAGTAATGTTGGGACGTGTCCGGGGAAAAGCTCATAGGAAGCCGTGGCGTGCTTGAAGGCTTCGATAGGTTGCTTTTGGATTTGAGCAATACGACCAAGTTCATAGTGGACGAGCGCCAGGTTTCGTCGCTCGACTTGTGCTTTTTCGTCTTTGCGAGATTTCAAGGGAGTCGAAGTGTGGTTGAGATACCAGTTCAGGTATTCCTTGCCATCTTCTGGATTTCCATTCTGGATGTGGATCCGAGCCACGCGAAGCGGATCGCCTTGGATTACTTCTTCCGACCATCGTCCATCGAATGGCGTGGCTTGGGACCAAGCCTTCAATCCATCCGCATCAAGCTTTGAGATGTCCTTTCGGATTTGTTCTATCTTCGCGGCGCCCTTGTAAACGACTCGTAGGTATCCGGTTCTGTCGATCAGGAAGCTGACCGGAAGCGGTAATTCCTTGCGGACGTAGATAGATTCGAGGTGGCGAGAATTCAGGGCGTCGATCGTCTTTCGTGTGGCGATCCCCTGGGTGCCAGCGAAATTCATCTTGTCGAGGAGCTTCTTGAGGACCTCGTTCGCTGGAGCCGTTGTCGCAGTCGCCGACTCGATATTGATGGCGATGACTTCGGCTGATTGAATATTCGCCTCGGCAATTTCCTGCATCTCTTCAAGGC
>CAYYHV010000522.1:0-542 GCA_964471695.1 uncultured Pirellulaceae bacterium
TTCTCGCCGTTCTTCCGGGGAATCTTTTTCGTTGCTGGATACGAGGAGTTCGCGGAAGTGTGGCACTCAACGCGGGTAACGATTTCATTTGTAGAATTCCAGCCATCTCCGCTTCTGTTCTTTGCTTGGCGCTTTGAGTTTCGGTTTTCCCGCGCGTGGCTTCTTTCTTTTTCGCGGGTAGTTTCGACTTTTCTTCGATGTGGTCCGCGACGATTCATCGTGGCGAGTTGCGTTCGCGAGGAGTTCGCTTAACGGTGTTGCCTTGGTTGCTGAGAAACAGATTGCGGCAACTGCAGATTGAAATGCGCGGACAACTTTGATTGGGCTCATGCGATTGCTGGCGCATCCGTTCGATTGCAGGACGTGGCTGCCAGCGTAGAGCGCTGCCCAGATGCCAATGAGCGTCCAGTTCATTTCTGTTAAGACGTTAGCTGGAGTACCGCAGCAAAGTTTTGCTTTCTTGCACGATTGTTTCACCGTTCGAAAGAATACTTCGACGTTCCATCGCTGGCGAAAAAGATCACTGGCTTGCTCGAGCGTCA
>CAYYHV010000522.1:552-4112 GCA_964471695.1 uncultured Pirellulaceae bacterium
ATGTCGAGGTCGTTCGTTACAAGATAAATCGACTTCTTGCCGTCGTTGAGCTTGAAGAGCCGAAGAATGATCGGAGGTTGCGATCGACGCATCGAACTCTCCGGCCAATAGTACAAATAGCCATCCCGACTCCGTAAGTGGCCAAGATTCTTTAGCAACGTCACATTCGATCCAACTCGGAAAAGAAAACTCTTCCTTGCCTGGATGATTGACGACCATAATGCGTACCCTACGTACTCTGCATCGCCTATGAACCGAATATTGTTAGGGAGACTCTCAAGCATGCTCTTCAAGTTGACTCGCTCACTCCCGGTCGACTCGTTTACATGCCATCGGAAAGGCAAGCCTGTACCAAGATGCCATAGGACAGTGACTAAGACTTGCACCGTCTGGGCTTTTGAGCGGCTAGCTTTGCTGTTGTATTTCTTCTTGGTTCTCCGGGAGTTGGCAGCGTAGCACTCTTGATTTGCAGCGGTCCGGGGAGCTGCAAACTTGGTTCCATCAACAACCAGGTTGACTTTACCATTCTGTGTCCAACGCCTTTTGACCTGCGGAAGCTTCCAGGCCATGTGAGCGGTGAATGACTCGACGAGCTCGCTACCGCATGTTGCCAGTGCTTTCATCACACCTTGACGCGTTGATGAAGTGCGGACGTTGAATGCACGCTGAACAACTGCCCACGAATTCTTGATTCGATCATCGAGAGTGCTATCAGAAGTCCACCCCCAGCAAGTTATAGCGACAGCAGCCAGCAAGCGTCCGCTAATTGTTGCATTTCCGTGCCTTTGGAACTCATTCACTTCTTCAGGGATCAGCAAGTCAAAGACGGCTTTCAAGCCTTGAAGATTTGTGGCAGTATCCTGAACTTCTTGATGCGGCATTCCAAGATTCCTTTCTTGGGTGGTGCGAACTTGTATCCACACGCATTAACGGCCTTAACGAGCCGTCCGCATCAAGTTTTTTTCGTCTACTCAGAAATCGTTACCCGCGTTGGGTGGCACCCTCTCCCCCGAATTGACTCGCATTCAGCCAAACCGGTTTAGCCCGGCACTCCTTGTCCCTTTTACCGACGGGGCACTCTATTCCGCTTCGGCCGCGGAGAAATGGTACAGGCACTGACCCCAACGTTGATCCGCGAGTGCTCCAGAGAACAGGTCAGAGCCAGTCCCATTTTCCGCTCGTATAATCCGACGAGGGCAATTCCGCGACATGTTGTTTCGTCTCAGGCGTCCTTGGGCATGGCATTTTGATTAGCGAGGGCGGTGCGTCATTTGAAAACAACCCAGCGACTGGTCTGGGGTTAAAATCTCCAGCCGCTGGGTGTAAGGCACTCGGCCTATGCTCGACTTACCGGTCTCAGCTGAATTCGATTCGGTCAATCTGCAACAGCCCGGATTCGACTTCGCCAAAATTCTGAGCCGAAACGAAGAAGACCTGCTCGGCATCAAAGCCAATTTGGCTGGCGTTCCATTCCAGCTCCCAAGCGCCGACAGACCAATCCCAGCCGAAATTGGCATCCGAACGGTTCACGGTAACCAGCAAGTCGCCATTCGCATCGTAGAAGCGATAAAGGTCAGCGAAATCACCGTAGCCGTCCGCGTAGATTTCGACTTCGTCGATGCACCAGTATCCAAAATGGGATTCACCCGACATCGACATGGTTGTCTGATTCACGTAGTTGGATGAATCGACAGCAGAAGTTGATCCGCCGGCTGTCACACTCGCAATACTCTGGATCGAATTCAGAACAAACGGTCGTGAAAGTTCCAGTTTGTCGATACGCACGTACTCGCCGCCGTCCCCTTCGACCCACAGCGTAATCTGATCGCCCTGATTGACTTGGATGTCCGTCAAAGTGAATTCAGAGAACGGTCCGTGATCAGACCCCTCACCGTCGTTATCCTGATCCAGTTGGATACGACCGACTTCCTGTCCGGCGACTTTGACAACAACCTCGCTTTGCCCGTCGTTCTCATCCTGAGCGAATAGCGACAGCGAGTAACTTCCGGACTCACCGTCAAACGTCGTCGTCAAATCACCATCCGTACCTGCACGTTTCAACCGCGCGATCTTGCCGCCGGAGGCCTGGTTCGCATTCCTCGTACGATAGTTCCACCTGGCCATGTCTTCGGCTTCGAGCGTATAGTCGATGGTGGCCGAGTCGTCGATGACCGACATCGTAAATACCGTGGGGGCGACGAACTCCAATTTGTCGATACGGACCAATTCGCCGCCGTCGCCGTCAACCCACAACGTGAATTCGTCGCCACCCTCGATGGCGATATCTTCCAGAGTGAATTCTGAGAAGCCACCATTGTTGGAACCCGCCCCGTCCGTATCCTGATCCAGCTGGATGCGTCCGACTTCGGTTCCCGCGACTTTGACGACAATCTCGCTTTGCCCGTCGTTCTCATCCTGGACAGTCACCTTCAAGTCGTACGTGCCTGACTCGCCCTGGAAGTAGCTCCAGAGTTTGCCCGGTCGGTTGGAGCTGTTGTTGTTCAAGCGAACCAGTCGCTCACCTGAGGCTTGCGAGCCATGAACGACTCGGTAGCGACGTCGATGCATATGCTCGGCTTCCACGGTGACACTTTCGAGATTGATGTTCGCTGCGATCCCGGTAGCGGTATAAGTCCACGACTCGCCGGCCGACAGGATTCTGTCGTTACCAATGTCCGTCGAAGCATCAAGCACGATATGCCCCGTCAGGGTGCTGAAATCATCCGTGATCGTTGGAGTCCCGTTATCGTCGGTGACGATCACTTCCGTTGCGTCAAAGGCAATCTGTCCTGTGTTCGTAACGACGTAAGTCCAGTCGATAATGTCGCCGGCTTGAACGGCAACGGCGTCTTCAGGGTTGTCGGCATCGACGCCGTTGGTGAACTTGTCGATGGAGATGTCGCGGGCCAGGATCGTGATCGTCACGGTTTCGGTGACAAGGCCACCGTTTCCGTCATCAACGGTGTAGGTGAAACGGTCCGTGCCCGTTTCACCACCCGCCAGATCGAAGGCACCGTTGGGGTTATAGCTGAACGTGCCATCGCCGTTATTGACGACCGTGCCCAGCGTTTCTGTGGTATCAATCGTGAACCCATGACTGTCACTGGTATCCGCATCAACAAAGTCGGCAGTAACAACCACATCGGGCCCTTCTTCATCCGCGATTGCCGTGAGCGGTTGAACGATCGGGGCGTCATTGGCTCCCGTGACCTGGATATTCACCTGAGCCTGACTGGTCTCGCCAAATTCGTCTTCGATCTCGTAGGTGAACGAGATCAGTTCCAGTTCGTCAGCAGCCAGGGTTTCAAAATCGCCATCGGGATCGAACGTGAAGGTGCCGTCATTGTTGTTCGTAAGTTCGCCTAGCGCGGGAGCCGATCCAACCAGTCGTGTAGCGGCGATCACAAGGTTGTTTTCAGCATCTGAATCCGCTCCGTTGCCATTGTCGGCCAGCACGTCAATCGTCAGGCTGGTGTCTTCATCCGTCGTCACGTCATCATCCTGGGCAACCGGTGCCTGGTTGATCGGTGTGTTGACTTCGAAAGCGCCCAGGTCAATGC
>CAYYHV010000522.1:4122-4570 GCA_964471695.1 uncultured Pirellulaceae bacterium
CTGCCAAAGATCCGATCAAACCCCGCACCTCGGGCGTCAAACGCCAGTTCGTCGACTTGCGTGAGCGTATCGTCCGTATCGCGATCATTGTTCAGGTCGGTTTGCAATACACTTTCGTCAAGCGATATCGGGGCCGTTGCATCGCCCGAATTGATCGCCGGGTTCGAAAGATCATCTTGCAAGGCAATCGTTTGGACGTCGCCACCGTTGTCTGCCAAGACTCCAACACTTACACCCGTTCCCGCTCCCGTTTCGTCAAGCAGTTCCATCGTCGCTGCAAAAATATCCAACGGGTTGGCGTTGTCCACATTGGCAGCGGATGCGTCAAACGTTTGGGGAGTTGCACCAACCAGGTTTTGGCCCTCGAAAGTTAGCGCGCCGTTTGCTAAAGAAACCTCGTCGTCACCGCTGATTCCATTGAAAAGAGTCGTGTTGCCAAGTATCAGGC
>CAYYHV010000522.1:4580-5049 GCA_964471695.1 uncultured Pirellulaceae bacterium
TTCCTCCGCCTCGCGCGTTTTCACCCGTGGTGCTGTTTCCACTTACCGTGGTGCCTACCAAAGTCGCGTCGAGAGTCCAAAAGCCGCCGCCTACCGAGACGGCACCTGTAGTTCGGTTTCCGCTAATGGTGCTATTCGTCAAAGTCAAGTCATAGGTCCAAAATCCACCGCCTCGTGCACTGTCACCCGAAGTACTATTTCCGCTGACGGTACTCCCTTCAATAATTGAAGTCCTGGCACCAAACCCGCCACCCCACGCGGAATTGCCCGAAGTGCTGTTGTCGCGCACCTCGGTGTTGGTGAGTGTGGCTGTGTCTGCAGCGTAGAACCCTCCGCCGGCTGACATGTCACCAGTTGTGCCGTTTCCGTTCACCGTGCTGCCCGCCAAAGTCGCGTTATCGGCCCAGAATCCGCCGCCTCGCGATCTATATCCTGACGTGCTGTTTCCCGTAATCTCGCTACCGTTAAG
>CAYYHV010000523.1:0-5043 GCA_964471695.1 uncultured Pirellulaceae bacterium
CGTCGGCACCTTGAGGAAATCTTCCGTCGACCAAATCTTCATCGTCAAGTCGACGAATTCTTCCCTTT
The DNA here is from genome assembly GCA_964471695.1 of uncultured Pirellulaceae bacterium. Classification (GTDB taxonomy): domain Bacteria; phylum Planctomycetota; class Planctomycetia; order Pirellulales; family Pirellulaceae; genus CAYYHV01. Next base: position 69 of record CAYYHV010000523.1, read on the forward strand.
CGCGGGCTCGACGATTATCAGACAAATTTTGGTTTTTGAATGTGTAGGCAACCAATTTTCTTGCAGAACGGGGGACTTCACTCGACGTATTATCGCTACCCAGCACGACTAAATGAGCAACCGAACTCCCCGGTCGCTGAGCGTCAGCAGCCGATGTGAACTTGTTGCCGTTCCAAGCATTGAAGTCCGAGACATCCGCAAATCCATCAGCATTGAAATCCCCTTGGCACCATCCGTTCGCGGCAGAGAACTTGTTATTGTTCCACACGTTGAAGTCTGAAACTTCGACGACTCCGTCGAGATTGGCGTCGCCCAACAGGAAAGGGTTGCCAGAAGGTAGCGATGCCGCGCCAGCAACCGCAAGCCAAGCATCTCGATCTGCTAACGTGAGTTGCCCATCACCAGTCAAATCAAGTGATGGGTCATTGGTTCCGGCTGCGATCGCGACAATCAGCGTATCGATGTCGTCGCAGTCATAGAAACCGTCACCGTTGAAATCACCAACACTTGAAACTTGCGATTCATACGCTCCCATATCTAAGGTCGAACCAGCGACCCGTTGGTACTGGACTCCTCGCTGATCGTACTCTGGGACATTCGCTGTTCCGGCGATAGCGGCAGGGTCGCCAGCATCTACTGCCGGACTGCCCGTAAGGAAGGCATGCGTCTGGGTTGGCCCGCCATTGTCAGCGAGTGGGCCCAACAGGGGATCAATAAAGCCACCAACGCTTCCACCGATCAGATTGCCATTGTTATCCGCCGACTGGCTCTCGATAAAGCCTGTCTCGGAGTTGTTGCCGATCAGGCTGAATCGAACGTCCGAATCGGTCGTAAGCCGTAGTGCAATGTCGGCGCCATTTCTTGTTGCTTCGTTATGGGCGATAATTGAATTGGCGATAACCAGAGACGTGCGTCCCTCGATGTTGATACCGCCTCCCGATCCTAATGAGCCATCGGCATCGTTCATCGCGATTGTGCTATGAAGAATCGTGACGTTGGTATCCGTCCCTGCCCTGATGCCGCCGCCAACAAAGTCAGCTGAATTTCCACTTACGGTACTGTTGCTCAAGGTAAGCTGGCCGTTCTCAAGGCCAATACCACCTCCAGCGGACCCTGACGAGTTTCCGCCGATCGTACTGTCCTCAATTCGTACATTGCCGTCTTTGCTGTACAGCCCGCCGCCTTGGCTGCCAGCTCTGCCGTCGATGTGATTATCGGTGATAGAGCTTCCAAGCAAGTTGACGTCGCCGGTTCCGCTGTAAATGCCGCCTCCTAGTCCCGATTGCGTATTCCGATTTCCGCTCACCACGCTATCGGTGAGAGTGAGCAGGCGACCGCTGAAGTGTATGCCGGCGCCGTGTTGACCGTTGCCAGTCAACGTATTGTTGGAAACGGTGCTTCGTACGATCTCAAGCGTCCCGAGCTGATTTGAGAAGATGCCGGCTCCACCGATGTCGGAGAGTCCATTGACAATATTCAAGCCGGCAAGCCGGACGTCGAAATCTTCCCCGCCGGGACTGGATGGATCATCAAGAGAAAAGGCGAGGGTTGTTTGATTCGCGTCAATAGTGACGTTGGCAGTGAGGGCTGTCGCGTCAATGTTGATGCTGTCAGTGACCTCCAACGGGAAAACACCGTCTCGAAGCTGAATCGTTTCTCCCGCGAGGGCATCGTCAAATAGGATTGTGTCGCTTCCTGCTGAGCCAGCCGGCGCATCGCCTACTGCACTATCTGCATTCGCGGCAAGAATTGCCTCGCGAAGTGTGATTTGCCCGTCATTGGGACTGCCGGAGGAAAAATTATCGAGAAGAGAGTCGACGATGATGACCGCGAGCAACGCTCGCGTTTCGAGAGGTTCAATTTGAAGCCGAGAGCCGCGTCTTCTTACTTGCATGACTTGTCAACCAGTGAAGTTCGTCTTGATGCCACTGGCTACATGGTAATGTCATATGCTGCGAAACGGAAGCTGCATTGAGGTATTCTGCATGTAATAGGGGATTGGCTTGATAGGAACGAGCAACGGCGCTAGTCGGTCCGCGGGAAGATTGGGACAGGCACCGACGGAATGCACAAACGCCCGTTTGCTTGCAAACTTACCTGTCGGAGCCAGTCCCATTTCCCGCTCGCGGACGGGTTGGGTTACGATTTTCGGGGCCGGCCTCTTGAACGCATGGTTGACTCCAGCCCCAACCGTTTTGCCGTCAGCTTTTTCCAGTGGTCGCCGCCGTAGGGTGTGCCGCGATTTACGCTGTTGCGGACGGCCTCGACTTCAGCCTCGGTGAGTGGCTGATTGACTCGCTTGATCCATTCAGCGTTCCTAACGATAAGCTTCGAATTGACTTGGGGTGAATTATCCATGGGAATCTTCTTCGAAAGTGAAGACCAGGAATAGTTCTGTGCCAATCGAATAATCTTGGCTCGCACCGGGTTTCGCTCCACGTATCGCACGACGGTGAAGAGGTGATCATCTTGCTGAATGGGAAAGGCTTTGAACCTACCCTGCCAGACGTGACCGCTCGACTTGTAGTGGCGATGGTATCGCCTGACATGGGAAGTCATCAGCCACTGCATCCATCGACTGAGATCGCCATCTTTGTATGGGTGGAGAACAAGATGGAAGTGATTGGTCATCACGCAAAATCCGACCAATCGCATCGGCAACCTCTCGCTGGCTTTGCGAATAAGATTCAAGAAGCTGACATAATCATCTGGCTTATGAAACACATCATTTCGAGCGTTTCCACGATTGATCACGTGATAGACAACATTGCCAACCGAGGCTCGGGCAGTTCGTGGCATAAGAAAAATAGCAGCGGGCCGAAAGGGACTGGCTCGCGATCCAAATTCAGAAACGGGGAACAAAACAGCCACACGTACTCTTCTTTGAAGAAAGGCCGGCATGAGAGGTCCCTTGTTCGGCGCGCAAGGCGTCAAGTTTCCATCATCTTATCAAAGCGCTGACAAATAGGAATGTCTCAAGTATGTCCTCCTTTTGTCCCATTCCGCAAATTCGGCCATGACGGTTGTTTGTTCCTGCTCGGGCACGAGGCCCAGATGCAAAAAAAGACATCACCATCAAGCTTACCAGTGCTTCATCTTTGGTCGAACGCTGGGCTCTCCAGATATCGCGGATAGCAAATGCGCGTAGACGAGTCGTACTTTCGTCTGAAGTGCGAGTGCGGTATACATAAACATCGCGAACTGATAGCCGATAAGTAGCTGTTGAGATTCGACCTTAAACCAAATAAAGTGTGCATTCGAGCCCGCGAACCAATCTTTGGTTGATCTCTGAATTGGCAAAGCGTCAAGACATAGCTGTACCGACATGTTGAATGTTGAACCTATAGTCACAACGGTTTTGGCAAAATCACTTGGCACTGCGGCAGGTGAAGCAACTCCAAATACCCAATAGACTCCGTCGCTGTCTTCGAAGTGCTCGCACGTTATCGGGCACTTGTCGAATGATTTTTGGATTGCAAATGGCTCCAAGTATCCAACGCAAAAATCTAACTGGCTATTGAACTGTTCGAGTGCAACAGGTCTGACAAAATTTCCAACCCGGCTCAAGACTAGCCAAGGTAGCCAACGGTCGGTCAGATTCGCGTGTACGCGAATAATACCATTACCAAAAGCACCTGATATCAACTCTGATGGCTGAATTGACTCATTGTATCCATGAGCTTTCCAATCAAAATTGGTCATGAAATACTCGTTGGCCGTTGGGTTACTGAGAATATCTGGCAGTTCTGTCCATGAAAACGGATAAGTGCACCAAGGCGGAAGCACGAGATAGGTCCTGTCAGTTTCGGCTGTCAATATCATACGGTTTAAGCGAACCCCATAGTTGCAAGCATTGCCCCAATACTAACTTGGCCATCCAGCCGGAAATGCTCCGCGGGGTCAGACTTGGTTTTCGGTTTTCAGCAGATTACGTTTCAAACGCCCAAACTCCAGCTTAAAACGTTTCGATTCACTTAACTGCCTTTTCGCTCGTCGCACCAAATTTGCCGAACTGTCGGGATGTTGCAGCCCGAATTCAGTAGAAAGTTCCGCCAAAGTCGTACAAGTCAATTCCCGACACAACAACGCGGCAACATCACGGCCAGGCGAACGGCTGCGAAACCCAACGTAGCTGCTCGCTTCAACTCCATACTCGGCAGCAACAAATGCCATGATCTCCTGCGGAGAATAGGCTCGACTACGACGAGTCAATTCGCGCTTGCTGTTGTTCTGATTCGCGAGTCGCACGATCTTCTTCAGAAATCGAGTCGAACCGATGACCCAGTCGTCGACTGCGTTATCCAATGGGTTCTCGATTCCATTGCTGACCCCACGTTGAACAAATCGACGGTAGGCTTTTTCTGGGTCGCTGCCACCATATTCAGACTTCCAACCGGTATACAACAACTCATGGTCGACCCAAGCAAGTCGCTGGCGACGGTTGGCATAACCAGGATAGCTGCTGAACAACCAGTCCTGTGGCTTGTCGGCAAGCGGGTTCTTGCCAACACATGGGTTGAGATGGATGTATCGGCTGAGAGTCCAGAAATACGACTCGTCCTCAACCTGAAAAGATTTGAAGCGACCTTGGTACAGGTGCCCGGAGCGCCGGTTTCGCTTGGCGTACCAATTGGCATAGCCGCTCAACCAATGCTGCATACCTGCGGACAGGTTGGGTTCAGGCGTTTTTAAAAGCAGATGAACATGATTCGGCATCCAACAGAAAGCCATGACTTGCCATTTTGAACGCAACACTTCCGCTTCGAGTCCTTCCGTGAATCGTTCGTAATGACGTTCATCATGAAAGAGGCCTCGACGCCCATCTCCACGCGTCACGATATGATAGATGGCATCTGGAAATTGTACTCTTGGCTTACGCGGCATCGCCCAACCCTCGTTGCTCACTTCATCTATAAAAATGAGATTCTAGCAAGCTGAAAACCGAAAACCAAGTCTGACCCTTGCGGAGCTTTCC
>CAYYHV010000524.1:0-841 GCA_964471695.1 uncultured Pirellulaceae bacterium
CGATGCAATAGTCACAAGCCGTGGTGACGACTTTCGCGGCCGCCGGAGGAAGTGGAATTCGGTCAGACGTCGAATCTTTGGGCGGTGATTCTTGTGGACGAGTCATTGTGCTTACTCTGGTTCCGTCGGATTTTGGTGATGGCCATAGAGCAATCCGACGATTCCTGTGGCGAAGATATCATTGTTGTCGATCGTCAAAACAATCTGCGGTAGGGCTTGGGTGGCGTGACCCGCTACGACCAGACCATGACGCGTCAAATCGAAGGTCGTCAGGTGCTCTCCGCACCCTAGCAGCTTGTGCTGGGTGATGTAACCGTCCGTCAGGTTGCCACCCATATGCGTGCAACGAGTGTTAAATGCGACGATATCGTTATTGGGGCCGACACCGCCGCCAGCGTTGCGGCCCAGGCGAATCAACATTGCGCCGGTGTGTAACTCGTTGTTATTTGGATAGGCGAATTCGATGGGTTGATCGACTTTGGCATCGCTCAAACTGGCAATCTTGATTTTCGGATAAGTCGCCAGTTGTGCGGTGCGATTTGCATCTTGCGCAGCCACGTTGCCACCGAAGACTTCAGAGAGCATTACCGTTGCTACGCTGGCGGAGCCGAACTGGAGAAAGCCGCGACGATCGAATGGTTTAGATATTCCGCATTGGTCCGAGCATGATTCTTCGGGTTTGGGGCTCATGGCGAAGGCTCGTTGCTCGCGGGTGCGTATCGGGGAAGCTGCGGCGGAGCCATCCGGATTTCGTCTCCGCTGAGGGATTCCAGAAATTCAAGGAGGTCCCATTGTTCGTCTTCGGTCAAGCCGAGCGGTTCCAAGAGAGGACTCTTGTTGG
>CAYYHV010000524.1:851-5013 GCA_964471695.1 uncultured Pirellulaceae bacterium
GACTGGGTCACCGCCGCCTTCGTTGTAAAACTCGATGACTTCTTCGAGCGTTTCAAAAACGCCGTTGTGCATATACGGGGCGGTATATTCAAGATGACGAAGCGGTGGTGTGCGGAATCGTCCGATGTCGGATGTACGCTTCGTAGTGTAGTGCAGCCCCAAGTCGGTGTTAGCGCCTCGATAAACTGATTCAGGGACACCGCGAATGTAGTGTTGGTACCGTAGCGAAATCTGCCGGAGAGGGTCTTCTTCGAACAGCGAATTCTCGGGGACGGACAACGCGTGATACTTTTCGTCACTCATGAGTGCACCGTTGTGACAACGGATGCAATTGGCTTTACCTTCAAACAAGGCCTTGCCACGCAACGCGCCTTCTTCGAGGGCTGCTTCGTCACCGGCAAGATACTCATCAAAGGGACTGTCCGTGGCGATCGTGTCTACGCGTTCGAATGTAGCAATCGCCTTCAGCACGTGATCAAACGTTGGACGTTCAGCCCCGAAGGCTTTTTTGAAAAGCTCAACGTATTCTGGGATTTGGGCCAACCGCTCTTCGATCATCACGGTGTCGCCGTTGCCGGCGAGGTTGCCGGTGATCGCACTTTTGGCTTGGGACTCGAGACTGGTCGATTCCCCAGCCCAGAATAACTTCGACATAAATGCCGAGTTGATGATGGTTTGTGAGTTGCGCCAGTGCTGAGTCCCCGCGTATCCTCGCGAGAGTGCGTTTCCGTCGCCCCATCCCATACGCGGGTCGTGGCAGGAAGCGCAACTGGTTCCGACGTCTCCGGAAAGTCGATCATCGAAAAAGAGCAGTCTCCCTAATTCCGTCTTGGCGGGAGTAATCGGATTGTCTGCCGGGACCGGAACGGCGGGCAACGCAGCCAATCTGGGGAAGTCGCTGTTATCAGCTTCGGTTTCGACGGTGACTGAAGATTTGTCGGAATTGCGTGCGGTCAATTTTACCGTCGCGTAAGCCGGCGGAGTCACAGGGGTGATGCCAAGCGATTGGGACGAAAGCTGTTTGAGGAAAGCAACCAAATCTGATTGCTCCTCTGGCGTCAACCCAAGTGGCTTTAGCTCTTCCGTCCGGTTCGAGGGACTGCCACCGCCGTCGTTGTAAAACCGTACGACGTCTTCAAGCGTCTTCAGCGTACCGTTGTGCATGTAGGGAGCTGTTTCTGCCACGTTTCGCAATGACGGCGTTCGGAAGGTTCCGTGATCGGATTTCGATTTGGTGACGCAACCGTGGCCGATGTCAGATCGCAATGAGGCGCACTGCCCTACCCCGATCGTTCGCATAAAACGACGATAGGTAATGTGCCGTTCTGGGTCGTTGAATACGGCGGGATTTTCAGGGACTCCCAAATCATGAACCCGATCGTCAGACAGCCGCGGTCCGTGATGGCACGTAATACATCCTGCCTTGGTGCTGAAGATTCTCTTACCTCGAACAGCAGCATCTGGCATCGCCGATAGGTCGCCTTTGAGGAATTGATCCAACGGCGCATCCTTGGAACGCAATGATTTGACGAACGTGGCGACGGCGCTGAGGATTTTTCCATAGGATGGTTCGCCGCCCATCACCGATTTGAATCGGGATTCGTATTCCGGCACTTGCCGCAATCGCTCAATGACTAATCGACCATCCGCCTGCATAAAGTGGGCTTCGGAAATGTGGTCGCGAACCAGCGATGGGAGGTCGTCGCCCGACATGCGACCATCCCAGTAGAAGTATCCGCTGCTGGCCGAATCGATCAACGTCGGTGTGTTTCGAAAGTACTTCGTGCCCGGATACCCTGCGGATAGATCTTTACCGTCCGTAAACGACTTTGTGGGATCATGGCACGTTGCGCAACTAATGGTTGCGTCGCCTGATAGCCGCGGATCAAAAAATAGCGACTTGCCCAATGCGACTTGGGCCGAGTCCAGTGAGTTCTTCGGTGGCAGCGGTACTAGGGCCGGTGGGTTGGCGAAAGACGTCGTCGCCGCAAGCAGCAACGCGATCATCATCAATGATTTACTTGATGACATATTCGAATTCCTGCTCTTTGGTTTCACCCGTTTTCAGTTCAAGGCGAACCCGTTTGCGGCCAAGATTGGAATGCCATGCACTCACGCGATACTTGCCGGGAGGAATGTTTACGATTTCAAATTTTCCGTTTTTGTCGGTAAGGGCGTAGAACGGATTGTCGACCGGATAGATCCAGCCTTCCATCCAACTGTGAACATTGCAGCCGATTTTGAATGGCGATTTGCCCGAGACGGGTTTTACGATGGGGCCAGAGCCGGCTGCCTGCATCACATTCCACTGTCCCGTATTCACGTTGTGGGAAACCGGATCCTCGTTGTGAACGGTGATGTTTTCACCTCGTGGCACGACGATCATGTACGGTTTGAAAGCGCAGTCTTTTTGACGCAAGACGTAGCCGCCTTTGGGTTTCTGCCAGTCCCATTTTTTACCGGATTCGGTTTTGACGCCCTGAATCACGACAATAACATTGGCGACGCCCGCGTCCTTCCCGATAACCGTGTCAATAATCGTGGCTCCCTTCGCTGAGCAAATTTCCGGGTCCTTGGTAATCTGGATTTTGCGAGGGCCCGGCGGCGTGCCTTTCAGCTTTACCCGTCCCTTCAAGATCGACTTTGTCTTGTCAATCGGCGGACGCTTGGACTTGGACTCGTCAGCCGAAGTGTCCGTCGTAGCCTCAACGGTTGTCACGGAATTATCCGTGGCAGTTTTCTGCCCGAATGTGTGCGGCACGCAGAGCGCAGCAACAATGACGGCAAATAGCCACTTTGGGGACAGCATGAGTAGTCGACTTTCTTCTCGTTCTGGTGGGACTCGTATTGTGGAGGACGAGCTATTCTGCCGCAAGTTGAAGGTGGGGTTGTGTTCTCATTTGCCGTGAATGAACAAAGAATTCATGCGACTTTGGTGGATTGACGCCAAAACTATGGATTTTGCGGTGGGTGAACGGTTTCACCCGTACTTGCGAGAATTGGCGATCGTCACAAAATATTCTTTATGGCAACTGAACAAAACAAAGACGCGACGAGCATTCGATACGAGCGATGCAAGCGAATCGTTGAGTACGTCTCCTGCCGGAACGCCTTTGAACTTCGCGGGATAAAAAATGCGTTGGCGGATGAAAATCCATCGTTTGTGACGAAACTCGTCAATGAACTCGTTGGCCAAGGTTGGTTAGTGCACGAGGCGGACGCCGAGACACTGCGGTGGAATGCTGCCCGTGGTGAATTCTCCGTTAACAGGTGGTTGGACGAGAAACTGTTTGGCGTACAGGTGAAGGTCTCGCCGGAACAGGAACGGCCCCGTGAGCGATTACTTGGCTCGGGCGCCGAAAATTTGACGAACTCAGAACTGATTGCGATTCTGGTGCGTTCGGGATTGCCCGGCGAGTCAGCAGTGATGGCTGGTCAAAAAGTCGCGAAGAAGTTTGATGGTCGGATGATGGATTTGCCTCAGGCGGGGCGAGCGGAACTCAAATCCATCAGCCCTGCCGTCGGGAAAATCGCCTATTGCCAGATTATGGCTGGCATTGAATTGGGCCGGCGCGTCGCTGAGTCCGGCGCCGATCCGCTTGCTGTTGCCAAGATTTCCGGCAGTCGAGATGCTATTGCCTTTTGCGAACGGCACTTCCAACGATTGGGAACGGACGGCAAGCAGGAAGAGTTTCACATCGTTACGCTCGACACCAAGAATTGTGTCATTGATACGCATTGCATTACCGTCGGAACGCTTGATGCCAGTCTCGTTCATCCGCGCGAGGTATTTCGTCCCGCGATTAAAGATGCGGCGAGTTCGATCATCTTGACGCACAATCATCCGTCAGGCGATGCGACTCCCAGTCCGCAGGATTTGTCGGTGACAGAAAGGTTAGAGCAAGCAGGCAAGAATCTCGGCATCGATGTGTTGGACCACATCATTGTGGCCTCGCGCGGTTCGCTCAGCATTCGCGAAACACGCTAATTCGACCGTCGACTTATCCGTCGAGGTCCGAGCTGTCGCGATCCGCATCGGAGCTGGGGTCGCGTCCCGCGCCATGCCCTGAGCCATGTCTTGACTGATTCCCATGCGCACCATCTTCGTTCGACGGTGAGTCTTCGTACTCCCATTTCGGTTGATCGTCGTACCGAAATTCTT
>CAYYHV010000525.1:0-4996 GCA_964471695.1 uncultured Pirellulaceae bacterium
CGCTTACATTGGATCGTCTCACTTGCACCAGCAAGCCAACTTGGCACGAATGATCCGGGCTGTACTTTTTTCATTCCCTGAAAACTTTCCAATCGTCTGGTCGCGCAATCCACCACGACCGGCACCCAATCTAAAGACGATGTGATAAGAGCCTGTCAGTGCCAATGGCTTTCTCCCACATAAGACATTTGCAAGACCTAAGCTCTCAAGGCACCAGATTCTCAAACATCAGATCAACATGGTTATAGATAGCACAACTCGTCGATGGACTTTCGTGCAGGCGATGCTCCTCATCGTGTCCTCGATCGCTGCCTACTGGCATGTATGGTTTGACATTTTCACGATCGCAAACCACGACGAGGAGTCCAGTCACATTCTTTTGGTGCCACTGGTCGTTGCGTGGCTATTCTGGTGCCGTAAACAACGCTTAGAATCGCTCTTTTCTGGTGGACGACGTTGGGGCCTGATGTTGATCGTAGCCAGCCTGCTGTTCCACGAAGTCGGCTTGAGCTGCTCGATTACCGCAGCCTGGCACCTTTCAGCCGTCGTCTGCCTCGTCGGCGGCTTGGTCGCAACTTTCGGCGCAAGCTTCGTTGACCGCTACCTGCCGGCCATCATCGCAATGTTATTCCTCGTCCCTGTGCCGGGCTTACTTCGACAACAAGCCTCTATTCCGCTGCAACATGCTTGCGCCTTCCTGACGCAGAAGTTCTTGTCAACATTTGGCCTGGACATTGTGCAACAAGGAAATATGCTCCTGCTCGACGGCGTATCTCTAACGATTGCCGAAGCATGCACGGGCGTCCGAATGCTGCTGGCGATCGTCGTCGTCGTTTACGCTCTGTGCTTTTCCATCCAATCGTCAAATGCCGTTAAATGGTGCTTGCTGATTTTCAGTCCAATCATTGCGATGGCACTGAATATCGTACGGCTGATTGCCACCGTAGCATGCTACAGTTTCTACGATACCGGTACGGCCGAAGCCTTTCACGATGCCAGTGGTTGGATCATCCCGGCTTTCTTTATCCTGGGTGTCGTTTTCTACACGCGCCAATTCGATTTACCACCGCTGCCCAACCTGCGAAACTCCGAAGCGCAAAATACGCATTCGTACGTGGGAGCTATTTGTGCAGCTCTGCTTATGATGATTATGGTTCGCAATTCATACGTTCCACCGAGCCGGGTTGCCATCGCGAATCATCGAGCTTCGGTTGAGAAGCTCGTCCTTGCGCTTCCCTACGTCGTTGGAAACTGGATTGCCGACGAACAGGATCTCCACCCCCAAGAAATCAAGCTGCTTAAACCCATCGCCTCGTTCCGACGAAAATATCACAACGTAGTCACGGGCGACATCATCTCGATGGTAGCAATCGCGACCAGCCATGGTCGAGACCTCATCGGGCATGAGCCGGGCATTTGCTTCGTTGGGCAGGGTTGGTGCAAAATCTCACAACAACCAACGCATTGGACTTCCGAATCCAGCCTGGTTAACGGCGTGAACTATCGGTTCGCTTTTCCCGAACCCTCCAGTGCTAACCAGATAGTCGTTTCCAGCATCCTCATTGTGCCGGACGTCCCTACCACCGGAAATATGCACCAGCTATCACAGGCTGCGAGCGACATCCGAACCGAACCATTCGGAGCAGTCGCGATTCAGTTGTCATCAAACAATGCATACGACGAAGCCGATTGGCACAGGCTCACCAGCGACTTTGTCAAACACCTCCAGCCGCTAGTTTGTCGATTCGATAACCCTCGATCCCAAAGCGACGCAAACACGTTCCATTCCTTTGATCTTTCCATAGCCCAAAATAGTACTCAATGATGACGAACAAATCCAAATCTCGTTCCACGGGAAAGAACCGATGGCCCATGATCCTGGGCATTGGAACTTTGGTACTGGCGACCATTGCGACGTTTTTTGTATGCTGCCGGCCCAAACCCAAGCAAACAGAATTCGACGTTCTTCAACTAACGCTCGACGCACAGCGTGAGTACGAGTCGGAAAATTACCAAGCCGCATTGGATTTACTGACGCCCCACCTCGGAGTGCTCCGAGAGAACGCCCAGGCGCTCGAAGTCTTTGGAAAGTCGCGGCTAAGGACTCCGATAACTGACAATTCTCATGTTCTTATTGCTGCCAAGGCGCTACAAAAAGCCCTCGTTGTCGACCCCGCCCGCATCGCCGTCGCCAGGGAACTTCGCGACATTTACTCACGAAGTGATGATGCGGTTCTTGAACTCAAGTTTGCCAAAACGGTCTATGCCGCGGATCCCGAAAATCGCAAAGCTCAACGGGCCTACGCGACAGCGCTCGCCAACAACCAACAATTGGAAGAAGCCCTTGCCATCTACCAACAGTTGCGTGAGGAACAGCCCAACAACCTCGTCCTCTGCGAACGCTGTATCCATCTCCTGCATGCAACGGCTCTAGAAGAAACGGAAGTCGATCTGTTGATTGCCAAAATGGTAAATCAAGGAGTTAATGAAAAGTGTCTGCAGTTGATGAAGGCACAAGCCACCCGCGACAACGACGCCGCCAAATTGCTGCTCGTTTCATTGCGTGACTATCATCAACCCGACAGTCTCGAAGATACCGCCTGGATCGTTGACAAGCTGGATCGAGCCGGATTGGGCCGCGACTCGATGAAAATGATCGAACAACTCGATCCGATGACTCGAACGGATCGTACGCGACTTGACCTGGCGTATCGACTGCTGCAATCCAACGAAACTCAGCGGGCTCTCGAGGTCATCGACGCCATGTCGGTTGCCGAGCCGATGCGAGATGAGCTTAGCGCACTCCGCATCGTTACGCTTCTATCCCTCGATCGAACTGCCGAGGCCGAGACGCAGTTGAAGAACCTCAATCAACGCGATTCGCAACTGGCCGTCACCTGGCGCCCCGTCCTGACAGAACTGTTGCGGTCGCCCCGGAACAACGCGGCTTTGGTTAAATCCACCAACACCGCGGTAGAACAGTATCCGCAAAGCGCATTCCTCAATTATTACCACGCGATTGCGCTCCAATCGGTAGCCGAATCTGATCTCGCCGTTGTGGCGCTACGCAAAGCGACGCGATTGGCGCCCAGATGGTTGGCTCCACGTATTCAGCTGGCAAACGAATTGATGCAGCGTCGCGAGTTTCGCACTGCATTCGCCGAGTCTACAGTTGCGTTTCGAATTGGGCCTCAAGTCCCCGCCGTCTACGACTTGCTGATCACCAGCATTATTGCCAACCGTGACGTCTCGGACAAAATGACCCCAGAACGTATCGCCGCCACGACGAAACTTCTGCTGGAATTGGAAGGATTTGCTGACAATGAACGTACCGCAAGAACACTGGCAACGATTCGCCAATTTGTAGAAGGCGAACAAACGCAAGTCGACCAGAGCCTCACTGCTCTGCTCGCAGATCCGAACGTCACGGGCACCGACCTGCGGCTGTACAGCAAACTGACATCGACGCCCCATGTTCTCGAAGCGATCCAAAAGTCGAGTGATGAAAAACTGGGCGATTCGATTCCGACGATTGCAGCAACGGCTGCGAAGCTATATCAACAATCGGGGGAGTCAGCGGGATTGCAATTCATTACGGAATACAAAGTGAATGGCGAATCCCTTCCCACGTTGTCATTCCGCCTGGCAGTCAATGGCATGCATTCGATTGTCGACAGCCCTGACGCCGTCGATAGATGGATGAGCCTGGCTCGTGACTACGCCAACAACGCCAGAATTGTCACCATGATTTTGTCGCAGCCGATCCTTCAACCGCGGTTCCACGAACGCCGCGAGCTTATCGGCTTGCTGAAAGCCGCGACGGATGAAAACGCGATCCAATGGCAGATTGCTGAGGTGCGATTGAATCTCGACGAGAACGATTCTCAACGCATGGCTGCCAAGTCCGTTCTGCGACTTACCAAGTTGACCGACATCTGCCGAAATTCCCTCGACTTGTACTTATTGCTGGACGAAAGCTACACGCGATTGGCCGAGCCCACAAAGGCGCTGTCTGCTTTGACGACTGGCATCGACCAGAATCTGAATCACCCGCTGCTTCCCATTCGCGCTGCCGAGATTTCCATCGGACTGGGCGACAAAACTCAATCACGTGGTTTTGCCGAAATGGCAGCCAAAAAACCCCAGCTGACTCCGGCGGAGCGACAGCGCATTGCTGCCGTATTTCTTAAAATCGGCCAGTCCGAAGCCGCCGCGGAGGAGCTCGCAAAAATCCTGCCTGGGGAGCTAACGGATCGCGACGATTTGTTCGTCGCATTTTCGACCTACGCGACAGCAGCCACGCAGGCTGGTTTAGCCAATCAAGTCGAACAGCGTTTGAAGCCATACATTGCTCTGGGTGACCGGTGGTTTGACCTTTGGTTGAACCTGCCCAGACTGAGAGAATTCCCAGCAGATATGGTTTCGAATTGGTTGGGAACGGCAGAATCACATCTAAAGACGCTCGAACGAAACGAAAGTGAACGGCGAAAACTAACCGGCACTTGGATCGCAGTCGCCCGCAACCAGGAAAGCAAATCGGCTTGGAAGTCCGCGGCAGCCTCGCTGAAGCCTCTTATCTCCGCCGACTCGAAAGATTCTGATCTCATGATGATGGCTGGCATCTCCAACCAACTCGGTGAGGCGCGGGAATCCGTGCGACTGTATTCACAAGTCGTCAAAACGTCTACGAATAAGCAGACTCGCGTCGCTGCATTGAATAATTTGGCGAACCTGTTGTCCAAAAACGCTCCGGCCAAGGCTGAAGCGATTGCCCGACAGGCGATGGAGATTCAACCCTTGCCAAGCGTGCTGGATACGCTCGCGAGCATTCTGATCGACCAATCCAAATCGGAAGAAGCCGTTACCTTGCTCAACAGCCGCCGAGCCGATTATCCACAGGATACAAAAATCCGCATACGGTTGGCCGAAGTTTTGCTCGAGTCCGGTGACTTGAAGTTAGCCTCTGATGTCATTCAGGAACTGGGAGAGATTAACC
>CAYYHV010000526.1:0-3559 GCA_964471695.1 uncultured Pirellulaceae bacterium
GGGTGATAGGCTGGGCGATTTCATGGGCCAAGCCAAAGGCAAATGTATACCCGAGTATCTGGCGCGCCTAACCGATTGCATCTCAGAAGACCGAGATGAGATGCGAGACGAAGTGCGTTCGCTTCGTGGCCATATCAACCACATCGCTGAGATTGTCGGGATGCAGCAGGACCATGCCAAAGCCGGCCGACTTGAAGAAAATGTCCAAATTGCCGACCTCGTCACGGATGCAATCAACATCAATAGAGCCGCGATGGTACGCCATGCCATCGAAGTTGAATCACAGGTAAGCGACGACTTGCCTGTCTGCCTATTAGACAAGCATCGTGTACTGCAGATCCTGGTCAACCTCGTCAGAAATGCCAAACACGCCGTAGAATCCAAATTGCCACATGAGCGAAAGATCACCATTCGCGCTCGTGTGGACAACGAACAACTCTTCATCGTTGTCGACGACAATGGCATGGGCATCTCGCCCGAAAATCTGACTCGAATATTTGGCCATGGATTCACCACCAAGAAGCAAGGCCACGGATTCGGACTTCACAGTTCTGCAAACGCCGCCAAAGAACTTGGCGGTGAGCTGTCTGCATCAAGCCAAGGTATCGGAGCGGGCGCATCTTTCGAGCTTCGACTGCCCGTCAGAACCGCTGTTGAAGACACCCTACCCAATGAGTGCGCGGTTTGAACGGCTTTCGGCGAATGACGACTCATACAACCGTTCCAATCTGAACCCAAAATTTACATTCCAAGAATCAACCGCCCCCCCTCTACTGGAGTAACCTACGCTTTACGCAGCTTTAGTTATCCCATTTATCATCATCGAGATTGATACAGTATGTTCACTCGAAATGTTATCGACTTCGACACGGTTCGCGCCACGGACGCATTGGACTCGCTGCTGGAATTGAAAGCCAGTATTCCCACAGCAATCATCCAAAAGCGAACTTCAAAACGTATTGAAATTCGCACGAAGGTCACTGCCTCTCCCGGCAACTCAAGCGAAAGACGAAGCGTTTCAATCGAGGGAGTCACCGGCGATATCTCCCGAGAAGGATGCCAAGTCATCTTTCCGCAGACGTTTTCTGTTGGAGATATCTATTGGCTTGAGTTCAGCGAGAAATCACTCGTAAGTCAATCTGTTCTAGCACGATGTGTCCGTTGTTGTTTTATTCGAGAAGACGCCTTCGAAACGGGCTTCCGATTCTTCGACCCTATCATGCTTCGCCACAAAAGCTGATCGAAAACTGCTGAGATTCACCATGACCAATCAGTCCACGACTACCAAAGTCAATGCAACTGACCCGAACGTTCGCACAATGGACGACATCATTCAGTCGCTCCAAGCGGCTGCAGATGCCTTAGAACATTCAGAGTTCGATGATGAAATCGTCGAACTTCCGTTGCCACTGCACCCTACCGTTCGCGAACAACACAGATCCATGGAACGGCGAGGCGCCATGAAGTGGATCGCGACGATCGCGGCACTATTGATAGCCTTGATCGCGACAGGCCAACCCACAACACCCAATGAATCGCCGGTTGGATCACCCATCGCACCCGCGAATTCATTGACTTCACCCATTCGAGGCGAAGTTACCGCGGTCTTCGTCGAGCCTGGCGAAATTGTGAAGAGCGGTCAGCTCCTGCTGACTTTCGATTCCCAAGAACTTGAACTTCGACGAATCCGGTTGCTCCAACTATCCACTAGCCTGGAAGCCGAGTACAGCAAAGCTCTCGATGAAGGCAATGTCCAACTGATCCGACATTTGACCCAGAACATTACCGTCGTCGATAAAGAACTGGCAGCGATACTCCGCCTCATGGAAAAGTCGCTGGTTTGCTCAGAGATCGACGCCAAGATCGATGACAACTTCCGCCCAGCTCAACTCGTTGGGCGAACTTACGAACAACATGAACCGTTACTGCAGTTGAACCCTCTGACGATTCAGTAGTCGACTCCCGAGACGAGCCCTTGACTACGCTACGACTTCGACGCCTTTCCAGAACGCGACGTGATCCTTGATGTTTTCCGCTTCGGGTTTGGGAGTTGCGTAGTACCAAGCCGCATCAGCGTTTTTCTGACCGCCCACGTTGAGCGTGTAGTAGTTCGCCGTCCCCTTCCAACCACAAACAGTCGTTGTGTCGCTGGCTTCGAAAAACTCTGAGCGAATCGAGTCAGCGGGGAAGTAATGATTCCCTTCGACTTGGACAGTCGCGTTGCTCTCGGCGACAATCTCACCATTCCACTTTGCTGTTGCCATCGTATTCCCTTCCATCATTCGTCAGTTTCGATCCAACGGAAGTCTAGTCGATTAACCTGCCGGGGACCACGCACGTTTACTTCTGCGTCAGCTACAAGCCTTCGTTCAAACCGTGCAAATCTTCGGGAACGAATTTCCCGTCTTTCCGCAAGAGCTCGCCATCGAAGTAAATTTCGCCGCCGCCACAATCTTCTCGCTGAATCAGCACAATATCCCAGTGGACTCGACTGCGGTTACCGTTGTCGGCCTCATCATAAGCATTGCCCGGCGTCAGATGAAAGCTGCCACCAATCTTCTCATCGAACAAGGTATCCATCATCGGATTTCGAACTCGATTATTGGTACCGAGCGACCATTCTCCGCAGAATCGAGCCCCTTCATCGGAATCGAGAATCTCATTGATGCGCGGGGTGTCGTTGGCTTCGGCCCGAACGATTTTTCCGTTGCGGAACTCCAATTCGATATCGCTGAAAATCGTTCCTTGATACCGAGAGACAGTATTGAAATTAATAAATCCGTTGATGCTGTCCCGCACGGGAGCCGTGAAGACCTCACCGTCCGGAATATTGCGACGACCATTGCATGGAATTACGGGAATCCCCTTGATAGAAAACTCCAGGTCCGTACCGGGTGATTTGATGTGTACGTGATCGGCCGCTTCCATCCGTTTTACCAGCGGCTCTTGTGCCGTCGCCATTGCCGCATAGTCCGTCGTACATACGTCGAAATAGAAATCCTCAAAAGCCGATGTGCTCATGTTGGCGGACTGTGCGAATGAGTCCGTCGGATAGCGCAACACCACCCATTTTGTTCTCGGCACGCGAACATCAATATGAACGGGCGACCACCAGTTCTTCTGATACAAATCCATCTGCTCTCCAGGCACATCGGCAAACTGACTGGAGTTGGCTGAGCCTCGGATTCCAACGTAGGCGTCGACGGATTCCATCCGCGCTTTTTCGAATTTTCCGGCGAGCGCCAGGCTCGCTTCGGTCCCCGTGTTGTATATCGAACGCAAAATCGCATTCTGCTTGATTGTTACCAAGGGGATGGCTCCACGACGAGCGGCTCCCTCGACCAATTCGCACACAAGATTGGGCTCAGGCACATCAATCGCCTCGATCAGCACCTTCTCGTTTTTCTTGATTTCGCAGCTATGGTCGAGGAGCACGTCCGCCAGCTGACGGATTCGTGGGTCATTCATGTAATCGGTTCCTCAGCACGAAAATGGGATCAAGTCTTTTATGGGATGATAATGTTCCTGCACAATCGGAACAACGTAGCGAGTTTCGAAT
>CAYYHV010000526.1:3569-4990 GCA_964471695.1 uncultured Pirellulaceae bacterium
GCGCAGCTCGTGGCGAATCTTCACCATCTCATGGATTCACCGGAAATTTCATCCGATCCGGGCTCCCCAGGAGAAACCATGAGCCAAAATTGGAATATCTCATCTTTTACGAACAAGGAGTTCGAACATGATTCGCTCATTTGCGCTCATCCTGCTCTGCTGCGCTGTTGCTTCATCCACCGCGCATGCCCAATCGTCCGTGCCCAACGATCCATTTCGTGGCCCCAACCAAGCCGTTCAAAATCTGTTTGAGCGTGGAGGCTATACCACGCAGACTCCAACGAACAACATCCCCTACCCTCAATATGGACACAACACTTCTGGCGCGAACGGGTACTCGCAACAAGGCACTGCGGCTCAATACTATGGCCGTCGCGGGAACTCCCAATTTGGTGTGAGCAACATTCTCATCATCAATGGCCAGCCCGTCGCAGCGGTTCAAACGAATCGGGGCGTCGTGTTTGTGCCAGTTGGAAACAACAGCAACAACTATTCAACCTCACACTTCCGGAGTCGCGGAAGCTATCGTCGCACGTCGACTTCGAAATTGGGACAAGGCCTCTACTTTGGCCAATAACCGACGCGCTGAACGATCACTTGCCGTGGAGCAAGCACGCGATTGACGTTTTCCACGCATAACCGATCTGCTAAAAGTCAAGTTGAATCCCACGGGCCCATTCAACTTGACTCGACATGAAACTCATGCCTCTGCTGATCGTGCTGCTTCCCAGCTTTGTCGGTTGCCTGATGATCTATCAGGGCTTTACCCAAGCGGCCTTCGTCAAGGCAACCAAGACCTGGTCTTCCACTCCTGGAACGGTAGTCAGTCGAAGACTTGATATTCGACAACGTCCCGAACGTCGCGGCAAACTGCCCGTTCGCATGAAATCTCAAAAAGCCGCCGCAGTTGAGTACGAATATCAACTTGCCAATCGAACCATTCGCGGCACGCAATTGATTTCCGCCGGAAAAAGGAGCGTCGAGACCATTCTCGCCAGCTATGCTCCGGGTGACGACGTTCAAGTCTACTTCAACCCCGACGAAGCATCGAATTCGTTCATCGAGCGCCCTACCTCCAACGATGGAAACCTTGGCATCCTATGCGGAGCCGCATTGATTGCGGTCGCCGTCTGGCTGGCATTCCGCTCGCAATTCGCCTAGCGAGCCTAGTGTGAGCGTTTCCTGATTGTGTCCCGCCTCTGGTCACTCTGGCTGAAAGGTCAGTCTGATTTGCGCCGCTGCCAACAATTCGTACAACATGGGTAGCGGACAGGTAGGCAAACAGACAAGCACGGAATCAATTATGTTTTGGGTTATCCTTTCGATCGTACTGCTAGTCGCGGGAATCGCGGCTTACGACCTCACGCAAACGCGACATGCTATCCTGCGAAACTTCCCCGTCATCGGACACTGTCGCTATC
>CAYYHV010000527.1:0-4988 GCA_964471695.1 uncultured Pirellulaceae bacterium
GGATTGCCCGGTTTGGATCCGTGCTCCCTGTTCGCTCAGCATTTCGTTTTCACTTTGGACACGGACGATCGACTTGGGCAACTCGAATACCGTCCCGTCAGCGCTCGCCGTGACGGGTTTGCGATTCAATGTGAACCACCATCGCAGCACATCCATCGGCGGCGCGTTACCGTTTTCATCGAGCTGAATGAGGTCAAGATAGTTTCGGATGCCGTCCACACCGGGCGTCAGCCCCATACCGATCAGTTTCATGTGATAGTCGGCGGCGACGAGGACATGAGCCGTATGGGTGTTGGGCATGATGGCTTTGAATTCGATATCTTGCCGTCCCATCTTGTTCTGCAGCGTATCCAACCAGCTTTGTCGTTGTCCCGGACGAAGTGGAGTTTGGGATGACGTGGCAAGGAACGCCCGAGTCGCTGCCAGATTGGCTTGGCGAGGTGTGATGGAACAAACCATTTTGCCATCGCCTTGCAGGCAGTTGTTCAGGACCGTTACCAAGTCAGCCAGTCGATATACGTTGGGTGATTCCGTAGCACTGGCTGGGCCTGCAAGGACGATGTCGTGCTCGTCAGGATAGACCAGAACGTATTGGATTCTAGACAAGCCACCGAGCGTCATCATTTCCTCAGTCGGAGGAAGGCCAGCCGCTGCGCGCTGTGCCAATGCCTGTTCTAGACCGGGGAGCGAAATCTTGCGGAGTTGACTGAGCGAGTCTTCGAGTTGTTGTTTGCCGGATTCGCTGCTCACCTTCAGCGGCCGCATATGCCCATTGGTGTCAATCATCACTCCGCCTGGGAAACTGGCGACCGAACCCGTGCCGCCGACTTCTTCCCAGCTTTCCGGTGCAACCGTGGTGGTGATCAATTCGATAAGGGTATCAAAGTCAGCCAGGGCGGCTCCGCCTCTTCCGTCGTTACGTTCACTCTGAAGCGTGGGGAGTTTCTGAAGCGTTTCGTATCGGTATTGGTCATCCAGGATCGTTCCGGCTGTGGAGATGGCTGCCGAGCGAGCTCCACTGCGAGATTGTTCCTGCGAGATCATTCGTAAGGCTTGGGACTTGTCCGATTGACTCGTCAGCTGCTGAGCCATGGTGTTTGCCGTGGCAAATTCTCCTGCAGCCACATGGGACTTGATGTCGTTCAAGCTGGTTTGAGCATGAACGCAGGTTACCAATGATAGCAAGCAAAGGAGCTTGTAGGTGACCGAAAATTTGAAAGCCTTGATTCTCACAGCGCTTGCCCTCCCCTTCGAATTCGTACTGTTCCGACCTTACAGCCTGACAGCCGACAGGTGCCCGTGTCAAGTTTTTGCTAAGTCTCTGGGTGAAAAGTGCCGTACATCTCGAAACGGATCGGGCAATCGCGTTGAGCGATAGCAAAAAAAAAGCTCCCTTGAGAACGGTTGTTCCCAAGGGAGCCTTAAGATTCAACTGTCTAAGTCAGTTGCGTAAGAGGCGACCGACTCGACAATCTGTAGCTTACGCACATCCACAGGATGGTTCGCAGGCAGCTGGAGCAGCACATCCGCCACCGCATCCGCCACCGCAGCTCGAGCCACAGCGACGCGATCGGTTTCGGATACGAGAAAGAAGTCGACCGCAGCAACCGCGACGGCTTCGTCCACCACAGCAGCTTGCTGCAGGAGCTGCACATCCACAGCTGGGAGCTGCCGAAGCACATCCACAGCTTGGTGCGGCTGGAGCAGCACAACCAGTGCTTGCACATCCACACGATGGTTCCATGGCTGCGCCACATCCACCACCACATGGTGCAGCTGCACCAGCACATCCACCACCGCACGGAGCGGCAGCAGCACATCCACAGCTTGGTTCCATGGCACATCCGCCACCACAACCAGTGCTGCATCCACCGCCACAGCCGCTCAGCAAGTTGCAGCTGCTGAACATACCGCGGATGCGGTTCATCAGCATGCCACGCTGCCAGCAGCGGCTACGGCCACAGCTGCTTCCGCATGCCGAAGCACACGGTGAAGCACATGAGTTGCAGGCAGGTGCTGCAACAGAAGCACAACCACAGCTAGGGGCTGGGGCGGCACAAGTATTTGCACAACCGCACGATGGTTCAGCACACTGAGCATTTACAGCAGCTGTGTCGACGAGGCCAAATAGGCCAACGGCCAACAAAGGAAAGTTCGGGTCATCATTATAGGAGGGCTCCTTGCACGTTTTTTTAAGCAATCCAATCTATTGTCGCTTCGTCACACTGCGGACCTGACAGGGTCAGTCATCCGAGTCGCCTGACGAAACAAACAGCAGCGACTTTGCTGGATTCTGAGGTGTGCTATCGGAACGTCGAGAGTTACAGCATTGCATTCATCAACTAAATCCGAACGGAATCGCTCAAATTCCTTTCGGTTGTTCCAGCCATTGAAACGTGTCCGATCCGGTTGACCTTTCCGATCAGGACATCGTTTGGCATAGAACCAGTCGTGAAGCCTTGTTTCCTTAAAGCTTTGACGAATGTCGCGGAATTGCGTGGTTCAGCACCCTATAACCGTTGCCGCTTCACGCGTGGCCAGACTGTCGTTACATTCGTAACAAACGGGCAGCGATCAGACCTGGCTGAACGATGTACTTTGGAACATGCGACCTAACGAAGGGCTTGAGAATCAGCGATGGCGAAAAAGACGATTGCGGATGTAGATGTAGATGGCCAAACCGTATTGATGCGAGTCGATTTCAACGTCCCGCTCGATGAGAATCTCCAGATTACGGACGACCGACGTATCGAGATGGCCCTTCCGACGATCAAGTCGGTGATTGATCGCGGCGGAAAGCTCATTCTTATGAGCCACCTTGGGCGCCCCAAAGGTAAACCGAATCCTGAGATGAGTCTCGCACCCGCCGCCAAGCGCCTCGGGGAGCTCTTGGGCAAGCCCGTAGCGTTCGCGACCGACACGGTTGGCGATGATGCAACCACCAAAGCCGCAGCTTTGGAGAACAGCGACGTCCTGATTCTTGAGAACTTGCGTTTCAATCCCGGCGAGAAAGCCGGTGACGTTGAGTTTGCGGGCAAGCTCGCTGCGATGGCAGATGTCTACTGCAACAATGCCTTCGGGACTTGCCACCGGACTGATGCTTCAATGGTTGCTGTTCCTGAGTCGATGCATCACAAACCTCGTGTCGTAGGCATGTTGGTTGCGAAGGAAATCAAATATCTCACCGAAGCTATCGAGACTCCGCAGCGTCCATTTTTGGCAATCCTGGGTGGCGCCAAGGTCTCAGACAAGATTCAGGTGATCAACAAGTTGCTAACCTGCTGCGACAAAGTCCTGATTGGTGGAGCTATGGCGTACACCTTCTCGTTGGCTCAAGGTGGAGCCGTTGGCGACAGCCTCGTCGAAAAGGATAAAGTCGAACTAGCGAAAGAGCTACTGAAAAAGGGGGGGTCGAAATTGGTTCTGCCAACGGACACCTTGATCGCAACCGAAATGACTGACGAAGCCGAAACGCAGACGGTAGCGGCTGGCGAAATTCCAGACGGTTATGAGGGTTTTGATATCGGGCCCGACACCGCGGCTGCTTACGCCAAAGAAATCGTGGATGCAAAAACGGTCGTTTGGAATGGGCCTATGGGCGTTTTCGAGAAGAAGCCATTTGCCGGCGGAACCAACGCCGTCGCCAAAGCCATGGTGGAAGCGACTTCGAAGGGAGCCACGACGATCATCGGTGGCGGTGATAGCGCCGCGGCGATTGATCAAATGGGAATGGTCGAGAGCGTTTCTCACGTCAGTACCGGTGGCGGTGCCAGTTTGGCGATGCTCGAAGGCAAAGATTTTGCCGCAGTTGATATTCTCGACGATATCTAACGACGCGATATTGGATTCACCCCAACCATTGTCTGTAAGCATCAGCAATCACTACGGTGATTTGTTGAGCTTGATCAGACGAGACCGGATGTGGTTGGCCAGCGCGGCGTTATTACCGGCGCCGCGCAAAGCTTGCGTCATCAGCTGCTTGGCTTTGGACAAATCGCCTGATAAAGCCGCCAAATTGCCCAGCCCTAAAAGTGCCTGAGGATCTTCTGGTTTGATCTTGAGTGCTTTGCCAAAAAGCTCTTTGGCTTTTGTGCGTTCTCCTTGCATTGCCAATAAGGCTGCGAGGTCGCAACAGACTTTCTCATTCTGTGGAGAAAGCTGATGAGCTCTGAGAAGTTCCTTGTAAGCACCGGGCATATCGTTTTTCGCCCGCAATAGTAAACCAAGATTGTAATGAGCATCCGCAAAATTCGGCTCGAGCTGCGTGATCTTGCGAAATAACGGCAAAGCGGCTGCGACGTTTCGGTTTTGAAGATGAATCGCCGCGATATTGTTCATGGCTGGCACGAAATCAGGATTCAGCCCGTAAGCTGCTTGGAATGCGTCCAGCGCCTCAGCCTTGCGGCCCTGGTTTTGCAATGCCAGGCCAAGTTTGAAGTGGGGCATTTCGCTCTTTGGCAGCAATTCAATCGCCTCTCGGTAAATCGCTATCGCCGGTTTGTAGACCTTTTGTTCTTCGAGCTGTCGAGCCACATCCATCAACTCCCAGACGTAGCTCAACGTTTGGGTCTGACGCACAGAACGGTCGTCAATCATGCGTCCCGGCAGGAAGGCTGCCGTTTTCAGTCGATCCAGGTGACTGGATTCGACAGCCTTAGAATCAGCAAGGAGCCGGTCTGCAGGGGCTCGACCACGATACATATGGGAAAGTCGCCCATTGTTGATGAGATAACTGGTCGGCACGCTGGGCGTACGTTCGTTGGCGAGAAGGTAAATCTGTACGGATTGGAGGTTGTTGATTAGCGAATCGGTCGCAAAGTAATTTTGAAACGGCAACTCAAGTTTGTTGATGCGCTCAGCAAGCTGACTTCGATCAATCGAGCTATCCAGGCCGTCCGTATTATCGGTCAGGATCTGGATACCCGCCGCGTCAAATTCCCTTGACTTTGCGTTGTGTTCTTTCAGTTCGTCCAGACACGGTCGACACG
>CAYYHV010000528.1:0-2306 GCA_964471695.1 uncultured Pirellulaceae bacterium
CTGACGAATCGCTTTCGCAACAATCAATCTCAATTCAAAAAGGCGTCGCCATCGTGACGAATTCTGGCCACCCGGGAGCTACACCCGGTGATGTGTTGGAATACACCCTGAGTATCCAGGTGTCCGACTTCTTTGAATTCAGCATGGTCGATATAGACGACACGTTCTCAGATGGTCAGCTATTCGATTCGACGTTCACGCCGACCTATTCAATCAACGAAGGCGGAACAAACACGAGTGGTTCATTTAATCCAGCGAACTTCACCCTAGCTCACAACTCACCCGGCGATGGGACAACCGACGTTCATTTTGATCTGTTTAACGAAGTTCCTGATGGCGTCCTAACCGGAGACTTGTTTGCCGACTCGACGCAGGATGGCGGTACAACCGTAACAGTCACCTTTCGGACGGTGATTCAAGAAGAGTTTTCCGATGCATTCCCTTCGGGGGACTCGAGCGTCGATACAGGTGACGTCCTAACTAACAATGTCACTGTCGAAGGGGCGCTTCCGAGTGGACAAACGGAAGCAGATACGAGTAGCGCCGAGATCGAAATTGTTGGACCCGCGATTGCTAAGGCGATCTACGCAATCGAAGGCGACACAGGGCGAGTCGGTGAGGACATTGTCGCCGGCCGTACCATCACCTACCGCTTGACGTTCCAGATGCCGACGGCTGACTACGAGAATCTCGTCATTACCGACTTTTTGCCGTTGCCGATCTATGACGCAACTGAAGTCACAACGCTCAGCAATACACCAACAGCAACGGCGCCAGCGGCTGGCGCTGCGACCTATGGCCCGTTACACGATTTACATACACTGATCCCAGCAACAAATCCTCCCTCCCTTTCCACGGATGGTGCCGCAAACACTGTTGCATTCGACTTCGGTGAATTTGACACCGACCCCAGTGTTGGCGCGACCATTGACCTGTTGTTTACCGTCACGGCGCAAGACGTCCTGATGGCAGACAATCTCTACCTCACCAACCAAGTCAACGCTGCATTCGGTTCGACAAACAATGGAACGGTTTCAAGCGATGCGATCGTGCAAAACCAGGTTGCGGCTCCCGAATTGGTGCTGTCCAAGGGAATCGTATCGACAACTGTTGCCGCGGCCAGCTTCTCACCATCGACGGTGGGGCCGGTCGCATTCGCGGCCCCAGGAAGCGGAGGCGCCTCGTTCGCGGGAGGCATAAACAGCACAAATCTGGCAGCCAATCCGATCGACAGCAATTTAACTGACATCGATGCTGGAGATTTGGTCAAATTCGCCATCTCAATTGAAAACAGCGGGGGAGCGGACGGCTACAACCTTCTCATTCAAGACTCGATTCCTTCAGATTACATCACTCCGACCGGCGGACTTAACCTCGAAGTTCGAGACGGTGATGGCAATGCACTGACTTTCACCGGCGCGGCCGCTGACTTGTTCACAACCGGCATTCGAATCGACGACCCCAGCGCGGCAGTCGGCAGCATTAACAATCTCGATGACGCAACAACATCCGGTGATGGATCGAACATTATCATCATCACATATGATTTGGAAATGTCGGTAGATGTGTCGCCGGATACGGTCTACACGAACACGGCTGACATCGCTGAGTACGGAGCAGTAGACGGCGGCAATGACCACACGCTCGGAAGCACAATTTCGGATTGGACGGATGATGCTACGACAACAACAATCAACGTAGCAGCGACCAAATCACTCGTCTCAACTAGTGAAGCCCATACCTCTGGGTCGGATGTCGCAATCGGCGAAATTGTTCGCTACCAACTGGTTGCCGAGATTCCCGAAGGCACCATGAATGACTTCATACTGGACGATAATCTGCCGACGAATATGGTCTTTCTCGACGACGGCACGGCGATGGTCGCATTTGTTTCCGATTCCGGCATCGTATCCAACGATATAAGTGGAACACTAAATTTGGCTGTCGGTGCCGGTGCAAATGTTGTTGGAAGTGCGCCCGTTACACCAACTTTCGCGCTAACGGATGGCCAGGTTGGCGCATCAAACTCGGCGAGCACCGACGTTGATACGTATAACAGTGGAACGGATCCACGCTTCAAGCTGGGCGAAATTATCAATGACGATGATGACACCAATAGTGAGTACGTTGTCGTTGAATTTAACGCATTGGTGATGAATACATCTACTTCCGACGATGGGGATTCGCTGACGAATAGTTTTGACATTCGAGTCGATGGAACCAATCTCGATCGTAGTGGTAATGTTACGGTCGATATTCTCGAGCCGTCCATCGCTGACCTCGACAAGGTTGTAAGTCCAACGACG
>CAYYHV010000528.1:2316-4946 GCA_964471695.1 uncultured Pirellulaceae bacterium
CGGGCGATGCCGGCGACACGGTCAGCTATACCGTCACCTTCAGCAATACGGGCAATACAACGGCCTTCGATCTTGATCTTACCGACACTCTACCTGCTGACCTTTCGCTGAGTCTTGCTTCCGTTACCGTGACTCCGGCGGGAGGTACGACTGGGGTCACTGACAATTCATCGGGCAATACTGTTGATATTGACATTTCCGAAATGCCAGTCGGCGGATCGGTTACGATTGCCTACGATTCGACTTTGCTCGTGAACGTTCAGCCGGGCGAGACGCTGCAGAACACGGCGAACCTCGCGTACACAGGTCTACCGGGGGCAAATGGAACAACTTCAAACCCAACTGGCTCTTCGACCCCCGGAGCCTCTGGCAGCGACAATGGAGAACGTGACGGTAGCGGCACGCAAAACGACTACGCTGATTCGGATCAAGCATCTGTCACTGTCGATTCCCCCTCAATATCCAAAACGCTGATCTCAACCAGTGTTGTAAGCACCAATAACGCGAATGACGAGGCCGTCATTGGCGAAACCATTCAATACGAGGTGACGGTCACTATTCCCGAGGGCACGACTAACTCGGCAGAGGTCGTCGACACGTTGGATTCGGGCCTGTCCTTTGTGTCGCTGGATGCGATTACCACGACGGCTGGAGTTACGTCAGACAATCTCGCCATCGATCTGAATGATGAATCAACGATTCCTACAAGTTTTACAAGTCCTCAACTAACGTTCGGTTTTGGCAACCTGACGAACTCCAACAGCAATGCCGCTGTTGAGTCTATTGTGATTCGATACACGGTACTCGTCGACAACGTTGCTGGAAATCAAAGTGCAACGCTGCTAAACAACTCAGCCGAGTTTGCCTGGCTCGAAAACAGTACGGCGATGTCATCCGGACCAGACGCCGCCGCGAACGTAACCGTTCTTGAGCCGGATCTTGATGTATCCAAATCCGTTCTGCCGACGTCTGTCGATGCGGGCGATAGCGTCACCTACACGATTGGTCTTGCACATAGCGGTATAAGCGATACAGATGCATTTGATGTTACCTTTAGTGATCCGATTCCTTCGGGACTGACTGTTTCCAGTTTTTCCGTGTCTCATTCTGTAGCCGGGAACATCACTCCGCTCTTTGAGTTGTCGGGCAACACCGTACAGACGATTTCAGGTTCATCTTTTGACATGCTCGTCGGAGAAACGGTCACGGTCACGGTCAGTGCAAACACAAATTCGAGCATAGTCGCCGGCGGAACGCTGACGAACATCGCAAGCATAGAATGGACAAGCCTTGATGGAACCGACGCGAATGAGCGTGATGGTGCGGGAGGTGTCGATGACTATGCAAACAGTGGATCGGCGGATCTTGATATCGACGATCCGACAATCACAAAGAACCTCATAAATACCAGCATCGTTGATACAAACAATGCGAACGACGAGGCCGTGATTGGCGAAACAATTCAGTATGAAGTCACGATGTCGGTGCCGGAAGGTGTGCTGGAAAGCGCGGAGATTATCGACACGCTCGATAGTGGCCTTGAGTTTGTAAGTCTTGATGCCATCATACCTCTGAGTGGTGGAGGCGCGACGACTGCCATCACGACTACGGTCGGTACCGGAGACTTTACGGACCTTGCAAGCTTTGCTCCATCCGTTGCAGGCGACGACCACACGTTCGACTTGGGAACAATCACGAACTCAGCAAGCGGCGATGGAGTCGCGGAATCGCTGACGCTGAGATACACCGTTCGAGTTGACAATGTCGCCGGCAATACGACTGAGGCCGACACGATGTTAAACAACTCAGCGGTGCTCCAGTGGGAATTCGACAGCACAACCGAGTCAACCGCGGCAGCCAACGCGGCAGAAGTCGAAGTCATCGAGCCACTTTTGCAGCTCTCGAAAGTCGTCGATGATGATACACCTCGAATAGGTCAGGTGGTCAATTATACGCTTCAGCTTCAACATACCGGCGACAGCGACGCCGACGCACAGGACGTGAACTTCGTTGATACGTTGCCTGCGGGTATGACGCTCAATCTCGCGTCGATCAACGTAACGGGCGCGACCGTAGACGCAGACAGTTCGACTGGGAATACAATCGACCTCTTTTTCAACACGGTTGCACTCGGCACTGTCATTGATATCGAATACTCGGCGACGGTATCTTCCGACGAAGTCGACATTGGAGTCTCGTTAAACAACACCGCGGTTGTGGATTGGTCGTCACTTGCCGGCAGCGACGTAAATGAACGCGACAACACGGATGGTGAAGGGGGAGCTGTTGATGACTATGAGGTTTCAGCGGCTGAAACTGGATTCCTGGCGCAGCCCGTCCTCAATATTGCCAAAGAGCACGTAAGCTTCTCTGCGAACGCATCAAATCCAGACAACTTCGATCTAACGATTCGAGTCGTGGCGAAGAACGACGGAAGTCTGGACCTTACGGACCTCTCACTGATAGAAGACTTGGCGGCTCATTTCGGCCCAATGTTTGTCGGAATCACTCCTCCTATTTCGGTCGACACGACGGGCCTCACTGGAGCCGGTGTAGCCCCGACCTTGGATCCGAACTTTGACGCTAATCTTACCGGCGGTGGTGACACCAATATCTTCGACGGCACAAGT
>CAYYHV010000529.1:0-4903 GCA_964471695.1 uncultured Pirellulaceae bacterium
ACAATGTCGGATATCACAATATTTGTGCTGGCTGGAGTACCTTGACCGGGTTCGACGTCTATTGCAGCACCCGGCGGTTTGGCGTCGGTATCTTGCGATATATCTTCCGCCGTAATGTTGCTGAGCGCAATCTGGCTCCCGCCTACAATGCTAACAGCCTGCCGATCACAACTACGAATAATGGCGTTGCTCAAAATGCAATTCAATGAAGGATTCAGCACGCTCACACCGAATGGAATGGAAAACATCACTCCATCTGTCCAACACTCGATGATTTCAATGTTCTTGAAAATAGAGTCTCGGCAATTGCGAGCCCAGATTCCGTAGGCATCACCCTGATTTAGGCCAGGTGTAGCAGGATTCCAACCAGTATTGCTCCAATCAATAGCACCTTTGTTCCCGTTGAGGGTTATGTCAGATACGGTCACATTTTCAATGTATCCGTTACCCGTCATTTCTTCCGTGGCAATAACATATTGGGGATCAGTGTTGTTGGGAGGTGCTGGAAGAGCAAGATAAAGCGTCGATAGCCCAATACCACATCCGGAAATCCGGGCATTCGACTTCATAGTAATTGGTTCGACAGGAAAGTTCCCCTTTGGTATCCGGGCGTGACCACCTCCAGTTGCATTGATAATCGCCTCAATGTTCGCAGTATTTTGTGCCGCAGCAGTCTCAAGTGTCGAGAGCTTCGGTTGCATTGGGCAAGTTAAAGCCACTGTCACAACTCCTTCTATGAGAGATTCGAACGACAGCCTCCATCATACTGACATAACCATGAAACACAAAATGTATCAAATATCGACGACGTATCGAGCTTTTCGTTCGCCCCGGAACAGACGACGTAACAGTTGCGTCCTTATATCCTGGGTCCTGAAACGCCATGCTTCTGTGGCGGTTAAACGAAAGCGGTGTGCTTCTCTTGGCAGTTGGTCATCGAATTCGCAGTAGCTGGCATCAGCGTGCAACATTCAACCTGTAGAGTGAAGTTTCGCTACGAACGATAACTGAGCAAGCCTATGAGTACCGTGGAACCAGCTGGTACCACCCGACGTTCCTGTGCTCAACCAGATATACGGTTGGGTCTGGTCCGTACATCTTAATTTTAAGCACACGTTTTCCGCGCTCGCGGACGGCATGCCAAGTAGGGCTCTGCAGGTTAATTTCGTCGAGAGCCTTGAAGTACCGGTTCCCTATCGCAATGTTGCCGTTTCGCATTAGTGTCACTTCCTGAAGGAACGTACAGGTTGGACTCTTGTCTAGCTGAAAAAGAAACAGTGGAACTTCGTGGTACCTGACTTTTGACGGGCGAAGTGGATTGTCATTGAGTGGAATTCCCCACGAAAAGTGGACAGTGAATCGGTGTTGCGGATTAGTGAATCGTTAGTGTCTCTGTTGTTTCGCGCGCGGGATGGGCGCGAGTGGTTTCGCTGGTTTGCGAGCGTGTGAAATCACAAAAAGGCCTATACATTAGAATCGACGTGGTCTCTGGCGACATCAGGACACGTCCCACTCGATAGCTAATGGGAGCCAGTTCGGCGACAAGAATTCCAACTAATTCTAGAACTCTACTCATGGTTTGCGTGCTAACCGTGGTTAAGCAAATTGCGAGAAAACGGATGGTGAATAGACATATAGTAGCGAACATTGGTTTAAACGGAGACTTCCAAGCCACCCCCTTGTCAAAACCAGTCAATTGCATGACGAGAACCATCTGCCTGCGTTTTTTTAAATGCCTAGAATATCCCCCTCCGACGAATAGGATTCATCGCGTCAAGAAAAACGGGCTAATCTCGGTGTTTCACTTAGTTTGGATAGCTCGTGTCATCGGATCACGTCTCAGAAGGTTGTATTAGCTTGAATCGTCGTTTTTAGTTTCCCCGGTTCGACTATATTTTGGTAGAAATGCGACTTGATGCCCAGCGACGTCGCCAAGTAATTGGTGACAGGGTTATTGGCGAAACGCCGGTGCCGATTTGGCTGAGAAGGTTCGCCCGAGTCGGTTTACTCACGACGGATACTCAATGCAATTAATGGTTGAATGGCATCCATCTTGAAGAAATTGACGCGCAAGTATCTGTTTTGTCGAAATCCCTCCTTGGTCACAATCACGCATCGTAAGAGCTCCTTGCCAAAAACGGTTAGAACGCTCAAAGCAGCGAGGCCTTGTTGACGACGTCAGTTGCCGCCACAACGAGCACAGCAACGCTGTGCAACTGACCTAAAACGAGTTAAGGAATCTATGAATGAAAACGTCCGCCCAAGCGGGTTTTCTAAAAAATTGCTCTGACATTCATCCGATGATTTCTGAGAGCAACCAGCACGAAAGAAAGGAAGCATGCCGGAAACATGTCTGGCTCGGGAACGGCTTGCGAACCTAGTTGAATATGGTCAAACTCACACGGGTCGCCGTCCTCAAACCCAACTGAAATGCACCTGATAGTAATCTCAAAGATTCTCTCGTCAGCGAGTAATCCAACAAACATGTCTTCGTCGGTGAATCCGAAAGGATCTCCATCCATGTTCACGGTTGTGTCGAATCGGTGGAATCCGGATGCGGTAGAGACGCCGATCTCAAGGGCGTTCACAGCAAATGCATCTGTCCACACCAACCCAAACGCATTGACATTCTCCCCCAAAGCCACACTAAGCGTAGCCACTCGTTGAGGCGGATTTGTCGGTAAAATATCGACAAGTAATGGTACAAGTGAGTGCCCTTCGGATCCGCTACCGTCTAACCGTCCATCATCCGAGTCGACCGAATCCGTGCGAGGTCCTGGCCCTTTAATCGTCCAAGGAGTTTGCAATTCCATCAAGAACGTCGGGATAACTGATCCTCCCGTTTCCATATCTTCTAGGAAAAAGGTTTCCCCTAGACCATTGAGATCGAACGGGCTGTCAGCTGCGGAGGAGTAGGATGTAACTGGCAAGAGTTGAACATCTGCGGAAACTGGCGAATCAGAGCCAACTATAGTCGCTATGCAAAAAGCAACACAAATCCAACCATGATCTTTCATCCGTTACTCCAAATGGGCAAATAGTGCAGCAACCGCGTCGAAAAAGTCATCCCACTCATCATCAGAAAGGTTCGAGTTCAATTCTCCTCACACGAATACATTATGGCTTATAAGTAATTGATTGTATCCAGCCATTTTCGTAGTTAGGCTCGACCACACCGAGGCATCTGGGGCGGCCACCACTTGGCTACCCACCACAATGCCATCTTGAACTAATGTCGCATTTAAAGCTTCAATAATCGGTTGGGAAGCCAAGAGTAAGGGGGCCGTCCCCCAACTTGTCCAACTGGTAAATTTGTTCTGATTCCAAATCGAGAAATCCGAAGTATCAACCACATCATCTCCGCTCCCATCGCCAAAAGTGAAATGATTGAAGGAGGGAGTTGTAAACCGGTTGTTGTTCCAAACATTAAAATCGCTGACATCCACTACGTTATCTAGATTAAAGTCCGCTGGATTCAAACTGAATTGAAGAAGAAAGGGCACTCCAGAAGCGTCCGGAGCACCATCGCCTGAAGGGAAATCCCAGATTTGGCTGTCCCCACGAAAACTTGGATTTACCCAGTCTCCGTCTAATCTCAGCCCATCTGGTCCGTCTTCTGTCACATCGAAGAGTTTGATTTCAATCTGTTCAGCAAATCCGACTGCCAATGGTGTCGAGAATTCCCATTTCGCTTCGTGTGCTACTGGATTGTACGAAAAATTGACATCGATATCGGGGTCGTCGTGAAACTGAGTACCAGAAACTATACCCGATACTTCAAGACTACTTTCCTCCACGGAAACTGGTTCACTGAACCGGATTATGATTTCGTCAGGTCGGCCAATTGGGACTGTTGAAAACTGCTGAGCAAACCTAGGCTCAGAAAAATCATAGTCGAATGGCCCGCCGTTTGGTAGGAGAGGATAAGAAAAGCCGGTTTTTATGAATGATTCTGCATGATTGTTATGACTTGATCGTACGGCGACTCTAGTCACATTGGGTGCTACATTTGTATTTCCAGAGGTTACAAAATCAACCCAATCCTGAACTCGAGACACTCGAACGCCGGCCTGAACGTCACCAAAATTTCCTTTCACAGCAGGAAGGAAGTCACTTGAAACTATCAATCCTTTCGAGACTACGCCGGCCACTTGGCCTTCGATGAACATCGGTCCTCCTGAATCTCCAGTCCCAAAAGCAGCCTCGAGACTTTGTTCGCCCAAATCGTTCCTATTTAAGTCTATCCCAATTGAGTCGTTGTCGTTAATTCCGCTGTCGAAGTCAAAAATCAAGTTCGTTCCAGAGCGTTGTGAAGCCAAGCCGCCAAAGTTTCCTGTATTGAATTCTTCGAACGTACCTTCGAAACGGTTGACTCCCCGTCTCTTGACGCCATCAGTTCCATTTGATTCTCCCTCGAGACCCAATCCCGTGAGCCCCCAGCCAACGACTTCAAAGAGTTTCCCCACCTCATCGTCGCTTCGATACAAGTCGTACCGCTCTACTCTAGGGTCCACTTCCTCGACTAGCTCAAGAATTGCAATATCCAGTTCGTCACCGGCCATCGGATTGCCACTTCCATAGACGGATTGGGGGCTAGCATAAATGTCCGATCCATCGACGACAACTGGTGGCTCTTGCTCGTCAAAGACAAACTTTACTGTGTAATCTGAAGTCGTTTCCGCACAATGACCTGCTGTTAGCACATGTCTCCCCGTAGACAGCAATGTACCCGTGCAAAGAAACTCGTTACCGGATGGAGTAATTTCGGTAACTAGGCCTACGCCACTGTAGTCACCTTGATTAATCTGTACTGCAGAAAGATCGAAAGCGGCAACAACGAAAAGTAATTGGAATTCCCCACGAAAAGTGGACAGTGAATCGGTGTTGCGGATTAGTGAATTGT
>CAYYHV010000530.1:0-3545 GCA_964471695.1 uncultured Pirellulaceae bacterium
GATCGTTACGACGGGGGAGATCACCATTACCGACGTGTACCAGGTGCGTACTTATGCGGAAGAACTCTATGTCGGATTCGCACGGGATCTGATCCGTCCAGATGGCGAATTGGTCGAAATGCAAACGGGGCCAATTGCGGGCAGCCTGTTGGTCGGCTGGCTGACGTTGGGCGCCATGACGGCTTGCGCCTGGATGTGGCCTACCGATCGTCCCGTTTCTGTCCGAGATTCAAGACTCATTGCATTGGGTGGTACGCGATGGTTGGGAACAGCATTTTTGCTGGCCATCGTCGCGCTTCTGATTTTGCTGCCTGTTGGAAATCTTGCGTACAAGTTGGGGATTCTTGTTGAGCAAACGGGAGAGGTTCGAGTCCGATCGTGGAGTGTTGCTAAAGCCGCTGACCTCATGTTGAAAACACCATTAAGCTATCCACAGGAAGTCGCGTGGTCCCTTGCTCTTTCCCAAGTCACTGCCTTGGTGACATTGGCGCTGGGGTTGCCAATCGCATGGCTTGCGAATCGTCAGGGATTCTGGCGAATGATGATGTTTGGGTTGGCCGCTTTCTGTTTTGCGATTCCAGGGCCTATCGTTGCAATTGTGCTAATACGCGGTTTTAGTCAATCGGGCGTCGGATGGTTGAACTTTCTCTATGATCGAACGATTGCAGCACCGGCGATGGTTATGGTAGTTCGCAGTTTGCCTTTTCTTTTGCTGATTCTTTGGCAAGCTTTTCGAACCGTACCCCGAGCCGACTTGGAGAACGCAAGGATGGCTGGTGCATCGAGTCTTCAGCAGCTCTTTCAAATTGCAATTCCGCAACGTTATTCAGCGATTGGCTGCGCCTGGTTTGTCGCCGTAGCCTTGTCGATGGGCGAGTTGACGTCGAGTATCTTGGTCGTGCCGCCCGGTGTTACAACGTTATCAATTCGCATATTCGGACTGGTTCATTACGGAGTCGAGGATCGCCTGGCAGCAGTTTGCTTATGGACCATGATCCTTTTTGCCGGCTTGGCATGCATTGTCTATGTTCTGGCCACCCGTTGGTTTCGCCGCGTAACGTATAATCGATAGACGGGTACTGGCTTGCTATCCCTTGGGTTTCTACTGCGATTCACATGTTTCGACGACTGACTTTCTTCGTGCTGCTCATCAGCCTTCTTGCCGAATGCGGTTGGGCGATTGAGTATGTGACGATTGAACGCGATGGAAAAGTCACTTCGCTCGCCGGACGCATCGAAGTCGAAGCCCAAGATGGAGGATTGTTATTACTCAGTCGCAATGGCACGCTGTGGGCCTTGCAACCAGAAGAAATCAACAATCGCAGGACGGATGATGACGTCGAGTTCTCGACTTTTGATCGCAAGGAACTGCGTTCCAAGGTGCTTAAAGAACTCCCTGGTGGTTTTTCCGTTCACGAAACCGCCAACTACGTCGTTTTTTACAACACGTCCAAGGCGTACGCTCAGTGGTGCGGAAGTCTGTACGAACGACTCTATCGTGGGTTCTACAATTACTGGCGCAAGCGAGGAGTCACGCTTCATCAACCAGAGATGCCGCTGATCGCAATCGTTTTTGATTCAAAAGCGAATTACGCGCGATTTGCTCGAACGGAACTGAAAGATGGCGCCGATTCTATCGTGGGATACTACAGCCTGCGAACCAACCGTGTCACAACTTACGATCTGACGGGACGTGGTGATTTGCGGAGCAGCAAAGGGCGACCGAGATCATCCAGCGTAATCAATCAGGTGTTGTCTCAACCGCAGGCGGCGCCGACAGTTGCCACAATTATCCATGAAGCGACGCACCAGTTGGCTTACAACAGCGGTTTGCAGACTCGGTTTGCGGACAATCCACTTTGGTTGAGTGAAGGACTGGCAATCTACTTCGAGACGCCGGATTTGAAGAGTTCAAAGGGGTGGCGCAACATCGGTGCGCTCAATCGCAGTCGCCTAAGTCGCTTTTCCCGTGACTTTGCCCAACGTCCACAGTCGGGGGCTCTCGAACTGTTGCTGACGAATGACGAGCGCATGCGAGATCCCGATACAGCGGTGTCGGCGTACGCCGAGTCATGGGCGCTGTGTTACTTTTTGGCAAAACGCAAAAGCAAACAGTTCAGCGCATATCTGGGTGAACTTTCCAAGTTAGCGCCTTTGGAAGACCCGGGAACTGCAGGGAGGCTGGAAGCGTTTCGGAAGCACTTCGGAGATTTGGAGCGGCTTGATCGAGAATTTGTGCGATACATGCGTTCGCTCAAATAGGCGGTTTTGCCGAGGACTTGAATCCCGGCTTAGCCAAGCATACGACGTTCAACCTGTCGTAACGCTTCTTCAACCGGACATTCGTGATCGGTCAGTCGCACGGACGAGCCCTTGGTTTTCCAGAGTTCAACCTTCTTGGTTGCGGATACAACCGTAGCGTGACTGCGACGTCCAAAATAGCTGCCGATTTCGGTCAGGCCCGCCCGCGTGTATTTCCTTGCCAGGAACATGGCCAACATGCGTGGATGGCTGACTTTGCGGGTCTTGCTGGACGAGCGTAGATTGGAAGGCGTGACTTCAAAGACGTTGCATACGGCTTTCTCTATGTCCTCCAATCGGACGACTCGCACGCTCGATCGGAACACATCTTCGAGTGCATTTGCCGCCATCTCCATAGAGATCGGCTTACGCCAAGCATGACTGGTAACCTGAAGCCGATTGAGGGCTCCATTCAACTGACGGACATCGCCCGGCATGCGTTCCGCAATCAATCCTACAACGTCCTCGGGGACCATCAGTCCACGTTCGCGAGCTGCTCGACGAATGATCTCGCCACGCGCCTCCAGATCGGGAAGCTCGACTCGAACAACCAGTCCTCCGCTCAGTCGGTTGACCATTTCCGGACCCAGGTTGACCAAATCCGCTGGAGAACGGTCGGCAGTAAGCACCAGCTGCTTGCCTTCGCGAAGTACCGAGTCGATCGTATGCTGAAGTTCAGTCAACGTGGCCCGCTTGCCTGCGAAAAACTGGATGTCTTCGACGATTAACAGATCGACGTGACGATAACGACGACGGAAACTAGGTAAGCCTGAACCATTAAGCGCCTGAATAAAATACGTTGTGAATTGTTCAGCCGACAGGTACACCGTTCGCAGTCGTTCCGGTGATCGCCGCATCGAGGACCAGATTCCCTGAGCCAGATGGGATTTTCCGACGCCTGTGGGTCCGTATAAGAACAACGGTGAAACGCTGCCTGGGTTCTCGGCAACCATTTCAGCAGACGAAATACTGACTCGGTTCGTTCGACCTGGCACGAATGTGCTGAGCTTGGCGAACTTCTTACGAGTCGATATCTCTGCGTTGCTGGGCGTCGCGACTTGGGCCGCGATTTTTGCCGCAGGGCTCTGTGGGTCGGGTTTGGCTTCGGTCGAATCTGCCTTCGGTTTGGTCGCCTGAGAAGCTAGAGAAGGATCGTGGCGAAACTCGACTGCACACTCTGCACCGATTACCGAAGCACACGCGTCTTCGATCTCTGAGCGGAGATTGTTGCGCAGCCAACCTAG
>CAYYHV010000530.1:3555-4873 GCA_964471695.1 uncultured Pirellulaceae bacterium
AGAGTGAACTCAGAACCGATCGCGATGCGAATGTTCTGGCCCAATACATCCAGTTGGGCTCCCCGCAACCACAATTCAAATCGATCATGTCCTATCTTCTCGGCGATAGCCAAGCGTAGAGCATTCACGATTTCCATCTCGTGTGGGGACATGCATCCTCATCCTGAGCGCGCACCGCGACCGGCATGGAAAAGTGGAATCTCAAAAGAACTGGCCACCACCGTACGTTTTCCAAAAGCCGGAAAACGCGCCGCTGTCACGATTTGTTTATTTTGAAACGGCGACCAAATCCATCGCCGATGCCTCATTAACTCTTAACGTGGAGCCGAATTGTAAGGCCGCTAGCGAGAGTGTCAAACCGGCTGAGGGCAACTTTTCGATGGAGAAAAAAAATTGCAGTCGGCCCGATCGTAATCGTCGAGAAATACGATCGTAGGCGACACGAACGGAACAAAATCTTTTTTATTTCGTCGTACATTAACCGTGGATAAAGTGTAACTGAATTTCGGATTGCGAAGTCAGTAAGTGATCGAGTGAACGTAAGTGCTTATGGTGTCAAATGAAAGGATGAATTGGAAATCACAGCGATGAAATGCGCAAACAATCGTTCCACCACAAATCAGTTGTGAGGGGATTTTCTCGCAACTTGACAGACCGGTTATGAACGTTCCTCATGATTTTATCGCTCAAAGATCCGTCCCACGAGCCGTTGCTCTGCGAACGCGATGAATCCCGCTTCTTCGTAGATTCTCAGTGCGGGAACGTTGGCCCGATCCGCCGCCACGGTGACTCGACGTCGATCATGGTCAGCGGCGAATTGCTGTGCGTGTTGAACCAGACGCAGCCCCAATCCTTTGCCGCGATGTCGGGGCACGATACCGAGATACATGATTTCACATTGCTCGTCTTCATCATCATCAGCCAAAATCAGACAGCCAACGTCTTCGCCCTCAAGTTCAACGACATACCACAAGCCTGCATTGGCGTTGGGAGCAGACGCGTACGACTGGAGCACACGTTCAGCCCCAATGACGCTGCGGATATCTTTACAGTCGAGGCTGTCCTGATACGTCGCGTGCATAACTCGCTCCAACCGACTGAGGTCCTCAAACCGGGAAGGCAGCATAGCCAACGAGTCCTCCTGATCGTTGCCAGCCGTAGCGACTTGTCCGACGGGCCAGAACATCGACTCAATCATGGCAATCGGCGTGCAGCCCAACGATTCGAGTTGGACTTCGAAGGCTTCATCGTCGGGGCCGATTAGCGCACGCGCGAGTTCGATATCTGAATCGGTGAGGTAATCGTTCATGGCTTTGAG
>CAYYHV010000531.1:0-4842 GCA_964471695.1 uncultured Pirellulaceae bacterium
CACGACACAGCCCAGCCCGTATTCGGACGGTGTCGACTTGCATGTTTCCATCAGGCTTCTTCTTGATTCCGAATCAACGCTGCAATGCTCTCCAAGCCGAGCTGAAACCGCGGCTCGGTGGCTTGTCAATTCACACTCAAACCACCACGTCCATTCGAAATTCTGCGTCGCATGCACAACGTCGCCAGCAAGGCCACTATCGCCATCCCAGCCGCGGCAGGTTCTGGGACCGCGTTGAACGAAATATTAGGATGCCTAAAAAATGGTCTGTCGTCACTGCTGACGTCACCAAAGATGAACGGACGATCAATGATGATGGTGTCTACAGTAGTCCCTCCGACTTCAGTCAACTCATAAGTCATCAACACGCTATCGAACTCGAGCCCCCTAGGGAGACTCCATTGTTGCGCGCCGATGTGGACTTCTTGCTGATTAACTCCCAGTTCCGCAATCTTGAATGTGGTCGTACCGTTTAGTTGAAACCTCGTTCTGACATCCCCAATTCGCTCTCCGGGCGGGTCTACGATGAATGAGAGCGGAAAGACCTGATCGAATGCAGATTCCACTCGCCAGAAGTTGCCGCTGGAAGCATGAAGGTCGAGGTTAAAAGAATCGCCCGGAAGAAGATTCACGCCGACTGGGTCTGTTGAATCGGAATCGAGCGTGGGTGTCTTCCCATCCACCGTAACGGAAAACTCATTGACGACCGCATGGCTAGTGCTTACTCCGACGCACGTGCACAACAGCGTGATCATAAGCGTAGCGTTTGCAAAAAAAGACTCAGTTCTTATCAACTTCATGAGATCAACCTCCAAGTAAATTCACAGTAAAATTGGCAAAGACATGCTCGTTGCAGACATAAAAAAACGCAGACAGTCGACGCGCCGTTGGGCGTCGATCATCTGCGTTGGTTTGTTTTGAAGCGTTGGCGTTTTCCGTTACGAAAAAAGACGCATTTTACTTTTCTTAAGATGCCGAAAATCTGTGTTGCATAGCAGAGCGCTGCGGCGATTAGTAATCGAGGTGGGGACTGCCTCTGCGTGAATGATTTTATGACACACTGCACGAATCTAGATAATGACCGCCAAAACATCGGGATTCACGCTGACAGCTAGCGAAATTCGCATGGCTGGGCGCAAACGCAGCCGCCCTTACTAGCAGCCAATGACTCAGTCAAGCGCCGACGGATTGGCTTGAACAAGTCGTCAATTTCGGCATTGGTCATTTTGCGTTCAGACACCAAATAACACGCCCTACTGCGATGAATTTCACCTTTTCGCAAGAATCTTACAAAACGCGCGCAAGAAACAGCCGGCAAGTACTAGTTAATTAATATCGCAAAAGCCTAGCAAGAATTTGGGGCGTGCGGCGATTTCTGCGTAGAGATTCGCAACCGCCCCCAACGACAGATTCGGAATCGCACTTTCGCTGCTATCGTGCAGTGAGTTGTCACTCGTTCCGATGTTCTGCAAAAGGAGTAAGACATGGATACAACGTTTCTTCCTGCATTGTGCTGCTTTGGTCCAGCATCCGTGACGATCCTGTATTTCATGCTAAAAGGTTGCAAGAAAATCGCGACGCCGGTAACGACGGCTTTCACTGCAGCCCTTGGCGTGGGACTAGCCGGCGCCGCGGCCAGCCTGTTGCTATAAAGTACCGCCAACAAGACAGTCGACTTTGATTGATCCGCGAGCAGCCCAATTGCTCGCGATTACTATGTTGGTTAGAGGGATTCGCTTCAGTCCTCGATTGTGAGGATCCTACGCGTTGGGTTTTCAACAGCGACGACCCTCACAATCGAGGTCTGGAAAATCGCCAAGAGCCGCTAGTATTTCAGCTTCTTCAATACTGCCAATGCGTCGAGGAAGAAGTCTTGCATTTTCTATTCGATGGTACAACAGGTCACAGCGGACGTTCGTAACAATATTGCTATGGCGAGCCAGGTCGCGATTGCACCCCGCTTCTTCCACCTAGACACAGACCCGCGTCCTGACGCTAGTTAGTGCCACAGCTTTGCGTTCAAATTTGATGCAATTCCTTTTGCACAGTCAGAGAGCTTGGTGGGCATCACTCCGTCAAGCCTGAGCGAGCCATGTGCGAAGTGGAGGTGTGCGGATTCTCCGTCAAGTCTCAGCTTCGCGCGTGATCTCCAATCTGTCAATTCGGTGTCTTCTCCCGTGAAAGGGCTCTGCTCGACGCGAACATGCTCGTCGAGAGTGAGCACTTCACTGTCGTTGACGAATTGCCGCCATTCATTCTCTGCCAACAGGGTATCCGATGGGTACAACGGATGTGCTGAGTTAAATGGTTCCGATTCATTGTTGGGATCGTAGCAATCATCGCCGATTATGAGCTGCCAAGGCTGCGCGAGTAATGAACACAGCATCCAATCATCTTCGATCGAAAATCCGGTATAAGGATCGTGCTCCCATTGCCACACCTCTTGAGAATGGACGTCGTCGCCGGCCATGCAAAAATAGTTGCCGCAACCATCCCCATCAACACACATAAATTTGCGCGAACGTAATTCGGGTTGCAGCTCATAAAAGTCGGTGCGTTTACCACAGTGGTCGTTCGCGCACGCACTGAATCCATCGCCCGACTGGAAGTCTACGAACTTCTCCCGGCTACACGGCAAAATCGCATGGTTGCCGCCAAGCCAGTGGTCGGGATGACTTGGCGTTGACGCCATTAGCTGCTTGAAGGCGTTCGGAAGAACGACGCCTAGCTTCTCCTCGATGTAACGGAAATCAGCATCATTCATTGTTCTGCCGCACTATGGTTGGTAGTCACGCGGCGGTGATACGTCCCCATAACCGTATCCGGTTGAAATAATTCTACCTTTATGCCAGAGCACACCCACGCCGTGCTCATGCTCAAACTCAGCATCGAAACAAAGTTCGATTGCCCAGAACGATGGACGTGGATCCGGCAATGAATCTGATTCGACTGGTTGCTTCGTAAATGGATTAATCGGCGGTTCCCCAGTTACTTCGGGAAAATGTCGAACTCGGAATATAAAGTCCTTCGAAACTAAGGCGGTCGCAAGTTGTTCTACGGACGTCGGTTTATTGTTTACGCTGTTCCATGCTTCGGGTGCCCCCCACCAATTGCATGTTTTGATCGCACCACTAATTTCGCCAAATAGATACTCAAGGGCACTCGTGACGATGTGGTCACAGCGTTTCCACGAGTCGACAAGTAGCGCAACAGCCACGGATCTTGGCGG
This sequence comes from uncultured Pirellulaceae bacterium, assembly GCA_964471695.1. Taxonomy (GTDB): domain Bacteria; phylum Planctomycetota; class Planctomycetia; order Pirellulales; family Pirellulaceae; genus CAYYHV01. The sequence goes on from CAYYHV010000531.1 coordinate 3,230, forward strand.
CCCGCATACTCGCCAACCGGATACAGGATCGCGAGAAAAGTCAGGGGCGTCAATCGTGAGAGAAACTTTGCCGATACGTTCGCACTGAATGGTTGTATGCCAGCCAAAGTGGCTCGACTCGAACGAACCGAACTCCGGATGATTCCATTTATTACTCATAGTTTGGCAACAGAACGTCTGTGATAGCGCGGCCCTGCCTACAGCGTACGTTTAATCTTGGTCGTCACGAAACAATTTTTCCGCATATTCTCGCACGTCCTCAGGTACCAATGTAGAGAACTCAGTCTTACCAGGACGGAGGAAATCTACCATCAAATTCGCGCGGATTTTCGTCGAGTCGTTCCAAGCTTCATGCTCAACCGTATCGTCGAAAATCAGGCATTTCCCTTCACGCCACGGACGTGTTTCGTTGGCGACACGCAGACGGCAACCATCAGGTACTACCAAACCAAGGTGAAGGCGATATTCATTCGCCGCCCAACCTGCGTGAGGAGAAATGTGTGTGCCAGGAGCCATACGTGAGAACCCGGCCAGACCAATCCCATCCAGCAACCCGAGAATCTCTGAGGTTCGTGCGTACTGCTTTAGGGCACCAGGTATCTGATGTCCGCCAGCAACCAAACCGTAAACACTCCAGCCTGAACCGTGCATGCTCTGCTGAACCCAAGGGTCAAACGCATCTGCGGGCAGCGAAAGGTATTCATCTCGTATCGTTTCCCAATTCGCTTCCAAACATCGGGCGATCCCAAACTCGATTGAATCAAGAAACACGAGATGACTCCAAGAAGGCTATGGTGAGGGACGACGGTGCCATCCCTGGTAGATATCGTTTGGCGTAACCGGGCCGGCGCGGTCATGCCTCCATTTTGAAAACGCGTGTTCGCCGGCTCCGCGTTCACGCCATTGTTACACGCCGTTTAGCTGCCGAACAACCGTTGCCAGATCGTTTTGGACGTTGATTTGTATTCTGACATCGATAACTCGTCGTGATCAAAGCAGTCGAAACGCTCCCCAAAGAATCGCTGGGAAATCTCGAAGACGAATTCTTCGCCCATGCATGAATGATCCATTTCTTCAGTCACGCCGTCGAATTCATCAAGCCATACTTGGTCACCATCAGAATTCGGTACCGATTTCGCGAACAGCGGCTGTTCTTCTGGGAGCGGATCGCCTGTATCAAGGAAAACACCATCCTCCGCGCTGCCGGCACGTCCACGCACAAGCTGGCAATTCTGGAATAGTGCATAGCCATAGAGGTTGACCACGCTATGAAGCTCGAGGGCCAAAATGGTTGATTGAGGCAGCAACGCATCAATCGCGTTTACAACAGCTGGAACATCGCCTTTGAAGCATGATGCAGCCAAATCCATGTGGCCAATAATCAAAGAGCTGCCATCAGCAGCAACGTACAGATTGCCGTTATTTGGATATGCCCCTTCTTCAAATGTTGACGTGGCAGCGAATGAAAATTCGCCGGGCAATCCTGTGGCAATTCGGTTCGCAGCGTCAGCATCATGATGAAACTTATGCGCCAGTTTCGGGTGAACTTTCTGGCTCGCGATAATGATAGATGTCTTCCAGCCCATGCTTCAACTGAGGCGTGTAACTTGTAC
>CAYYHV010000532.1:0-4836 GCA_964471695.1 uncultured Pirellulaceae bacterium
CGTTGTCGACGAGTTCACCCGTCTTTTTCTGGCTGACAAATTTGGTGAACAGATCGCTGGCTTCGGCAAGCTGCTTTTCGCGACGCGTCTTGTCGGCCTCGTTCACGGCTCGCTGCACAACATTGACGGCGCGCTCATACGAAAGAGAATCTTTTACGTCGCTATCGATGCCGGGATCATCGGCGGCTCGCTGCAAATAGGCTTCGACGAGATCGTAGTAACCTTGATCACGCAGTTTTTGCAGGAACTCCCGAGACTGTTCCTCAGCCTGAATGCTTCGCGCGAATAGCATCGCGAAGATAATGGCAAAAAACGAAATTGCGTGATGTCTCATCTACCAATTAATCAGAAAACGGCAGTCGCGTCTGCCTAGCCTCATCGATCGTCCGTTCCTACTCTCAATATCCCACAAAACGGGAATTGGTGCCTATAGTCTAGGTTAAAGCCAACCCTTGTCAGCTACATCCTATTGCGCCTTCTTCGGTGTTCGAGTAAGTGTATGCCGTACGCAATACCCGTCCAGCCTTCACATACGGATGTAAAATAGGGCCGTAAGAAGCGACTGAAGTAGCGAGATTCACGCTATTTGGGGCACGATGCTAAACTGAGGGTATCGCTTTCCTCTATCGGGTGGTGCAGTGGTACGCTTCAAAACCGAACAAAAAACGTCTGAGGTCCCGAATTACTTCCGCCGATCTGTCCAGTATCGGCTGTTGATGATCGTCTTTTCGCTCATGCTCGTCGTAGTATTGATGAGCGAGGCTGCCAAGCCCTCGAATTGGATCTGGCTGACCGGTACGCCGCCGCCTTCATCCAGTGAACCTTCAGAAGATTCGCAAATTGACCCGCGCCTGGGGACTCCGGTTACGAACCCCCCAGGCGTCTTTACCATCGAGCCGCAGATTCCCAAGGCCAGTGTGGACGCTAAGACGAAGTTTCCGCTGGGCGTTGATCCGACTCGATTCGAAGCCGTTAAGGACGATACGCTTTTTCGCAGCAACGAGTCAGGATTGTGGTACGACACACTTTCTTCGCTTCGCGACGCCAGTCCGGAGGAGCTTGAGTCGATTGTGTTCCAGTCGGCTGGCTTCACCCAGCTTTACCGACAACCTGATCACTACCGTGGGCAGCCGGTCCAAGTCTCCGGTACGGTGCGTCGCGCTCAACGAGTTGCAGCCCGCAAGAATGAACAAGGGATTGAAGAGTATTGGCAATGTTGGTTGTTCCCCAGTGGAACTACCAATCCAATTGTTGTCTACGCGTTGGAAATGCCCGAGTCGTTTCCCGAAGGGATGGCGATGACGGAGGCTGCCACGTTTGATGGATTCTTCTTCAAACGTTGGGCCTACGTTGCCAGTGGTGGAACCATGTCGGCTCCGTTGGTATTGGCTCGCACTGCCAAGTGGGAACCAGAAATCCCGGCTGCACCAGTCCCGTTACCACCGGTCGGCAACATCATCATGTTCTCACTTGGATTGGCCGTCTGTGCCGCGGCGATTGCGACTCTAGTCTATCGACGAAGTCAGACGGTGGGAGAATCGACGCAATGGTATCGTGAGCGCCGAGCCAGCACGTCGCCAGTCAAACAACTGGATGCAGCCAACATTGCGCATCCGGCTGAGTTGGCGTTACGATCCATGGAAGAACTCGATAAGGGCACGGAATGAATCGACTGCCGCAGTTCGTTGTCCCGCTTTTATGCGGAAGGGAGAATTCGATACCGCCTGACGGCGGGACGACGAACCGATGGTTGGTGATTTTGATCGTATTGTTGGCGTTGCCCGCACTGGTTGTGGCTCAAGAGCAAACGCCCCAGATCGATTCAGCCCGTGACTTTTTGGAACTGCTTGGCATTTCCAATAGCGAGCTGGAGTTCTTCCAATCGGGTACCGAATTCACCGCCGACGAATACGACTCGCTAAACCGGATGCTGAATGCGATCCCGCGCATGCCGCAGCGAATGGTGCTCCGCTGGAAAAAATCCGACGTCGATTGGCAGGCGGTATTGAGCAACCCCGACGCATACCGCAGCGAATTGTTACCTGTCACCGGACGACTTACGTCAGTTTTAGAAGTCGAAGTCCAACCCTCGGTGAAAGAACGGTACGGATTTGATCGCTATTTTGAATCAACGATTCGACTGGCAGCAGGGAAGGGCACTACGATTGTGCTCTTTACGCGTTCGTTTCCTGAACGTTTGGCGGAAGTCGCTCGCGAGAACCTGGAAGCCGAGTTCGATGAGCGCGTTCGAGTTGCCGGACTGTTTCTGAAATCGAATGAACCAACCAACGTTGTCTATGCGGTGGCCAACTCGCTGGCTTGGTATCCCGACGCGAATTCCGTTGTGGACGTTATTCCGCATCAAATCGAACTTAGCAATCGTGGCATGAACATGGGCTCGCTGGATACCGTAACCGATCGGACTCCGCTGCGTTCGAAGGATCGGGATGCGTTTTATGAGATGCTGGCCGCCGTGGGCCGAGCCGATCCGGGTGCGCTGGACAAGCTGGCTGAGTCGGTGGACGCCATGCAGCTCCTGCAACGCAAACCTGAAGATCGCGGGCAATTTTTTACCATGCGCGGCACGGCTCGCCGAGCAATTTTGGTGCAAGTCGATGACGCGGAAATCCGCGAACGATTGGGTGTATCGAAGTACTATGAAATCGAAGTCTTCGACGCGAAGGCCAATGTGCGCGTGCGACGGACTAAGTCGGATGAAACCGGAGTCACGTTTAGCAGTTATCCAGTCGTGTTTTGTGTGCACGAGTTGCCGGCGGGGATGCAAACCGGTGACTTTATCCATGAAAATATCGAAGTCACCGGAGCCTATTTGAAGTTGTGGGCCTACAACTCCGCGTATTTGAACGACTCGGTGTCACCCGGTCAAAAGCGTCCTTTGCAAATCAGCCCTCTCTTGATTGGTCGCACGGCGAAAAGGATTTCGGGAACTGCGACGAGCAACCCACGGCTTGGATGGATAGTTGGCTTTGCATTCATCTGTACGCTGGTCTTGTTGGCTATGATTCTGGCATATACATCGCGTCGAGATCGAAAATTTCGCACGGAGATTCGCATGCTGACTGCGGACGCGAAACCTGCGGATGACCAACCGGAGATTATGGTGGAATGATGTTCCCCAACGCACGGCTGCGATTTGCTCAAGAGTATGCTGCGACGGGACGCTTGTTGCCGGACGCAGCCGAGATCAATCAGCGTGGTCGAATTGAGACTGATTTCGACAACCTGATCAGCATTGAGTTTATCCAATCGCCGACCGGGGCTGAGTTGGAGATGCTGAGTGAGGCTCGTTCGCTCAAGACGCTCTCTTTTTCACGCACCGAGGTCACCGATGATCAGCTACGTTTCTTGATGGAGCTAACGGCGCTAGAGCGGCTTTTCCTGTCCCGTACAGCGATTGGTAATGAGGGGTTGAAGCACGTTAGTCGACTGGTGAAGCTACAGCGACTGAATCTGAGTGACACGCAAGTCAACGACGCTGGGCTGCGCGAGATTTCCAGATTGACTGAACTTGAGTCGCTTTTGCTCGACAATACAGAAATCACGGATGATGGCTTGGTGCATCTTCTAGCGATGAAACGTCTGAAGGTTCTTTGGCTGGACCGGACGCAGGTCACCGATGCAGGGCTTGAGCACGTATGTCGGCTAACAAGTCTTACGCGCTTGCACCTTAATCACACATCAATCTCCGACGGCGGATTGGCGAAATTGGCACCACTATCACGGCTGGAAAAGCTACACCTGACGGGCACATCGGTTACGGAAGAGGGCCGAGCCCAGGTGGGCGGTCTGATTGTTTCGTTGAATCTTGTCACCTAAGAATTATCCGTGGGCGGCGAGGCGCTAGCCGCCGGTTCGTCATCCGCTAGTTACCGTGATCTCCGCTGAGACAGGTCACGTTCCTCAGCAGCATTTATTTCGCGGTCAAAACGGGCACCAAATTTCGGGAAATTGATCCAAGAATCTGTAATCTATTTTGCGTTTTTTTAAATTGCTGGATTTGAATTTTCTTCGCCGAATCTTCTGACGATTGCTTGGACGGATTTGTTCATTTCGACGATAAGAAAGTCTTGGACAGGCATTCATTACGGATAACAGGTGAGCAATGATTCAGAAGGTTTTTGAAAGTCTGGAAATTCGAGTCGAACCAGCGGATGTGGATGAGGATCGTTTTGTCAGCATTTGGAATGTGGCGTCGGCGACGACCGACAAAGACGCCAATCTGGCCCGCCATTTGGCCAGCAAATTTCTGGGGTTCCTTTGCAAGCATCGTTGCGACTTTGTCATCGCCAGCCCCACGGACGCCAAGTACCTTGACGATTGGTACGAGCGAGACAACTCGCTGCTGAATGACTGGTCCCCTGAGAGTGACCGAGTCGACGTGGTGGCTCAGCACCTGCACGTTCCATTCGAACCGTTTGTGCAATTTCTAGAAGCCAACAAGTTTTCGCCCGAATCGAATTACAATCCTCGCCGAGCCGCTCGTTACACCTGGTTCACCGAAGATTGGAATGTTGGGTAGGCATCGTCGCGGATTGATCTGAAATCCGAACCCAAGCATTGCATCAGACGCACTCACTGCCCACCCGCTCTTTGGTGGGCAGTCTCTTCTCAAAACGTAGCGTGGCTGCCCTTCAGAATGGGCGGCAGCACCTAGCCTTGGGCGTCAGCCCTTGGTCCGCCACGCAAAAAAACCCCACCAGCCCCGAAGGGTGAAATGTAGGGTGTCTGGTTTCGTTGTGGTCCTGTCGCCCCTTCGGGGCTTTGTCCTTAGGTGGACCGGGCCCATGGACTGACGTCCATGGCTAAGTGCTGCCG
>CAYYHV010000533.1:0-4834 GCA_964471695.1 uncultured Pirellulaceae bacterium
CCTTTGGGTCCTGCTGGGTTTGAACACATTTGCCGCGATGGCTGTTGGTACGCAAGACATGGAAATCCGCGGCCTGCTGACTCTAACCATTCTGGCTGCCGTTACCAGTTACATTGGAGCCGTCATTTGGATGTATGAATCCAAAACGGCTGGTGTCATTGCACTGTATCTCGTCGCATTCTTCGACTTGCTTGCAGCGTTGCTACTCGCCGACGCGTCCGGTGAACTCACGGGTTGGGCATCGTTCGCGGATGTTTTGACCAGCGGGATGCTTCTGGGGCTGACGATGGCCGCCATGCTGCTTGGCCATTGGTACCTAAACACACCGTCGATGCGATTAGAGCCGCTCAAGCAGCTGATCTTGGCCATCCTTGCTTTTGTCGTCGTCCGATCGCTCGTATGCGGCGGTGGACTTGCCGCCGAAATCGGGCAAAGTGGCGTCGCCAGCTACGGCTGGTGTGGTTTGTTGGCTCTTCGCTGGCTTTCCGGTTTAATCGGCATCGCAACACTTGCGATTATGACTTGGCAAACCCTTAAAATTCCCAATACGCAGAGCGCGACGGGCATCCTCTACGTAGCCGTGATTTTCAGTTTTCTAGGCGAACTTAGTTCGCAACTGCTCATCTCGGACGCGAGTTTTCCCCTCTAGAGTAATGATCGAAGCACCATGTCCGACTCAAAACCGCTAACGATCACCTTCGCCTGTCCCAACTGCAGCGCTTTTCTTGTGCTGCCGTTTGATGACACCACCGGTTCATTTTCTTGCACGAGTTGCCAGACGAATCTCACGGTCACCGAAGGCGCAGTTCGACAATCTCATATTGAACGTTGTATCGTTTGCCCTAGCACCGAGCTTTTCATTCGCAAAGATTTTCCACAACGCTTGGGAGTCGGTTTTGTCGTACTAGGATTCGCGCTCAGCTGCGTGGCTTGGTATTACCACATGGTTATCACGACATTCGCGATCCTCTTTGCGACAGCGTTGATCGACGTGGGATTGTTCCTCTTTATGGGCGACTTGTTGGAATGTTATCGTTGCCACGCGCAGTACCGTGGAGTCAGCAATATTGACTCGCATGAAGCTTTCGATTTGGAAATTCATGAACGGTATCGACAACAAAAAGCTCGACTGAACCAGTAAACTGCAACCTCGTCCGGACCCAGGAGAAAACCATGAAACGCTTGCTCGCGATATTCTTCGTCCTGGTATTCCTTTCCACGCGAGTCTCAGCTGACGATTGGCCACAAATCCTTGGGCCCAAGCGCAATGGCGTTTCCGTTGAAACGCTCAATTGGAAATCCAAACCCAACGAACTTTGGCGAATTCGCGCAGGTGAAGGATTCGCCGGACCTGCCGTCGTTGGCAACCGCGTCGTCATCTTCGATCGCCAAGGCTCCGAGGAACGAGTCAGGGCGGTTGACCGCAGAACCGGAAAAGAACTTTGGTCGAACGAGTTTCCAACATACTATCGAGGCGGCATCAATCCCGATTCTGGGCCGCGCTGTGTCCCTGTCGTAACGGGTGATAAGATCGTCGTGTTTGGCGCAAGTGGTGATGCACATGCTTTGAACCTATCCGACGGCAAAAAGATTTGGACGCGTGAATTACTCAAAGACTACAAAGGGAAAGAAGGATACTTCGGAGTCGGCAGCACGCCAATCGTGGTGGCAGACAAGGTCCTATTCAACGTCGGAGGTGCCGATGCAGGAATCGTGGCACTCAATCTTGCCGATGGAAAAACGGCTTGGAAGTCGACCAACGAAGCCGCCAGCTATTCATCGCCGATCCAATTCACGGACAACGGCAGACCCGCCGTACTGTTCGTCACGAGACTGACTGCAGTCTTACTGGATCCAGCCACGGGCAACGTCATCACCAGTTTCCCTTTCGGAAAGCGTGGCCCAACCGTCAACGGCGCGACCCCCCTCCTTACGTCGAAATCCCGCGTGCTTTTGACTTCGAGCTACGGTATTGGAGCATGCCTTCTCGACTTTGCTGGCAAACAGCCCAATCCCATTTGGCAAAACGACTCATCCATGTCCAGCCAGTACAACACGCCCTTGTTTCACAACGGGTACCTTTACGGAATTCACGGTCGTGAGGATGCGGGACTTGCCGATTTGCGTTGCGTGGATGCGGGCGATGGCAAAGTCAAATGGTCGAAGTCTGGTTTTGGCGTCGCCCATTGCCTGTTGATCGGCGACCAAGTCCTTTCGCTGACTCATAGAGGGAAACTTGTCGCGTTTGATGCAGATTCAGAAAGTTACAACGAAACGAACCAAGCCAGTGTCGCCGACTCGATTGTTCGCGCCATCCCTGCGTTCTCCAACGGGGTATTGTTCTTTCGCGACGAAAAGAACGTAACGGCATTACAACTTCAATAACGTATCGAACTTGCGAGGTTGTTCAAATCTCTTCCAGCCGTCGTACACTCCACGGCTTTACGACTTTCCCGCTCTCAACGCTCTCGATCGCTGCAAAACACAGCGCGAGGCTCTCCAAATTGTTCTTTGCGTTGATCGTGGATGGTCGCCCCTCTTCGATGCTGGACAATAATTCGCCCATCGTTCCATGGAAGCCGTCCGGGAACCATGTACCCTTCAAATCAGGTTGATATGATTCATCACCCTGCTGCACCGTCACCGATTGATGATTGTGGTTCTCCCCCTCCGAACGGAACGTGGCGTCACTGCCAATAACGATCGTGGTATCCCTGCGACCATGCAGCATGAACGCATCAAACTGCAACGATGCCTGAGCGTCTGCATATTCAATCACAGCTTGCCCCAGCAAATGCGGCTTAATCGTCTGCCCGGGGGCACGACACGTCGACGCATAAACTCGTAGTGGCTTACGAGGCGCATAAATACACTGAACCATGTCAAACCAGTGGATGGCAAAGTCGTACATAAGCAGGTGCTTCATCGACTCAAACTTCGTTCCTTTTGTCCAAGAGTGATCCCAATGCACAGAGAAATGAGCCGCCATCACTTCACCCAACAACCCGCTGGAAACCATTTCGCGAGCCAAGCTAAAGTGAGGCGCGAAACGACCGTTCTGATTTACAGCAAGCTGCCGATCACAGGACTTGGCGATTTCGACTAAACGCAATCCCTCGTCCAAATCAAGCACAAACGGTTTCTGGCTGAGAACATGTTTCCCAGCCCGCAACGCAGCCTCAATCAGAGGCCCCCGAATCTCGGTATGAGTCGCGATGTCGACAACTTCGACCTTTGGATTTGCAAAAACAGATTCTGGGTTATCCACAACGGCCGCATCAGGAAAATATTCGTCGGCTCGCTTCTTAGCCGCCTCTATGTCGATATCACACAGCATCGTGATATTGAACCCAGCAGCCTGATAAGCCGAGAGATGATGTTCGGTAATTCCTCCGCATCCGATCAGCCCGATCTGCGGGTGGTACGATTTTGGCGTTCGAGGGCGGTAGTTCAGTCGATCAACGGCTTGGGTAAACTCGGTCGACGCAGGTATGCCAGACATTATTCTCCTAATTCTCAACGTTCAAAAAGATTGGGGAATTCGACAAATCTAGCAAGTCAAGTTGCCCGCCCTTGCCAAATGTCGACTGACTTTCGTTTAATACTATCTACTGGCGGCTTGACGGTTTCCCAACTGGGCCGAACAGTATACGGTGTGCGGTCAGCGACAACAGCAGCAGTCGGGCAAACTCGTGAGGGGTAAAGGATGACAACGGATAACGTTTCAAACGAATCGGTCGACGAAACCGAGAAGACGGATAACCCCGAATCGGCAACCGACAGCAAACCCGCCTCGCGGAGTGGAGCCAAACGCATTCTGCTTGTCGACGACGATCCCGAGATCATTGAATCACTCCGTCACGCCCTCAAAGCGCAAGGCTACGAAGTTCTCGTGGCAAGAGACGGAAATCAAGGACTGGCAATGGTCGAGAAGGAAGACCCTGATCTCGTCATCCTCGACATGATGATGCCCAAACGCTCCGGATTCCTCGTGCTTGAGAAGCTTCGACGCACCCGGCCAATCCCTATTCGGATCATTATGATCACGGCTAACGAAGGAAGTCGCCACAAAGCCTATGCTGAGATGCTGGGCGTCGACGATTACCTGCGCAAGCCATTCGCCATGGACAAACTCGTCGATAGCGTCAAGCGACTTCTTGCGTAATCTCGCGGCGAGAGCTTGTGAGAGAACTTTCAATCACCACTCAACGGCACGGGCAACCCAAGGCAATGGGGCGCCCATCAACTCAGTCGTTGTGCGCTATTCAACACGTTGCGGCCCCAAGTTTACTGTGAAACTAAGAGCAGTCTTCGTAGCGCAACGATCTGCCATTTTGTCAAGAAACTTTTCTGTCGCACAAAACCGCCATCATTGCCAGCAAGACAATAATGTCCAACATTCGTCGCAACATCGCAGAAAAATCAACAAACCACGTCTGCACTGCGAATCATAAGCTTTTTGCTGTAACCGAGAGCAAGCGGGAAATTTTTCCATATTGCCGAGTTTGCAAAGTCGAAGCATACTTAATCTGTAGAGAGATTCTTGTTTGATCTTTCTTCCGCGCTCTTTGCCAACTCCTTTGTGGTGAGCTCCCGCAATTCTGACTCTTAGCGGGTGGGTTCAATCTAAGACCCGACTTAGGCCCAGTCGTCGCACCCTTTGTCTACGGTGCGTCCTTATCTCTGCCGACCTGATTCGGTCTCAACCTGCCCTGTCAAAATCGCAACTTTATGCGCACTGCAAAGCGTTGTTGTGGCAAAGCGAGCGCACAACGAGAAAGCCCACTAAGCACAATTACCGGAATCCACATATCGAATAGATCAGCGGCAAACA
>CAYYHV010000534.1:0-4802 GCA_964471695.1 uncultured Pirellulaceae bacterium
ACCCAGGGCTTTGGCATGCGGTTCGTGATTTTCGGGTGCCCGCCGAACAGGTGCGTCTCCCGAAACTCGTTGCGGTTGCTGATCCCGGCGACTTGGCGTCGTCTATGGCGTTGATTAACCAATCGCTTGAGTTACTGGAAGCCTTTCATTCCAATCCAAAAAACACCAGCGCAAGTCATCCCGACTTTGTGGCAGAACAGCAAGCGTTGCTTATTCGCGAAATGTTGCATGAATCCGGCCGTCAGACCGGACCAGAAGAGCAGGGCAGAGGCTTTCACAAAGCGCTTGGCGCCTGCGAGCGACGTGTCAAACAACTTGAGGCGGCTCTGGCGACAAGCAATGAGTCTCTCATCAAGTCGCGTTTCAAGGCGGTGCGCGAATCCTGTGTCGCCTGCCATCAGACGTACCGGAATGGCATGTAACCTCCGTTCGAGGTGCGGCATTCGACGTGTGGCTGAACGTGTCAGACGTTCGACTTCATAAAAGCCGGTAAATCAGTTACACAGTGTCCTGAGATTCGCAACCTGGATGGGAACCGTGCCGGATGGACATATACACTATCGCGTCAATCGTTATCGTGCTGTCAGCGTGTTTCGGGTACATCAATGTCCGATTCTTGCGACTGCCCAATACGATTGGCTTGATGATTATCGCAATCGTTTTTACGTTGATTCTGATTGCATCTCGCATCTACTCGGACACGGCGCTGATCGCGGCTCGACATCTGATCGATCAGATTGATTTTAAGCATGTATTGCTCGATGTCATGCTGGGTTTCTTGTTATTCGCCGGTGCACTTCATACGAACTTTGACCAATTGCGAGTGCAGCGTTGGCCGGTTGCCGTTTTCTCAACACTAGGCGTTTTGCTTTCGACGTTCTTTTGTGGAACATCTGTCTTCTTCGTTTTTCGACTGATTGGCCTGGAGCCAGGTTATATTCACTGTCTTCTGTTCGGAGCCTTGATTTCGCCAACCGACCCGATTGCAGTGTTGGGAATCTTGAAACTGGCGGGTGTGCCGAAGAAACTTGAAACCAAAATTGTGGGCGAGTCGCTTTTTAATGATGGAGTCGGTGTGGTCGTTTTTCTCACGATCATGAGTATAGCGACTGGTGGAAGCGCCCATTCAGCTGAAACGGCAGGTCACTTTGTTCCCGAAGTTCAAGAGGCCGTGACGCAAGCTGAAAAGACGCATGCGCTCGAACACGAAGCGAAAATCCCGCATGAACACGACATGATCGAACCGCATGCCGAGATAACGGCAGGAAGTGTAGTCCGGTTATTTGGAAAGGAAGTCCTTGGGGGTATCGTGCTTGGACTTGGGCTGGGTTATCTGACGTTTCGTTTACTCAAGTCGATCGACAACTACGAAATCGAGGTCATGATCACGCTGGCATGCGTCATGGGCGGCTACTCGCTCGCGCACTACTTGGGATTGTCTGCACCGTTGGCGATAGTGGTGGCTGGGTTAATCGTCGGCAATGATACAGTTCGCGGCACGGCGATGTCTGCGGAAACGGAGCAGTACGTTGATCGGTTTTGGGAACTCGTCGACATGCTTATGAACGCCATCCTGTTTGTGCTGATTGGCTTCGAGTTGCTTGTGCTGACTTACCATTGGCGATACATCGCGGCAGCGGCCGTCACGATCGTTATTGTGCTCGCGTCGCGTTTTTTCTCATTGTTACTTCCAGTTCGATTCTTCGCGGATAAGCTGCAGTTTACGCCCCATACAACGACCATCATGACTTGGGGTGGCTTGCGAGGTGGGATTTCGCTGGCTCTCGCACTTAGCCTTCCCAACGACATGCATCGCGAACTGTTTCTCACGGTGACTTATGTCGTGGTGATCTTCTCCATTATCGTGCAAGGACTGACGGTTGGCGGTCTGGCAAAGCGACTGATCGGAAGCGAAGGCGCCAAAGCCTGAATTTCCTTCGAGGCCGGAGACTTGGTGTCGAATCTCCGCAGGTCGTCGCCCTTTAAAGTCATAGTCTCAGAGCTGCGCGAATGCTTGAGCGAGTGCAGGCTGTCAGTCTCTGCTCGGCGTTGAATTTTCTGTTGAATTCCCGCTATACTAGATCGAAAGCTGACTGATTCGATTCATGAGCCTTAATTGGAGCCAGCCAATCTGAGACTTTCAAAAGGTGTGATGTTGCCGGACGATCTGTCCGCCAACATGACGCCTTTTTTCGTGCGCGTTCACAGAACTCAAATGTAGGAGTCCATCTAATGAAATGGATCAACATGCGCGCTGCGGCTTTCTTGATAGGTTCTATCATGCTGGCCACGTCGGGCAACATACGCGGTGAACTGATTGCCTATGACGGAATTGACTATCCCAATGTGGGTTCGGACGTATCGGGCAATGCCGGAGGGACGGGATTCGCCGGCGGCTGGATGCCCGGCGGATTCAACGCCAGTCTGAGTGCGAACTTCGACATCGGGAAGGGATCGCTCAGCTATCAAAATCTTGCGACTTCAGGGAATCGTATTACGACCGGCGCAGTTTCGGGAATCTCAGGCGTGACCCGAGGACTCACGAATCCGGTCGGCCAACCGGGCTCGACGACTTACATCAGCTTTCTTATGCGACCGGAGGGCATTCTCGGACAGGGGCAGTTTTCGGGCTTCTTTGGAGTCCTCTTGGAACAGACTGGAGACACGGAAATATTTGCGGGCAAGCCAGGGGGCGGTCTCGTCAACGAGTTCGTGTTGGAAAACCGGGGTGGATCGAATCAGATACCGACGGGGATTCCGATCCAAGTCAATGAAACGTATTTAATGGTGCTGAAATCGGAGTTTCGATCCGGAACAGACACGTTCAGCCTTTTTGTAAATCCCACGCCGGGTGCTATGGAGCCCGCCACGCCCAATGCCGTCAGTTTCGCGAGTCTTCCCGAGGTTCAGGGGCTGACTTTGTATTCGACGGGCGCCTTTAGTGTCGACGAGTTTCGGGTCGGCGAGACGTTTCTCGACGTCGTACCAGTTCCCGAACCGACGACTTGGGTTTTCGTGGTTGGGGTCGCGGCCGCATGCTTCATGAGCCGACGTGAGGTCCAATAGAAAGCTGGTCGTCAAACGGAGTCACGTATGATCATTAACCGGAAAGACACTCGTGGGATATCAAAGTTTTTTGATTTTCGAATCCGTTTTAGTATGAGGATTCTGCTACTCATCATGTTGGTTGTCTGCCTGTTGCTCGGTCGCGAAACGCAACGGGCGACAAATCAGAGGCAACTCGCTGCCCGTCTGATTACGATGGATGGCGAATTCGATCGCTCCGTAAGGCATTGGTTCCCGCCGTACCTGAAGCCGTATGTTCCGATCGAATATAGTGAAACGATAACCAGCGTGTCATTTGGTGGGATGGCAGCACCGGTCAGAAACAGTGGCGTTCGACATTCTCTTGGCTATTATTTTCCGATAAGAGTTGTAAGCACCCAGTCCCTAAAAAGGATGGCCGAGTTGCCTGCGATGCGATTCGTTGAGCAAGCGACGTTATTTGGGACTTCGGTGGATGATGAGTTTGCGAACTTCGTTGCTGGGTTACCGGAAATGCAGAATGTCGTCGTGGAGATGTCGGCTGTAACGCAAGAAGCGTACTACCCGAAAAGGGCGCGAGGCCAGCCTATCTTGTTAAGTGGTCGTCGAGGTCCGGGGGGTGCTTCGGCAGGAAGAAATGGAGCGAATCTTGTCCAAGATTTCCATCCGGTGGCAAGTTCGCTAACGGATGACCTGCAGATTTTTGCGCGAGCCTATGAAGAAGACGTTGATTCGATTCGGAAGTTAATGGGGCTCGCTGCAAAGACACCCCATGTGGCAAAATACGTCGGAGAATCGACCAGTAAGTCAAAGGGGAATGCGGTGTTTCGCGACGCAGGGTTACCGACGCTGTCTGTGAAGACGGTGGCCCATGTTAAGTCGCCTGAAGCAATTGCTGCCCTCGATTTTGCGCTTCATCACGATGATGTTGGCGTGCGATACGTCGCGGTCCATGTGTTTGCGGCCCGAGAAGACATTTCTCGACTTTCGACAGTTCTAGGTGATGAGGAACTGAGGATCCGCCAACTCGCCTTGAGGAGTATTACCTCGCTGCGAATCGACACTATTTCCAATCTTGGACAAGCCGTTACCGCCATTCGCGGGAGATTGGACGAGCCCCACGCGCCGCTGCGGTGGAATGTGATTGATTGGCTGCCCCGAGCAGATGCCAATACCGTGGATATTCTGGGAAAAGCGATTCGGGACCCGTCAACAACCGTTAGGGCGGCTGCCGCGCGAGGATTGGGAGTGATTGGTGACGTGAAAGGGTTAGAATATCTCCATAATGCCAAAGATGACCCGGACAAATTTGTCCGTCGACACGCTTTGAAATCGATTCAACGAATCAATGAACTTTACGACTGAGACACCATGTTACTCGCAGAATTTCGTTTCCCTGTATTGCCAATCCTGCTGTTCTGGATATCGTGTTGCACCGCAGCCTATTCAGCTAAGCCCAACATCGTTTTGATTATTTCGGATGACCAACGGTTCACCGATTATGGATTTATGGGCCATCCAGAAATTCAGACTCCCAACCTGGACCAGCTGGCTCGTGAGAGCGCCGTTTTTCGCCGTGGCTATGTACCGACGGCTCTGTGTCGTCCTTCGCTGCTGACCATCGCGACTGGGCGTTACGCCCATGAACATTGTACTGGCGGAAATGATCCGTGGATCGAATCCAGTCGTCGAGACTCGAGAGCCTACGAGGAGAAGCGTCGCACGATGATTGATCATGTGGACAAGTACCCTACCAT
>CAYYHV010000535.1:0-3189 GCA_964471695.1 uncultured Pirellulaceae bacterium
GGGATCGGGTTGGGTCTGAGTCGGTCAGTGCGTGGCATTCGGTAAACGTCCACGACCGGCGTGAGGCTGGGCGCAATCCTGTCGCTTCCACCCAATCGCTCGATCGCCGAAGATTCATCAAACGACTTAAATCCAAAATGAAGGCCTGCGACGAGTACGAAAACAAATGCCAGCCAAAGTACCGCATCGCGGACCACTCGAAATCGGTGCTGAGCCTGAGGCCAAAGCGCGACGGCAGAAAGCACAAGCGACGCCGCCGAAACGACGAGTGTCGCGATCACTAAATGCTGTAGTGGGATGTTACCCATGCTATCACCCACGAAAGAAGAGTCGAACCACCCAAGGCCAAGCAACCGCCACTGGCCCAATTGGAAGGTAATGATTTTGAGTCCGCGCGACAACAAAAGCTCTACCGCCGTGAGGGACTTGGCAAGATTTGCGGAACGCACAATTCGGCTTGTACGGCTTGCGCAAAAGTTCCCTCACTCGGCCCCGGCAAGGCCGAACCAAATCCTTCGCGCAATGAACACCCTGGGCATCCGCAGAAGTATTCCCATGACTGCGAACGGATGAAAACAACGAGTGGGGCCATGCATGACACCGACCGTCAATTAAATCCCTACTTAGGCAGTACACAACCCGACTCTCCAACTGACAGAACTCCCTGCGTATGAACTGCAATTATTCAAGTTCACAAATCAAAGCGATGCGCACACAAGCTGCTCCACCTATAATTGCGTTGGTATTTTCGTCGCTTGACTCTCCCGTAACTGGAGGCCGTAAACTCTTTTCATGTTCAGCATTGGCGAATTTTCGAGACTGAGTGGATTAACGGTAAAGACGCTGCGTTTCTATCACGAGCAGGGCATCCTGGTGCCATCTCGCGTCGAGGCAGGCAGTGGCTATCGATTCTATGCCGAAGCGAAAATCGAAACGGCTCGCGTCATTACCACGCTGCGAAACCTGGAGTTTTCCATCGCTGAGATTTCTGAAATCCTCAGCAGCCATGAAGACGATGCAAATATCCTGATGCTACTTGAGGCTCGGAAGACCGAGATTCAAGCAAGGATCAAAGACGATCGTCAACTCGTTCGGCTGCTGGACAAAATCATCACGAATGAAAGGGAGGCAATCGAAACCATGGCTGATTCCGCTTACTCCGTTGAGGAAAAGATCGCAGACACAATTCTTGTGGCAAGCATGCGAATGACAGGAAAATATAGTGACTGTGGAAAGGGCTTTGGCAAAGTCGCTCGCTCCTTTGGCCGTCAAATCTGCGGTAAAGCCATGATGCTTTGCCACGACGATGAGTACCAAGCCGACAACGCAAGCTTTGAAGTCGCCATCCCGATCAAACATGGAAAATCGACCGAAGAAATACAAGTCAAGGAACTATCCGGCGGTAGATGTTTGTCGCTTATGCACCTTGGGCCTTACGACGAACTAAAGCGTTCCTATGCCGTCATCTTAAAATTCGCCGCAGATCATGGCATGCAGTACGCAATACCGACGAGAGAGATTTATCACAAGGGTCCTGGCGTCATCTTCCGAGGAAATCCGAAAAAGTATCTAACCGAGATTCAGCTAATGCTGACATGATACAGCGTCTCAAGCTCGATTGAATCGCAGTATCCAGCTTGATGCTCGTCAGATGGACCTTAGGTTTTCCGTTTGTCGGGTGATAGCGCGGTTTCAATCGAGACAAGTCGCAAGGGATACGCCCGCTGCCGCATCCAGATAGGGCACAACATCGACTCCCTGATGGCTCAGCTTCGCAGTCACCGAACCATAACGACAAGTCTCAAAGAGAGCACACCCGGCTTTGGCATACTCTGCTGGACCTGCACCGGATTTTGAGTTCGCCCCGTTGCTCACCACAACGTACTCGGGAGAACACCAACGGACAAAATCAGCCGGGCGACTTCGCGCACTCCCATGGTGCGGAGCTAATGCAACGTCGCAGTTCAGCTTGTACTCCGCGAGCACACGATCAAGCCCTTCTGACTCAAGGTCGCCCGTGAGCAACAGCGACTTGTTGGCATGCTCTATCAACAATACAAGGCTGTTCGCATTGTCGTTGTCGGCATGAAGCGTACCGTCAGGGTGCAAGACCGAAACCACAACTTGTCCGTTCGGCGACAGGTTATCACCAGCCGCCACCACTTCAATGGGCACCCTGGCTGACAATAGCGATTTACGAAGCACAGCGATAGCCTCGTCATGACTAACAAACATGGCGTGGGAAACAATGGCTCGCTTCACGGGAAACCGTTCGAGCAATCCGGGCACAGCATTGAAGTGATCAATGTCGGCGTGAGAGAGTACGATGGCTTCCAATCTTGTGATACCGCGACTCCAAAGAAAACTCGAAATCTTCTCAGTCGATGTGTCCGTCGCCCCCAATGATCCCGCATCGTACAGCCAGGTTTTCCCATCGGGAAATGTGAGTACAACACAACCGCCGTGGCCTACGGACAAGAATGTCGCCTGGACCACTGAAGATTCCTCTCGCGCTGCATCGTTATCCAAAGGTACGACAAACCCAATGGCAAACACTACAAATGCTAGTCCGGCCCAAAACATACGTTGGCGTGGCAAGTAGTGAAGCCCAACACCAACAAAAAGAATCGTGTAAAAGATCAAAACCAGACCAACGCTTGGTCCAGCCACCCAAAAATGGCTGGCTGGTTGTGGTTCAGCAAATTGTACGCATGCTTCCATGGCATACAGCGCTTTGGAACAAAACCAGCCGCAAAGCTCAGCAATGGGTGGACACAACCAGCCAAAAACAAGAACTCCAAATCCGAACAGTAACGCAATGGCCAACGGCACCCACAGGAACAGATTGAGAACGAGCGCACTGGGACTGACAATATGAAAGCGATACATCACCAGTGGTAATGCAACCAGCCAAATGACAAGACTGGCAAGCCAAATCCGCCATAACGCCCAGAGTCTATTCCGAATGATAACCTCGAGATACGACCGGCTACGAGCGATTAATCTTTCGATGGGTGTCATCGGCTGGCGAGCCGTCAGCATGGGCAGGAACCAAATCATCGCCGCCACAGCAAGAAATGACAATTGGGCGCCAGCATGAAAAAGCTGCGATGGATTCAGTCCCAAGACGATTAGGGCCGCAGCCGCGAGCGAGTTAATACTCAACCCACCTCGATTCAACAGTTGTGA
>CAYYHV010000535.1:3199-4792 GCA_964471695.1 uncultured Pirellulaceae bacterium
CGAATGACCGGTGCGCGGGCTCCAGCCATGATGGCGTAGACTGCCGTTACCAACATGACACAGTACAGAATCAGACGTCGCGGGACGATTGCCAATGTAGCAGCAACAAAGAACAACCACGCCAGAATGTTGACATGCAATCCGGATATTGCCAACAAATGCACCGTGCCCGTGTGCATAAACGCGTCGGTTCGCTGCTTATCAAGGTATTGACGGTCCCCCAACATCAAAGCGGCTGCTAACTCGGCCTGCGGTTTGGGGAGGTACCTCCAAAGTGTAGATCGACAATGTTCTCGTAACCGCGCTGGATACCACTTTGGATTCCAGATGGAGTCGCGTTCCAATCTCTCCACAGCCGCAGGGTAGTTCACACCTAGCCGAGCCATCAATCTCTTCGATCGTGCAAAATCGAATGCGGAAACCTCCCCCTCATTCATGTCGACGGATGGTCGCCGCAACTTTCCGAAGACTCGCAAACGATCTCCCGGCCTCACATCCAGCAATTGACCGGAAACTTGAATTGCCAATCTTCCAGTAGCTTGCTCCCACCGTTCACCAACACGAATCATGGTGGCGCGCGCCTCGAACGATGAATAGGTCTGATCAGGCAAGGAGCGAAGCGGGTCACTTCCCTGACGAGTCACAATCCTTGGCGATTCCATGGCGACGACCTTCAAGCACACCGGCTTGGCGTCATGAGATGCAACCAACGCAATTGAGTCTTGCGGATAGAGTCGCCAATAGAAGTGGTGCCACCCCGCAAAAACGCAGGCAATGGACAGCAGCACGAGAAAACTGGCGAATCGCCGCCGTGTCGAACTACGTGGTTCATCCAGCGGTGGCAAGCGGCAAGGATGAGGAAGGAATACCCAAGCTCCTATGCCTGTGGCCACAGCCAGCTTTAGCGAGACATTCAAAGGAACGACTCGGAAACGGTCCAACAGAATTCCGCATACGGCCGCAGCCAACACCGCCACCAAGGGATGGCGTGACCGAAGCGTAATCGGGGGAAATTCTCCTTTTTCCACAATCGTCTCCCGACACATTCTTGGCAATCCAGGCCTCTAGTTTATGGCGACGCAATCCATCTCTGCAATGAACCCAAACTGACTTTGCCAAAGTTTGCAGTCCCTGGAATGGGTTTGAAGAGCGCAAGATCTTAGGCAACCGCTGCCTAAACATCCGGCACCCCTGATTGAGGACCGCATAATGAGACTCAAAAACGACGTGATTTAGACGAATTCGCCAGATTCGAGCAATTGGAATGGCAGTTGCATTAGAGCCCGGTATTGCCAGCCAGACATGGGTCTTGGCGGGACACTAACAATACTGTTGAGCGGACAGCAAAGACGCAATTAAGGGAAGTTTCAATGATTAGTTCGTCGATTATGAATGACGGTAAGGTCGACTTGCTCAAGAATAAGTACGGTATCCGCCGACCCAACAAGGCTCACACGGCTACCGCTCATCGGATCGCCAAGTTGTTCGAGACGGAATTCAACGAAGGCGAAGGGTTTGATATCCAGACTCCACTGGCCACAGTCGAGGTCGAAACGACAGCTACGATGATGGACGCCGCCGCTCGGCTGGTGC
>CAYYHV010000536.1:0-4788 GCA_964471695.1 uncultured Pirellulaceae bacterium
GTGCCAACGTAGTTATGATTTAACTGACGAGCCTCTTCCATCGAGTACTCGATGACTTTCTTGGCTCGAGGAGTCTGAGGCAGCTTGCCCATCGTGACCATTTCTGGACCACTCTGAACGAGCTTTTCAACTTCCAGGCGAATCTTGCGCAGGTCAACGTCAAGGTTTTTCAGGACATTGGCGGCGACGCCACTGCCTTCCTTAACGAGCCCAAGCAGGATGTGCTCAGTCCCAATGTATTCATGATTGAACCGTTGCGCCTCTTGATTAGCAAGTTGCATAACCTTTCGAGCGCGGTCCGTAAAGCGTTCGTACATACATCTTCTCCCGGAGTTCCCGATCCAGTGTGATCGCAACCGTTGTTACGACCGACTCCTCTAGGGCGACTCGCGTGGTGCCAAGCCGGTTAACTATCACGCGTTGATAATGTTCCGACTGTAAACTTCTCTCACGCGGCGCATCCTATGCCCCTTTGACGACGACGAAGCATGGTGGGTTCACCAAGCAACTTTGCCATCAAGCAGCATCCGATGCCATCTCTTCCAAGTCATCTGATTGGGGTTTGTTTTGATTCGCTTTATTAAGGCGAGCCAAAATTAGCCTCTCTTGGAGGATTTCAAACTTCCATTTGTCCGAGCCCGGAGACTCGATCAGACGACTCAATTGTTCTGCGGCCGCCGTAAGGCGACCAGTGTGACGGTTAAGCGATGCCATAAGGAATCGCGCGTCCACATCACCGGCGTCCAATTCGAGCAATTGTTGCAACATTCGCTCAGATTGGAACCAATTGCCTCTTAAGTATTCCCGTTGAGCCCCAATAAACAAGTGCTCACGGTCCGCAGTCGAGAATCCGCCGGCGAAAACTGATGCGGCGCGCCCGAATTCTGGAGCCGCAAATAGCAGCCAGAACCCAAGTACACAAAACCATACCACAGCCCTTGACAAGGGACCGACGGATTCCGGCCAAATCAGCGTCGTAAATACCGACATTTGAAGTAGAAACGCAAATCCCAGCGCCCGAGCTAAAGCCCAGAGGTTGCCGTGTCGCCACAATTGGGGCAACCCGGGCCACGCGGCACTTACAAACGGTATAAACCGACCCCCTCGATCCATCGGGGATTTCCTTCCTTGTCACCTTTATCTGGTGTGAATTTCCAAAATTCTATGCCTGCCGATACCGACTCACAAGCCAAGTTCCTATCATCAGGCAGATTGGACAGTTTTCCCGCTACTGGACAGCCGCGATAGTGCTAGCGAACCTCATGCTGCAGTTTCCATCGAACTTGCCCGCAATTTGAGTAATTGAGCGATTCCCAATCATGACCAGCGACTCCCAAGAATCTACCGCAGCACTACGGATATTCGACGCTGCCGCTAATCGAGCCCTTGAAGGCCTGAGAGTCGTCGAGGACGTCGCCCGTTTCGGTATGGATGACCAGCACCTGACGGCCTGCCTGAAAGATATCCGTCATGCTTGTGCCGAGGCGATTTCCAAGGTCGATGTGTTATCCCGAGTCCGATCGCGCGAAACTCAAGCGGATGTTGGTACTGAGATTCGGACCCGTCGCGAATCTGACCGTCAATCTCTCGCGGATATATTAACCGCCAACTTTCGTCGCACAGAAGAGTCGCTTCGCACCTTGGCGGAAACAGCGAAGCTGCTCCAACCACAGCTCGCTGAGCGATTCGAACAGTCGCGATACCAGCTTTATACGGTCGAGCGCGCAGTCACGCTCTGCAATCACTCCAACGATACGTTAGCACAAGCCCGTTTGTACGTTCTTGTCAGCGGCATGGACAATCGTGAAATCCTCTCGCAGTATGCCTCCGTTTTGATTGACGGAAACGTGGACATTATTCAACTGCGTGACAAGTCGCTCGACGATCGTGAGTTGATCGAACGAGCCCGTCTGCTGCGCGAATTGACTCGGAACAGTTCCACGCAGCTGATCATCAATGACCGTCCTGACGTGGCTGCGATTGTTAACGCGGATGCCGTCCACGTAGGCCAAGAGGAAATGTCCGTTAAAGACGCTCGCCAAATCGTCGGGCCGAACTGCATGATCGGCGTCTCCTGCCATTCGATCGAACAAGCACGTGCCGCGGTACTGGACGGAGCCGACTACCTTGGCGTTGGGCCGACTTTTCCATCGTCCACCAAATGCTTCACGGAGTTTCCCGGGCTCGAACTTATCCAAGCCGTCGCTGCCGAGATTACCCTGCCGGCTTTTGCGATCGGCGGCATCAATCTCGAAAACGTCGAGCAAGTGATGGCAGCCGGATTGTCACGCGTAGCCGTGCAAGGCGCGATTCAAGGCGCTGAAGACGTGGCCGGTGCGATTGACAAGTTTCATGGCAAGCTTCAGTAGCCAGAGATGGAACCGGATAGGCAGAGTATTTGTTGAGGTTGCTGTGTCCTGCTATCTAAAAACGCCAGTGCGATCTTGTAAAGCGAATCAACTGGTAAATCCATGCATAGCCCAGTGGCTTTCGATCAAAGGCGACTTTTACTGTGGCTGCGGTGGCAGGGTGTGGACGAACCCAATCCGCCTTCTGGGAAATATTGACGAAGATGGTCGACTTGCCATTTTGCATTCGACTTTCCGCAGCATCGACTTCATTGAGAGACAACCATCCATCTCGCTTCTTTTCTGGTTCTGATGATAAAAAATAGCGAACGTCAAAAGACTCGCCGGCTTTTATGGGATGCGTATGCAGTTGTTCCAGCTGATACTCATCGACATCCGCTTCGATAGCCCACTCGGTTTCACCAAATTCTAATTGTCGAAGTGTCAATTGCCCATGGAGAATGACGTGGAGGTCCATGGGGATAAGCAGGATGGAGCCAACAATCAGGGCGCCGATTGCCAGGACCGCCAAAAAGCCGGGCTTCGCAAAACACCTTTCAAGCCATCCGCTAACGGCGGCGGCTAGCGGGGTTTGATTCAAAGCCGCCGTTTGTGATGGCGCACTGCGTTCATCGTCGGCAATTCGAGTCGCCAACGTGACGGCTCGTAACTCCGCATCGCGATCGGGGGCTTGTTGATTTGTCGCGATCACGGCTTGCCGCAACCCTACGGGCAATTCATCGAAGATGGAGTCGTTTGTCGTTTCGCTCATTTTTCGTTCCCACAAATGGATTTTGCGAACTGAGGGGCGAGTGCCCGACGCGCCTTGTTTAGTGCGACTGCGACACCGTGCGTGCTGATGGCAAGAGCCGCCGCAATCTCTTCGTTGGAGCATTGATCAAAATATCGCAACCAAAAGACTCGCGATTGTTGATCGGGCAATCGACCAACGGCTTGTTGCAATTGCTCAATCAGTTCGATGGATGCTAGTTGCTCAAATGGACTGGCATCTTGCGTTGCCGTGTCTACGCTGTTGGTGTTCGTTTCCTTGCAGCGGCATTTCTTCCTTAGCAAGTCGCAAGCGCGGTGCGTCAGGATTCTTCTCAGGAGAGCGTGCCAATTCTCGACTGGTGATCGCTGTTGATACTTATACGCTTCAAGAAAAGCCGTCTGAACGAGGTCTTCCGCGTCCGCGGTGTTTCCGACGATACGCGTCGCGACTCGAAGGAGCCGTGGTCCGAGCGATTCGACGACTTCGTCCCAATGTTCCATTGAATGTGTCCCGATTTACTGATTTCGTTCGTAGCGTATACAAGTAAGGCGTTACGCTCGCAGAGAAATCACCACAATTTTGGAAAGAAAATTGGGGGCTACTCAATTGAAGGGAGTCGAAGCCCACAGAGTTTTGCATTCGGGCTCGTTCTGCGGTTCTGAAGCTAAGGGATAAACCTCAACGTTCAACTACTGAACTTTGGAAACCGAGTCGCTAGCGCTGGCTTCCCTCAGTCGATCGAGTTGTTCGCTGAGCATCGCTTGGTCGAACCACTTTTCGCCTAACATGACGCCCTCAACCTTCTCGATATTATTGAGATTCTCCAGCGGATTGGCGGCCAACAGAACGAGGTCACTCCGCAAACCAGCTTTTATGTTGCCGAACGTGGAGGTTTGCCCATAGAAGTCGGCGCCATTGTATGTGGCTGCCTTAAGGATTTCGTGATTTGAGAATCCTGCTTTTTGGAAGACCAGCATCTCGTTGAACATCGCCAGTCCCGGGACGAAAAAGTTGCCGTCGCCATGACTGATCAACATCGGAACACCTGATCCTGCAAAGTAAGTCAGGATTTTCTCCCGAATCTTTTTGTCGCCAAGGATCTTTTCCTTTGAACGTTTCGCAAGCCATTCATTCCATGATTTACGGAGTTCGACGGGCATGTACTCCAAACCAGTCCTCGATGTGAACTCCGCCTTAGGGTCGTCATAATTTAGACTATAAGTATTGAACCAGCTCGCAGTCGGACAATGGAAGACTCGATGTTCGGCGGATTTCTCAAGCAGTCGTTTTACTTCGTCGGAGTTTCCGTTTGCCACGGCTTGTGCAAATCCTTGAAGATGCTCAATTCCGGAGACACCATATTCTGCGGCGCGACCAGCATCCATGCCTCGCGATAGATGTCCAAAGAATGGTATTCCGGCTTTTCGAGCCGCCACAGCGTACGTTTCGTGTTGGGCCGCATCGAGACCACTCAAATACTTGATGTGATCGTAACCGGCTTGTTTATACTCCTGAAATGTTTTGAAGGGATCTGCGATAGGTTCCGTACTTCGGCTGATCTGGGGAGCCGGCAGAAACAATCGTGGAGCCAGCCATGCTTCTTTCTGAATTTTTTCGCGAAGCTCTAGTTGATCGTCTTCGTAGCGACAAACTCGCAATGATGTGACA
>CAYYHV010000537.1:0-4778 GCA_964471695.1 uncultured Pirellulaceae bacterium
TACTATCGGTTTTTATGGAAGGAATACCGAACGCTTCGCTCCTTCTGGTTGTGCATGATCGGTGCCGTGGTTGGTATGGGGGTAATCGCCTTGGTCGGAAGCGAATACTTCCGCTTGCATGGATTTCTGGGAATGCGGCAATCCTATTTGTCGGTCGTCACGCTGGCAATCGCGACCTTTTACGCGACTGGATGTAGCGCCGCATGGTTCGCCAATGAACACGAAGAAGGCGGGTACGACTTTTTGCAGTCACGGCCAGCCAAAGTGCGGGAGATTGCCTTCGCCAAGCTCACGTGGTTAATCGGTAGCAGCCTGATGATTCTTGTTGTGGGGACGCTGCTTACGTTTGGAATCAGCACGTGGAAGAGTCTTGATCTGCAACCTGCTCCGTATTGGGCTGATCAACTACTCGTGGCTTGTGAGTTGGTTGTTTGGTCCATTCTATTTTCGCTCTTGATGAAACGGACGTCGCTGGTGTTGCTGGCTGCGATCGTCGCCTTTTTCTGTATTCTTCTCATCACGGCTCCGTTGATTGACGAAGGTATCGCGAACACATTGGTTCGATCTGTGATTGTGGTTGTCGTTGGTGGCATTGCCACATTGGCGGGAAAGACCTGGTTGGGACCTGCACCGACAACGCTTCGCTCGTTGCCCGCAATGCTGTTTGACGTGTCGCGGCCGCAAAAGAGCAATGAAACGAGTCGATTGGTGGAACTGCAGCGGCATCAAGCGAAGTGGATGCATCGTTTCATACTGGGAGCGACGGCTATTTTTGGAGTCGCCGGTAGCTGTTTCGCGTACCGAGGCTCCTTGGCAGGGGGACGCAATGAAACGATGCTTTTAACGTGCCTGACAGTGTTGGCTGTCTTGCCGATCGCGTTGGGGTTGAGTGCTTTTGCCAGCGACCAACAGCGTTTTGCTCGTAAGTATCTCTGCCATCGAGGTACGAATCCGAATCTGTTTTGGATCAGTCGACATTGGGCGAGCATCGGCCCCTTGTTGCTTCTTGTGGTAACAGGTTGTTTTCTCGCTTTTATTGTTTCGGGGGGACTGGATTCTCGAAGTCAGTCTTTCTCTGGTGTCCAATTTTCGATTGGGATCCTGGTTGTGACAGTGACGTTACTGGTTGGTTATTGCGTGGGTCAGTATGCGTCGCTCATTCATTCGTCGCGGATCGTTTCTTCTGCGCTCGCCGTCTGTGCTGCAGTTTGCCTTTGGGTTGGCGTCGTCGCACTCGAGCAAATCTATCACTTCGCGAGTTTGATTTTATTGCTTCCACTCATGGTTACGCTCCTATGGGCGACTTGGGCTCGATCAAAAACCTGGTTGCGAGAGGCGGATGGTTGGCGAGTCAGTGCGATTCCTGCATTGACGCCTTGGTGTGTTCTCTTGCTGGGGATCGTTCTGGTTTTCTGTTTGCGGACGTTTCAGTTTCCGGTGGTAGCGTTGCCAGAGGATCGAGAATTCGTCGTGGCAGCCGCCAGTCAGGCTCGAGGTTGGAAAGCCAACTATGCCGCGATCAATTCGTCGATGGTGGATTTAATGAATGAACAAGAGGATGGCAAGGCAGATGGCGAGCCAACTAGCGAAGGGGAAACGGATGACGACGATGTCGCAGATGGAACCGATGGATATTTGGGACGGAATGCTCTAACTGTTAGCGGTATGCAACCAATGGAAGAGCTGGATGGAGAATTCCTCGAGTATGGGGCGGCAGCTCATCCGTCGCTTAGTCAGTACTCGTACTTTCAAGGGGCAACGATTCGATCTACCTTACCCGAGGTGAGTGACGAGACGCTTGCCAAATTGACGGAGCTCACGGAGGGTTTGACTCGCGAAGTGATCGACTCGGGACGGTCAGTCAATGGAGTCGGATTGCGAGCGATGACGCTGTCTTCAAATCACGTCTTTGAGTCGCTCGAAGCCGATGTGATTCGTCACATTGGGGCCGAAGATTTTGATGGTGCTTGGCAACGAATCAAACTTGCCTGGAATCTGACTCAGCGCGGCCATCAGGCGGCTGTCATTCCACCGAGGGGAATTGATAATTGGTTCGAGCCAATCTTTGAAACGGGCTATTGGACTTACTGCGAGTCGCGGGTGTGCGATTTGGTACTTTATTGGGCGGCTCATGAGGCGGTTACTGCGGAGCAACTGAATTTGGCTCTGGAATTTCTGAGTGAGGCTCCGGATCGGCGCAAGATATGGCGTCGTTCACTGATCGTGGCTCACAATCATTTGCTCGAGTACTCAGATGAGTGCGTGCAATCGTTGTCGCCGCCGCAGGCATCGTTCTCTCCCGGCGAGTCCATTCGATACGAGAGGATTATTCGATTGGTACTGGATGAACAACTCGCGTGGCTGGACGGTTTCGTGGATCAACTGGGTAAGGGGCGGTTTGGAAGGATTTCAAAAGATCAAGCCCGTCAAAGATACGACGAACTGAGTACCTATCTAGGTGCTCAACAGGTTCAGGATTGGATTTTTCTGACAACGGTGAATTCAAACGTGCGGCGTCGAGTGACGCTTTCTGGTCTCTCGCTGCATGTTCGTCACCGAATGACGGGAGATTTTTATGGGGTCATTGAGGCTAGTGCTAGTAGTTATCAAAACAAGCCATATCTGATCCAGTCACAGTTTCCGTTCTTTAAGACTCCTGAAACGCTTGTGCGTAAACGTCATTCTTTAATGCACTTGATGCAAAGTCGTCGCTCAGTCTTCCAAGGAATTCATCCAACGATGCAGAAATCCAATTTCATCGTGTATGGAATTCCCGCCGGGACCGTATGCATTCAACCCTCGGTACGCTTGCCTGAAACAGCCGCTGGACGTGCCGTGCAGATTGCCATCTCTCACCCTGTTCCGATCATGATTCTGGGCGGAAAGGGTGCGGAGGAAAAGTCTGTGGGCGAAGCCGGCCAGGCTGACGAAATCCAGACTGATGCGATGGTTGAAGAAGCGACCGAAAGTGACGAGTATCGAGTCGATGCTGATGAACCACCGGCGGACGACGATGACTACGAGTCGGACGAAATGCAGTCGGACGAAATGCAGTCGGACGAAATGCAGACGGACGAAATGCAGACGGACGAAATGCAGACGGACGATGACTACGACGAGCCCGGCGAAGAACTAAGGGGTGATGAGTAGCTCGATTCACGCGAGCGGATGGGCTGGAGAATTCTCCTGTTTCGATAATCTCATCCGCTCGCGAGTTTTAGCTCGTGGATCGCTCCTTGATCACAGTACGCCTTTGGTGCTAGGGACGGCGTCATTGCGTGGGTCCGATTCAATCGCCATGCGTAACGCACGAGCAGCCGATTTAAAAATGCCTTCGCTAATGTGATGGCTGTTGCGACCGTGATGCAGGACCACGTGGAAATTGCACAAGGCATTGGCGGCTAGGGCTTGCCAGAAATCTTCGACCAACTCACTATCGAAATCGCCGATCTTACTGGACGGGAAATCGGCTTTGAAAACGAGGTAGTACCTTCCGCTCAAGTCGATAGCCGTCGTAACCAGCGTCTCCTCCATCGGCAGTGTGAAATGACCGTAGCGGCGGATGCCGGCTTTGTCGCCAATGGCTTCGCGAATCGCCTGGCCAATACAAATGCCAACATCTTCAACCGTATGATGTTGGTCGACGTGCAAATCCCCGTTGGCTTTGACCGTCAAGTCGATCAAAGCATGTCGCGTGAGCAGGTCAAGCATGTGGTCGAAGAAACCGACGCCGGTATGGATATCAGATTGACCTGTGCCGTCGAGGTTAAGCTCGACAGTGATTTGCGTTTCCTTGGTCGAGCGGTCGATTTTTGCGGTGCGAGTCATATTATCGTGTGAGGGAGCTTTAAAAATCGTGGGCGAATGTTGGGCTGAATTACAACTACTACAAAATCGACTTGAGTAGAGCGAGGCAGGCGTCTAATTCCGAGTCCGTACCGATCGTGATGCGAATGCCGTCGCCCCAACCATCATAACTCATGTAGCGTACAAGGATGCGCGCCGACTTGAGAGACTCGTAGATGCGAAGATGTTCGCCCGACGCATGGGTTGTCCAGACGAAGTTCGCCTGCGACGGTTGGACAGAGAATCCCAACTGGGTAAGCTCTGCGGTGAATCGTTCGCGGCTGGCGATGACTCGATCGCGATTCGACTTCAGCCATGCCTGGTCGTTGATCGCAGCAGTTGCGGCTGCGATCGAAAGGGCATCGCAATTGTACGAGTCTTTGACTTTCATCAATTCGGCAATCACGTGCGGTTGAGCGACGACGAATCCGAACCGCAATCCTGCCAGCGCATACGACTTGCTCAACGTGCGAGAAACGAGAATGTTCTCCGACTTTTTGACGAGTTCCAGGCAATTTGATTCGGCGAAATCCACGTAGGCTTCGTCGATCAAGAGAGGGCAGGGCAGTCGCTGACTGAGTTGGAGAATATCTTCCGCTGCGACGACAGTCCCCGATGGGCTGTTGGGATTGGCCAGCATCATGATGCGAACATCGTCAACTTTCTCACCGCAAGCCGCCGGTAGCGACCAATCGTCGTTAAAGCGGATCAACTCGCAAACGCCGCCCTGAATGTCCGTGAGCGTTTTATAAAGCGTGTAGCTCGGCGTCATGGTGCGTAGCTTCTCGCCTTCGCCAACAAAGGTCCGCGTCAGAATCGTAAGGATGTCGTCGCTGCCGTTGCCGCAGAGAATCCAGTCTGGTTCGACGTTGAGTACCTCAGCGGCTCGGCGACGAAAAGCCGTGCCGACGGGGTCGGGGTATCTCGTCAGT
>CAYYHV010000538.1:0-4772 GCA_964471695.1 uncultured Pirellulaceae bacterium
TAATTTTAACCGATTGGACGGAATCTATGGAAGTACGTTTGCGCCAGATTGCGTAAGCGACGGTCTCTTCGCGCTTAGCTGGATTAAAGCGGTGGAAACCACAAAAAGAGCCACTGAGTCTGACTGGCGAAGCCGCGGAGCAGCAATACAGCGAGGGCAGGAATGCCACTGAGGAGTAAGAAAGGTGTGAATAAATAGGCGGCGACTCCGGCTTTGCCCGTTGGCCACGGTCCGTTATCTGAATAGAGAGCCCACTTCCATCCCGCTTTCAAGAACATTCCGGATGCTACGGCACAGACTACGAAGGTAATTCCGGATAGCCCTGCCACGACGACAAAGTATGTGGCCATTGCCATTCCGGTGAGAATGCCGAATGCAGATCGCAAGGAATATTTCATGTGGATGTGATATGACTATGGGGGCCGAACAGTCGCTCGATATTGCGTCGATCCAATCTCTCCTCAACTCGGATTATACGAAGCACCCAGTCATCAGGTCGAGCACAACCTTTCGAAGCCTCGCCAATACGGCGGCGAATCCCGGGGCGGCGCGAATGGAAATCGGCTCTACAATGCAGCCCTCACCGATGAGAGTTGCCCCCTAAGCTTTCTTAGAATCGACGGAATGAATCAGCCGCTACCCAATGACGATGTGCGACTTGATGTTGCTCGTGAGGCTCAGGCAAGGTGGCGATTGAACTCGGTGCAAGAGCGAATTGCGATCATCCGACGGCTTCGGCATCGGATTGCAGCCAACGCCGACGAACTGGCCGATGCGGTTGAGTTTCCGGCGCGAAATGGACGAGCCGAATCGCTGGCTTCGGAAGTCATTCCACTTGCCGACGCCTGCCGTTTTTTGGAGCGCGAGGCCGTCAGGATATTAGCCGCCGAGCGACCGTCGAAACGCAATCGACCGGGGTGGTTACGGGGCGTTGGTTTGACGTTGGTGCGCGAGCCGCTGGGAGTCATCTTGATCCTGGGCGCTGCGAACTATCCGCTGTTTCTGGCCGGAGTCCAAACGCTCCAGGCTTTGGTGGCGGGCAATGCCGTCTTGTTGAAACCAGCCCCGGGAGCCACCCAATCGGTCGAGATGCTGAAGGCGTGGTTGGTTGAGGCTGGACTGGATAACGAATTGATCCAGTTGCTTGATCCCGACCCAGCGAGCGCCAGGGTCGCGATTCGAGAAGGAGTCGACAAGGTGGTGTTGACGGGCTCGGCGGCGACGGGGCGAGCCGTCCTGGCGGGTTTGGTCGAGACGCTGACGCCGGCGACGGTTGAACTGTCGGGATGCGATGCGGTCTTTGTGCTTCCCTCAGCCGATACGCAATTGGTTGCCAAAGCACTCGCCTTTGGATTGACGTTCAATTCCGGCGCAACGTGCATTGCGCCTCGTCGAGTCTTCGTGGGTGGTGACCGGATCGAAGAAGTCGCAAAATTAACGATCGAGTGCTTGGAGCAGCGGCTCAAAGCCGTCCCTTGCGGTGAAATCGTGGCCACCGAGGCGCAGCGGCAATTGGTGGCTGAGGCAGTGCAGGGCGGCGCCGCGTGTTTGTATGGAGGCGTCGATTCGACGAGCGGGATTTTTCAGGGTCCAACTATCCTGACAACGAGCGATGTTCAACAGCGACTGCTGCAATCCGACGTCTTTGCTCCCGTGTTAACGTTGATTCCTGTCGAGTCGATGGAGGACGCGATTGAGAAGAATGCGTGTTGTCCGTATGCTCTGGGGGCTGCGGTTTTTGGGGCAAGCGATGACGCGTCGCAGATGGCGATGCGGATTCCCGCCGGGTGTGTGGTCATCAACGATATGATTGCTCCGACGGCGGATCCGCGGATTCCGTTTGGCGGGGCCGGCGAAAGTGGCTACGGTGTGACGCGCGGAGCCGCCGGTTTGGAGGAAATGACTCGGATCAAGGCGATTGTCGAACAGCGATCGAAGTGGTTGCCGCATCTTGATCCGACTTCGCCCCATGACGCAGACTTGTTGGCTGGGTTTGCACAATTCACCCACGGTGAAACAATGTTCGGGCGGATGGCCGGTTTGCGAAGATTGATTACGGCTGCGATGGCACAGCGGAAATGGGCAAAGGACAATTGATGGCGATGGATACGAATCAAACGATTGTGATTGGCAGTGGCTTGGGCGGATTGGCCGCCGCTTGTACGCTAGCGGCTCGCGGTCATCAAGTCACGGTGCTGGAACGAAGCTCGTGGTTGGGCGGGAAAGCCGCGGTGCTCGAAAAGGATGGGTATCGGTTTGATATGGGGCCGACGATTCTGACGTTGCCCTCCGTGTTGCGGCGAATATTTTCAGAAGCGGATCGCAAGCTTGAAGATTATCTCGACTTGGTCGAACTCGATCCGCAATGGCGGTGCATGTTTGACGACGGTTCCCAATTGGATTTGGTGGCGAACACCGAAGACATGAAACGTCGAGTCGCGGAGTTGACGAACAACGCCAAGGCGAGCGACGGCTATGGCAAGTTTATGCAGATCTCCAAGCGGCTGCACGAAGTCTCGAACCGCTTCTTTTTCTGGAAGTCGGTGGGCTCGCTGCGAGACACTTTTGATCCGGGCAATTCGTTTTCACTCGACGTGCTTTCGGATGTACTCAGCCTGCGGATGAATCGTACAGTGGCTGGATTGGTGCGCTCGTGTGTTCCCGACGAGCGCGTGGCTCAGATGATTGATCACTTTACGCAATACGTCGGCTCGTCGCCCGCAGCGTCGCCGGCTGTGTTGTGTGGCATCGCTCATATGCAGACGGACGAGGGGATTTGGTATCCGATGGGCGGTACGCGAGCCGTGCCCGATGCGTTGATTCGATTGGGGACGGAGCTTGGTGTCACCTACCGAACGGACGCTCCGGTGGCGGGACTGAATATTGAGCGTGGAGCGATCACCGGCGTCACGTTGGAATCGGGCGAGTCGGTGAAGGCCGCTTCGGTGGTTTCGAACTCGGATTCCGTGCGTACGCATCGTGAGTTGATGTCGGAGCAGCAGGGGCGTGCGTTCTTGAAGCGTCGTAAATACGAACCCGCGTGCTCAGGAGTCGTGCTGTATCTGGGACTGAACAAAAAGTACGACCACGTTCTGCATCACAATTTTGTCTTCTCGAAGGACCCGCACGAAGAGTTTGATTACATCTACCGTCGTGGCGAACCGGCTCCTGATCCGACTTGTTATGTGTGCGCACCCTCACTCTCCGAAGCCGCAGTGGCTCCGGATGGCGGCGAAGCCCTCTACATTCTCGTTCACACGCCGTACCTTCGAGATGGGCAAAATTGGGACGAGATGTTGCCGGCTTATCGGCAGGTGATTCTCGACAAGTTAAAGTCGACGGCTGGGATGCCGGATATTGAAGAACGCATCGTGACGGAGTCGCATTTGACGCCGGCAGATATTGATCGACGCTACCATGTGCTCAACGGTGCCATATATGGACTGGCGAGTCACGGTCGCGTGATGGGTGGATTCAAACCTGCAAATCGCAGTCCCGATGTGCGAGGGTTGTATTTGGCTGGTGGTGCGGCGCATCCAGGACCGGGGATGCCGATGGTGTTGATGTCAGGTTGGATTGCCGGCGATGCGTTGGATACTGACAAAGCCAGCGAGACGGCTGCGTAATAACGGTCCGCGACTGAGGATAGAGGCGTTTGGGTCGTGGTGCGATCCGCGACGATGTTATGCCCGAACCGAAAATATCGCCGACGATTGCCTGGGGGTTTCGGCACTATGTGCGGTATTACCTGCGTCGCAATTTAAGTGCGATTCGTATTGCGAAGGGCAACTCGCCTCAGCTTGATCCAACCAAGCCGGTGATCTGCTACATCAATCATCCGAGCTGGTGGGACCCGTTGATTGTGATGACAGTCAACGATCACCTGTTTCAAGGACGCAATTTCTTCGCTCCCATGGATGCGCGAGCCTTGGACTCGTATCCGGTTTTCAAGAAGCTCGGCTACTTCGGCATCGACATGCAATCGAAGGACGGAGCCCGAAGTTTTCTGGATATAACGCGTTCTTTGTTGGCGAATCCGCGGAACACGCTATGGATTACACCGGGCGGGAAGTTTTCTGATGTCCGCGAGAAGACTGAGTTCGAACCCGGGTTGGCGCATTTGGCAGCCAATCTTACCGAGGTCACGCTGATTCCGATGGCGATCGAGCTGGTCTACTGGGAAGAACGTACGCCGGAGGTGTTGGTCGAGTTTGGTGAAATTGAGACCAGTAGTAATTCGGTGTCGAAGGACGAATGGCGAGCGTTGTTAGAGCAGCGATTGGCTGACGCGCAAGCATCATTGGCTGCCAAGTCGCTCAGCCGCAATTATGCCGCCTTCGATTCCCTGTTGGATGGCACTGGGGGGATTGGTGGATTTTACGATGGGGTGCGATGGGCTCGAGCCAAACTTAGCGGCAAGCCTTACCAGTCCCGACATCGCGATGCCTGCGACTCGGAGTCCATGGGATGATCGCGGGTTTGACTTGGATATGTCTTGTGGTCGCCGGCATTTCTTGCTGTGCATTCGTGTTGAATGCCATCGCCTTTCGTCGACTGCCCTCGTTGTCATCCAGCGAACGACTTGTTTCCGTTTCGGTTTTGATTCCGGCTCGTGACGAAGCCGATGGGATCGCCGACTGTGTGAACGCAGTATTGCAGTCCCAAGGCGTTGAAG
Organism: uncultured Pirellulaceae bacterium; assembly: GCA_964471695.1. GTDB lineage: Bacteria > Planctomycetota > Planctomycetia > Pirellulales > Pirellulaceae > CAYYHV01. The sequence goes on from CAYYHV010000538.1 coordinate 4,676, forward strand.
TCGAAGTCGTCGTTCTTGATGACCAGAGCAGCGACGATACGGCGGCTATTATCGAGTCGATGGCTGCGAGTGAAGATGGTATACGCTTGATTCGAGG
>CAYYHV010000539.1:0-4749 GCA_964471695.1 uncultured Pirellulaceae bacterium
TTGTGTTGTGGGTGACGTCGCTTCTGACCAAATTCGTATCGCCACGGGTATAGATTCCCCCGCCATTTCCCGCAGCCACGTTTCCAGTGATGGTACTGTCTTCCACCGTCAGATCGCCGTCGGAATCGAAGTTGATCGCACCGCCTGATCCCGACGTTTGCCCACCGGTCAAGGTCAGTCCCACGATCGTCAGATTGGGTCCAAAATCAACGTCAAAGATCCGGGAAAAGCCCTGAGCATCAATCGTGATGTCTGACTCAAGAGAAGTCGCATCAATGGTCGTGTCTTCACTAATGACTAGTTCATTCAACAGTCCAATCGTCTGCCCTGAAAGCGACGTATCAAAAGTTATCAGTTTGTGACTCTCACTTAGATTGGCCAGATTGATCGCTTCGCGAAGCGTCGTGACACCGTTGTCTGGCAGTCCATCGTCGATGTCACTCGAGATATCATTAACCGTTACGATATCCACCTCGTATGCCCCCATATCGATTCGTCCATTGATGACGCGTTGGAATCCTGCGCCTCGCTGATCGGAAACACTGGGGTTGGGAAGCACCGTGGGATCACCAGCATCCAGCGCAGGACTGCCGCGCAACAGACTATGAGTCGCAGTGGCTCCTCCGTTGTCAGCCAATGGGCCCAACACTGCGTCAATGGGCGTCGTGTTTAAACCCACCAAATTCCCGTCTGCGTCGGCAGTTTCAGCGACTGCCAGAGTCGTGCCAAGGTTGCCGCCGATGAGGCTGTTGGTGACAACCAACGGGGTTCCGTTACCGGCGGGAGCCAGAAAGTCCGACGCGGATCCAAAGATTGTATTGCCAGCCACAATCGAGTTCTGCACCGTGAGGGTTTCGGCAAGGCTGGTGTTGTCGGGATCCATGCTGATCCCTGCGCCAACAACCCCTGAAGTGCCGGTGTTCGCAGTGACGGTGCTTTGGTCAATAACGACAGCGCCAGAAACGGAATGGATGCCTCCGCCTGTCGAATCGGTACCGGATACTCTATTGCCACTAATGGTGCTGTTCGTGGCGGTGATTGTTCCACGCAAACTTCGGATTCCGCCGCCGTCCGCATCATCGCCCGAGGTACTGTTTTCACTGACGGTACTGCGAGTGAGCGTCACATCGCCTAACCTGGTGCGGATACCGCCGCCGTCAGAGTCGTCACCGATGGTGCTGTTCTCACTGACGGTGCTACGAACAAGCGTGATGTCTCCGTTCACGGTATAAATTCCGCCACCGGGATTGTTGTTTCCCGTCGTCCGATTGTTATTCACCACGGTGTCGAAGAGTGTCAAGTCGCCGCCGGAATCGAAGCGAATGCCCCCGCCAACGTCGGCGATTTCACCGTTCGTGACAGCCAATCCCCGCAAGGTAAAATCGACACCGAATCCCGACACGTCAAAGACTCGTGAGTTCTGTTGTGCGTCGATCACAATTCTATCGGAAAGGGCCGAGGCATTAATGGTCAACGTGTCCGTGATAAACAGTTGGCTATTCAGTTGAATGGTCTCGCCAGCAAGCGATGCATCAAAGTCGATTTCATTGCGCACTGACGAGTTCGCCGTAACTATCGCCTCTCGGAGTGAAGTCAGTCCATCGGCGGCCACAACATCTGCGGTCGTGTCTACGGTAATCGCCAGCATCCGTCGATCTTCCAAACTTTCCAGTTGGAAGGGGCGAGTTGAGGAATTACGCGACCGACGGGTTCTGAGCTTTTTCATGGTGTCATTTTCCGGATAGGTTGGATGAATTCACGGATAGCGATCACGGAAATCGCTGGAGTTGCCGTTGCTTACAGACCAATGCGAAATTCAGAATCGCGTTGCACGCGATCGGAGGTTTATTTCTAAATATTTTTGATTGCGAGGATTTCTGCTAAGAGTCGGATGTAGCGTCCGATAAAAAATTCGCAATGTTTCCGCTTGGTTCGTGTTCAACCCGTCGAAAAAGTCGGGTTATGATAAGGACATGAATCAACTGACCCAGCTTCTCAAATCCATTGACGAGGGTGATGCGCAGGCTGCTGATCAGCTGATGCCGCTGGTCTATGAAGAATTACGAAAATTGGCCGAAACCCGTTTGGCTCATGAACCGCCGGCTGTTATTTCCAATGCGACTTCTCTGGTTCACGATGCCTATATTCGGTTGGTAAAACCGGAAGACCGGGCGGCTTTTGCAAATCGTCGTCACTTCTTCTCGGCAGCTTCTGAAGCGATGCGGCGAATTCTGATAGAACGGGCTCGCCAACGCCGGGCAGTCAAGCATGGCGGTGGTCGACAACGGCTGAATTTTGAAAACTGCAAGCTTGATGATCTGCTTTCGTCGCCGCAAAAATCGGAAGAAGTCCTGGCGCTTGACGAAGCGCTCGATGCGTTGGTCAAGCATGATGAAACTGCGGCGGAACTCGTGAAGATGCGTTTCTTCGGCGGACTGGGGCATCAGGAGGCGGCAGAGGTATTGGGACTGTCACGACGCCAAGCCGATGGATTGTGGACAGTCGCCCGCGCGTGGTTGTTTCAGTTTTTGAGTAATGCCGATTGAATTCTGCGGCCGTTTACAAAGAATTTCGTGTCGTCTTCTGATAGTTGCTGGTTCAGCCGCAGGTGGTTGCCGATTGCAACGGCAACAAAAGTGACGAAATCGAAAGAGTTTGCGTGCAACAGGAATGGGAAAATCGCACTATTCATCGGGCGGGCCGCGCTCGTCCGGTACGATGCGTAAAATTTAGCAAACTTTGACGACGGTCCGCATGTCATGACCGAATGGAATCCTCAAGCCAACAAGATCATGCTTGCCGCTCTCGAGATCGGCGAGCCTCAGCAGCGTGCTGACTTTCTGGATGATGCCTGCGCGGAGAATGCATCGCTTCGCGCTCAAGTCGAATCGCTACTCCAGGCCCACGATCATGCTGGTGCCTTTTTGAAATCCGATGCGGAGCACCAGGAGGAAATGTCAGATGATGCCGCCCTGCTCTTTCCGATCGGCACCGTCTTGGCCAGTCGATATGTCCTCCGTCGAGTCCTCGGAGAAGGCGGGATGGGGATTGTCTTGTTGGCCGATCAAACACGCCCGGTCAAACGTCAAGTCGCCATCAAATTGATCAAAGGCGGGTTGGATGCCCGAGACGCGCTGCTTCGTTTCGACCAGGAACGTAATGCCTTGGCACTCATGGACCACCCTCACATTGCCAAAGTCTACGATGCCGGTGTCGTTGACCGACGGGATGGTGCGGAAATCAAATCGGATGTTGCGTCGAGTCGTCTGGGTGGCATTCCGTATTTTGCGATGGAATACATTCCGGGCGTCCCAATTAACGACTATTGTGACCGGCGGCAGTTGGACCTGCGTGCAAGATTGCAGCTCTTTATTAGCGTCTGTCAGGCGGTGCAGCATGCGCATCAGAAAGGTATTGTCCATCGCGACCTTAAACCTTCAAACATTCTGGTGGACACCGTTGACGGACGGCATGTTTGCAAGGTGATCGACTTTGGAGTCGCCAAAGTCATCGGATCGAAGCTTACCGAACAGACTTTAAATACTTCGATTGGTAGCGTCGTCGGAACTCTGGACTATATGTCTCCAGAGCAAGCCAGCTTTTCGCGAGACCTTGACACCCGTAGTGATGTTTATGCGCTCGGGGCTGTCTTGCACGAACTGCTTGTGGGATGTGTGCCTCATGAAAGTCGCGATCTGCAGCAAGCCGGCTTGGACGAGATGCTGCGAGTCATCAAAGAGGAGAGTCCACCGGCGCCCAGTCACCGATTGTCGACATCCGCAAGGCTACCGAGTATCGCGGCTGATCGAAACATGATCCCGGGGACTTTGGTGCGGACAATCCGAGGTGACTTGGATTGGATTTTGCTCAAGACGCTGGAAAAAGAACGCGACCGCCGTTACGACTCGATCACAATGTTGGCCGAGGACATCCAGCGTCATCTCGATGAAGAACCCATCGTGGCTCGTCCACCATCCGCCCGCTATCGACTGCACAAGGCCTACCGACGTCACCGCGGAGCCTTCTGGGCGGCTGGATTGGCGGTGGCTTTGCTCATCTTGGGGATCGTAGGGACGACGATTGGATTTATTTCCGCTTCCCGCAAGGAGCAAGTCGCCCAGGCGGCTGCGTTGCGAGCCACAAGCGCCGAGATGCAGGTGCGAGACACGTTGGGCGAAGTCGAACGGCAACGCGACGAAGCCGATCGTCAGAAACGAATCGCCAATTCAATTTCGGATTTTCTATTGTACGACCTGATCAGCCAGGCAAACGTCACCTACCAAGCCAATCGCCTGCAACAATCCGGTGGTACATCGGCTGGCCAAGCCGTGACGCGCAACCCGACACTGCGACAACTAGTCGATCGAGCCGCGGCCATGCTGGAACCCGTGACCATCGAGAAGCAATTTCCCGATCAGCCTGTGGTTCAAGGTATGGTGCTCCGGCAAATCGGCTATGCATATATCAGCATGGGCGAATCGGACAAGGCAGTTGAATTGTTGCAACGCGCCTTCACGATCCTGGACTCTGAACCGGGTGTCGAGACTTCGGAAACCATGGCGACTCTTAAGTATCTGGCTGCAGCAATGGCCGCTTCAGGCAGACGCAAAGAAGCCATTGTGCTGCGGAAGGAGCGACTCAAGCGATGCAACGCAATTTATGGTCCGACGGATGAACGGACGGTCCTGGCCATGCTTCAACTTTCGGCTTCCCATCAACGAGTCGGAGAATTCCAAGCCGGAATGGAAG
>CAYYHV010000540.1:0-1406 GCA_964471695.1 uncultured Pirellulaceae bacterium
AGCCAGAATACGTGCCGGGGTGATGCCATGTAACCCATGAGCCACATAGAGTTGGTGCCAGGGGATGCCAATCAGAGACAAGATTGCAAGCAAGAGTATTGCTGAAAGCCGGGCTCGGTCACGCCCGGAAAGCTCACCGCGATCCATTATGAGGCCGCATCCATAGTCCAAGACGGTGGACAGGATTATGAGTGAAAGAAAACGAATATCCCAGTTCGCGTAGAAGAAGTAGCTGGCCAGAAGAAGCCAAGCATTCTGAAGCCGAAACCATTTTGCCAGGCACACGTACACGGCAAAGAACGCGACAAAGAAGAACAGGAAGTCGTGGGTGTTAAACATCACGGTCTTAGGAATACTCTCAGGCCAGTCGAAGAATGAATCGCGAAATCGCGATTAGCCGACCGCCATTTCCACCTGTCTGGTTCGGAAGATTCGGACTTGGATCAACCAGAAGAGAACGAAAACAAGGCTTGGAGCTCTCCAGTTCTCACCCAGGAAAGAGAATGACATACCATTCATCACGCCCGCAGCCATTGCCGTTATGCAGCCAACACTGCCAATGGTTCCCGTAATTTTGGTGACGGAAATCTCGCGAAGGTAGCGAAACACACTCATCAGACAGATGGCAAATCCGAAAGCACCGGTTCCTAAAAGGATTGAGAATGCGGAGTTGTGCGCATTAGTTACAACGTGACCGACACGCGAACTAACCGCATAGCCGTGCCCGATGATGGGCCGCTGCAGGACGGATTCGGAAAAGTCTTTCCAAAGTCCCATGCGGCCATTCAGGCTGAGGATCTGTTTGCTTTCCTTCCAGGGAAACACCAAGTCCATCGCGGCCTCGGGATTGAAAACGGCGGCCACCGCAAGAATCAATGCGAAAATCACCAGCGGCCAGCGGCGTCCGCCTAGCAAAAGCGATGCAACGCAGACGCCAAAAATCGTCGAAATAATACTGGCGGAACTGCCGCCGATGACCACGGCGGCTCCGGCGAAAATTGCCGACCGAAGGAGGAAAGTCTTGCGTGCACCGTTGGCTCGCAAGAACTCTGTCAGCGTATAACAAAAGAGCATGGCCGCCGAGAAGGTGTAATGATTCGTTCGCCATGCGTAGAAATCGGACAACATGGCGGATGCGCCGCGCATATTGAAATTCAACGAGATGCCAAGCAAGACCGCCACGATGGATACAAAGACAGCCGTTCGTTCCATACGTTCGAAGCTCGTTGGCTTGTTCATGGCGAGGCAAACGATCAGCGCTTGGCTGAGAACCTGCATCGCCATATAGCCTGAGTAGGCGGGTTGGGTGGACCAAGCGGCGCTACAGACACCCAACGATACGAAAGCGAGGAAGAATCCAAAGGAAGTCTTGAACGTATTCGTCAACAGCGTGGGGAAGTCTTTCC
>CAYYHV010000540.1:1416-4731 GCA_964471695.1 uncultured Pirellulaceae bacterium
CACGATCAGAATCTCAAGCGCTGCCGAAGAATCAACAGAAGCGAATTGCTCGGCGGCTCGCTTCCGTGCAAACAAAGTCCGTCGAGCGATAAACGCGAATGCGAGGGTCCACGGAATCCAATCGATCTCAAATCGTTGCAGTCCCTGGGCTTGGGGCTGTGCGACCGGCGCGGCGGCGAGTTCAATGCTATTCTGCATTTTTCCTCGCTATACAGATGATCTCTCGACTGTTTCGATACACGGAGAATGCCCAGCAAGCCATGCGAAACGCGGTATCGCCAAAGCGCTCCTTCAAGAAGAAGAACTTCGGTGACCACGCCTGGGTTTTCAGATCGACGGAATCGATTTGAAATCCGGCAGAAGCGATGAGATTGCCGAAGCTCAAAGGAGACCACGTGAACAAGTGCTGATCTGCGTCATCGGGTCGCCATTTCGAATTCTTGGTGGCTCGCCAATCATCGAAGGGAACCACAATGACCAGCTTTCCGCCCGGTCGAAGGACTCGGTGGATTTCCTTCAATGAATCCTGCGGAGAGGGTACGTGTTCAAGGCAATGGTTGGAAATGGCGACATCGAACAAGCTCGATTCCAAGTCATGCAAGGTTGGAACGACTTGAATAGGTATTTGTTCGGATTGATTGTGGTGGGCAATTTCGGCATGACAGGCGGGGTTGAGTTCGACACCGGTTTTGGATTTGGCTGAAACGTAGCGAAGTATCGTGCCATCGCCGCATCCGAAATCGACCACATCGGTGGAGGTCGAGCAATGCGGTGCGAAATACTCAGCCTGAAATTTTCGGCCGGTGGTCAGCCGACCATCAAATTTCTTATCAAAGTAGTCCTTTCCGGACTCACCAGCGTAGTGTGAAGTCGGCGATTGAGCGGTATCCATAGTCAGCTCACTTCCGGGCGAAGGAGGTTGGAGTTCGGCATAAATCTTCGTATCAACGAGTCCCACGGAATCCAGAAGGCGTAACAAATCATCCACAGGATAAAGTTCGGTGCCATGGCGACGTAGATATACACTTGCATTCCAATCAGTCCAATCGCAACGAGGAATTTCAGGACTGGATGAAACAAAGCTGCCGGCGCGCCGGCTTCAACGACAATTGCAGCGATACCGAAGAAGACACAGGCGACATAACTCTTGGCTACGTAGTATCCCAGATTCATCGGAATGGGGGCTTCAACGTAGAATTGTCTCAGCGATGACCATTTGAGGTTCTCAGAGAAGACCCAATCGAAACCACTGGTTTGCATTTTGCATATGCCGGCTGGAAAATAGCAAAGCACCATATACACCACGACAAGTCGCAGGGGCCATGCATAGACGCCAGACTCTCCAAGTGATGTGGTTCGCAGGGGATTCCATAATTTTGGGGATTTGTTCGACAGCCAGCGGTCGACGGAGAGGACATCGGAGCAGCGCGAAAATGCCAGGATACCCATGACAACGAGCGGCACGCAGTCTTTGTGAAATGCGTGGGCAAAATTATGTTGGAGTCCAATTACGTAAACACCCACGACGAACGCGGTGAGGGAAGCGATTCTGGTCAGAAAGCCAACGCAAGTCAGCAATAGCCCGATCAGAACGATGGCTTCCAACATGCCAAAAAAGGCTGGGCTTCGAGCCGGCTCTAGGTGTAACAATCGAAACAGAGGAAGTGGTCGCCACATTTCGAGCGGTACATGCTCCCAGCCCCGAATGGATTTGAAGGGGAACCAGATCAGCATTCCTGCGCAAAACAGAATCCTGCTGATGGCCAGATTGTGTGGACCGACTGGGCGAAACCAGTAGTTGTTCCAATGTCGTAAAGCGAAACTCCACATAACGTTAGTCCTTCCCTTCAAGCTGAATCGTATGGAGGACTTTCCGCCGATTCGGTTTCATGATATTCCCCAGTTCGGGGTCCAAGTCGTAGGAATGAAGGTAGACGCGAATTTCGTTGATGGGCGGACCCGATTCTTTGCCCGACTTCCGATTCTTCTCATACCAACGGGCCAGCGCGTGGAGTTCCTTCTCGACGCGAGGTGTGAGTTCAGCTTGTTCAACTCCGCTCTTCTTAAGTTCAATCTCCAAACGGCCGGGCGTATAAGGTTTGAAACGATCAGAAAGGTAAATCTCTTCTCCCGATTCGAGCACACCAAAGACTCGCACGTTTTCGTAGACAGGACCCTGTAAGCCACCGAACATGAAATAGTTGGAGAATGGCCAGAACTCTTTGTCGAAAACGATGCACCCGACCTGGCCCATAACTACGGCTGCGATGACAAGAGAAGCCAGCATGCGTTTGACAGCGCTCATGTTGAATTGATTTGATGGCACCAGGTACTTTCCATCCAGCCAATCTCGTGCGCTGCGTTGGGCGAATACCGCCAGGCAAACGACGACCAGACACGCCAAGGCTGTGAAGCGAAGTTGTATCTTGCCCCAATGCGAATGGTACTTCTCCAGCGGATAAAAGTCGCTTGAGACGATGGAAGAAAGGATGGGTATGTTTCCGTCGTGAGAGGCATTGATCAATCTCGGAACACCCAGATAGAAGAATGCAGCGCTACAGAGAACTGCCACCGTGGGTAGCAGAAACGATTTCCATTGGGTTGGTTGGGCTGGACTGTTCAAGAGATCAACTTTTGGAGTCTTTGATAGATGGAAGTGCGAGAATCCCTAGCCGTCTTGAGCGTGGGAAGTGAGACCATGAGCATGCCGACCGTTGCAGCCAAGGCTCCCATCGGTGCGCCAAACGACTCACCCGCGAGGATTGACAGCAGAAAAAGACAGGCGCCGAAGGTGATCGTTTTCCAATGTTGGCGGAGTGAACCTGGGGCAAGATATGCTTCAACGTAAAAGACTTGTATGAGGAATAGAGAAAGGTCGGCTGCAACGTGGACCCAGGCGAAACCGTACGCGCCGAATCGTACCAGCAGTTGATGGCATGCGAGCAAGTAGACACCAGCCCATGCAACGTGCATTCCTAGATTCGTCCAGACTCGTCCGGCGCCACCATAGGCTTGGCGCACAGCCTGATTGACTGAATGTATGAATACAGACAACATGATCACTGGGATGACGGGGGCAGCGTTCTCGAAACCTTTGCCGTAAAGAAGCGTAAGTGGAATGGCAAGGGCTGAGATCGCAAAGGCGAGGGGCAGGGTGATTCGATACACAATCTCGACGTTGACAGAGATCGCATTGTTGAAGGCCCCTTCTTCGCCGCTACTGTGCGATTGCGAAAGAATCGGTAGAGCGACGTGGCTAAGCGCGCTCGGCAGGAACAGAACAATCATGCGCCATTGATCGGCGGCTCCGAACAA
>CAYYHV010000541.1:0-4730 GCA_964471695.1 uncultured Pirellulaceae bacterium
CCATGTCGCCATCGGCATCCATATCTTCAGAGAAAACCGTGCGCAAGCCGCCGCGATTGGTACGTTGAATTTCATGCAACGCAAAACCGTCGGGGGAATTCTCCAACCAAAAAAGCCCACCGTCGGCTGCAGCGCCGACAACGACATCCAGATCGCCATCCAGATCGAGGTCAACCGGAACCAGATCCCAAGGAGCGTTGACCTCCATCGATAAGTCGTGCTCCGAAAACTCCATGGCCCCATTATTTTCGTACCAGACGACTCTTCCAAAATCAGGATTGGTCGGGCTGTACGTTGCCGTCAGCACATCGAGGTCACCGTCCAAATCAAAATCGACGGGGATCACGCGCTCGGACGGACCATTGGTGGCTATCTCGTGAATCGTGAAATTCAGGTTGCCGAGATTTTCGTACCATTCAATGCTGGACGTGACAACATCCAGGTCGCCATCGCCGTCAAAATCCACAGGAGCAATCGAATGCGAAGGTTGGCCGATATTGTTTACGGCATACTCGTTAAACAGCAACGTTAGCATGCGGCGACCTTCGAGTTGCTCCAACTTCAATCGCTTTGCGCATCGGATTCGATCTTGCTGCATAACCGAGCCACAATATTCGGGATATGGTAGAAGGGAAAAGAAAAAAGCCAGCCCACATGGTAGTGGTCGCTGGCTAATTCATCAAAACTCGTTATCCGTGACTGGAAGGCAATCAGTCGCCGATCTCTCGAACGACGGGTTCCATGACTTTTGTGTTGCGTTCGATGGCGAGCACAATCGTTTGTTCCTGAACGCCGTTACTGCGGCTGGCAACAAATGGAATCACCTGACGCTTATCGGGGAAACCCAATCTGGCAGTAAAGCTTCCATCGGGCGCCAATTTGATCGGATCGCCGCCCATTGTGACAAACATATTCGGGTCGGTTTTGCCGAACACAATGACTTCGGCATCGATCGTGAAGTTCATCTTGCGAAGTTCTGCAACAACAGCCGCCTCGGCTCCATTGCCAAAACGCGTTCGCATGGGTGACCCCATCGGGCGACGCAAACGTTCTTCGAACAAGTCCTGCAACTCGCCGTTACCCGAAGTTTGGTCAAAACCGCCGCTCATCGCGTAAATCTTCTCGGAGTTTTCTACGACGTCTGCCCAGTTCCCATCAATCATTTCGGTATTGCTGGGGACAGGAGTCGTAACAACATTGCTGCGAGCCAACGCGTGAAAGTGGCCGTCGGATGTCAAGTAACCAACATCGACTCGATAAGAGTGAGGCGGGTCTTGAACGTCGATATACCAGTTGCAAACTTCGCCATGGATGTCGATGACACGAATGACTTCGTCGGAAATCGTCTCGAGCGAACCTTCCGAGACCGAGATCAGGCGAAGGACAGGTCGGGCCGAATGCCATCGCTCTGCCAAGGCAACTTGAGCGCGACTGACGCTACTCGCCGTCAACTCCCAGTAGGCGTGCAACCAATACGAATCGCGAACCATCAGGACGATGCGATCGTCCGTTACCGCACGCGACTTGCCGTTGGGGCCAACGGGAACATCCCCTGTTGTCAAATCCTTTTGACGTTCACGTCGTTCTTGGAGGGCGCGAATCTTACGAAGCACCGATGGCTTGGTCGAAGTTACCTTTTTGGCAGTGGTCTTGGACCGGCCGTTGCCATTCGCAGAACCCTTTGTTGCTTTGAGGAGGGCCCGCACCAACTCCTCTTTCCGCATCGAGTGCCAGCCCGTGATGCCTCGCTCTTTGGCCATCTTGGCGAGGTCTTTTTGTTTGTACGTCTTAAGTTCAGATGCGCTATGCAAGGGACTTGACCTCCAGAGTCGTTTGGCTGCGAACACAATGACACACCGCGTCGTATAGTTCACAATCGGTTGGTTACGCCGTCCCTGACGCAAACGTGTCAATTTACATCAAGCGCCGAAGAATTCGTGCTGCCTTGCGAGCACACATCATTCCCCAAATTCGCTGGATGTATTCGCAGCGAATGTCGCCTGAAGCGTTACGTTTTTTACCGCAGTTGCGGCAGCACTCTCTAAGTCCCGAAGAGTTTTCGACGAACCAACCTTAGGGCCTCTTACCGCAAAGGAGGTACACTAGTCGCTTTAGGCGATCTAGTCAGGAAAACTGCAGATTTCAATATAATCACGATAGCCGGATCCATCAACGAGTTGGAGTTGACAACGGCGCCATCTCGAAGCCGCTAACCACTATTCAAATAACGACTTACAACAAATCGCAACAATTGTAATTTTCGATACAACGGTGCGATTCGTTGGTTTGACTCGCGATTGAATTGCGGACACCGTGGTCGAATACACCATAAAATGGTCGCATCCTAAGTCATTTGAAATTAGAGCCTTAGTGCGCCATCAAGACTTTGTGAAAAAAAACACGAAGTCGGTGCTATCGTCTGTTGACCGGTTTTCCACCCTCTTATAAATTGCCGGTCTTTCAGGGGTGCGAGTATTAACAAGACCGCGAAACGATGGCTTAGTTCTGATCCTATCTCCTGACAAATTAAGAGGTTGCGGCTTTCTACAGCCCAGCAGGCGGTTTACCACGGCTTGAGTGAGGATTCATCCAACAAACGATCTGTCACCGCAGTTGCTTACGAATGGGCATCTCGGATCATGACAGTCAGTTTGGAGATGGTTGTTCCTGGACTGTTGGGGTACTGGCTTCTGGATCAAAATTTGGGCACTGGTGGGCTATTCACCATGCTCGGGTTTGGACTGGGCATGACGTTGGGCGTTTGGCACCTCATAAAGATGACGTCGACAAAAGATGACGTCGACAAAAGATGACGTGCGTTGAACGCGTCGAGCAAAAGAATCGGTCGGGCAAGCGACCAAGTACTGGAAACAATCGTGGAAAGTAATTTTCCGCAAGGACAATCGCGATCTCAATTAATGCTTCGGATTGGCACCAGCCTTCCGTTGCGATTGATGCTGCTTGTCTCCGTCGCTTCATCATCTGCCATCCTCGTTGCGGGCATTGCGGCTGTTAGAGGAACCCTCAAGAGCGATGCCGTGTGGTTGATCATCGCTTTCTTGATGTGTTGTGCGACCGGTATCGGGATGATCGTATTCGATTGGGTTGGGAGCGGAATCCCATCATCGGAAGGCGGTCTAACGGGCCTCATGCACGTCGCATTCGGCTTTCTTGTGCGCATGGGTTTGCCGCTTCTAACGTGTGCGATGGTTGCGATGCAACTTGGCGAAGCAACCGCCCGAACGTTTGCTTGCTACCTTCTCTTGCTATACCCGCTTGTGTTGTTCACAGAAACTCTGTTGACTGTGTGGCGGAGACGAGCAAGCGAGTTAACGAGCGATGGCTTTGGCGGTCAACCACATAGAGGAAATCGCTTAGGGGTAGGAGTCGACGGTTGACGCAGTTAGAGTACTGCGGAAGTCAGATTTGGAATTGAATTGAAGGTCGCAGGAAATGTCAGCCAACCCGTTTGATGCCGATCATCTTGTCGGTCACGTCAAAGACGCTCAGTACTTTGAGGTGCCTCGGTTCATTGCGTCCGAAGGCCACCTGAACATTACACAGCCATTCCCTAATGCTGAACCGATCATCAACCTCAAGTCGGGCTTCGGTCCACTTGATGAAATCATCGAACCTTTCGATTTGCAACTGACCAAGTTCATGATCTTGGAAGTTGTGGCTGCGGTCTTGGTCATCATTTTTTTCGTGGCGCTGGCTGCAAAGATTCGCAAAGGACAACCGGTGAAAGGTTGGTTTTGGAATCTTCTCGAGACAATGCTCCTGTTCATTCGCGATGAGGTGGTACGCCCCGCGATTGGTCATGGAGCCGACAAATTTCTCCCATTCTTGTGGACGGTGTTTTTCTTCGTCCTGGGGTGCAACCTGTTAGGAATGATTCCCTGGTTGGGCTCACCGACAGGAGCCTTAGCGACAACTGGGGCATTAGCGTTCATGACGTTTGGATGCGTTGTCGTCGCGGGCATGCAGGAAATGGGATTCGGCGGCTTCTTCAAGAATCTGGTGCCGCACATGGATTTGCCGATGGCGATTGCCATTGGGCTGAAACCGATGATCTTCGCAATCGAAGTCCTCGGGTTATTTATCAAACACTTCGTACTCGCCGTACGTTTGCTGGCCAACATGATGGCTGGTCACCTCGTGCTGGCGGTAATTGTGGCATTCATCGCAGCGGCTTGGCAGAGTGCTGCGGTGTGGGCAGTGGCTCCAGCCAGTATTATTGGCGCGACCCTGCTTAGCCTTTTGGAACTATTTGTAGCCTTTTTGCAGGCTTACATTTTTACGTTTTTGTCAGCTTTGTTTATTGGCATGTCGGTACACGAACACTAGTAGATTTGAAAGTTCGTTGGTCACACCGACTGTTTGAAATCCCTTATTTTTAGGAGACGGGAACCGTGTACAAGTGGATGAAGTTTGCGATGTCGGTAGCTGTTGTGCTCGCATTCGCTACGCCAGCAATGGCACAAGTAAGTGCTGGTGAAAAGCCATACCTTGTTTACCTTGGTGGTGCCATCGGTGCCGGTATCGTTTTGCTTGCCGCAGGAATGGGCATTGGCAAAATTGGTACAGCTGCCGTTGAGAGCATGGCTCGTCAACCTGAAGTTGCCGACAAGATTCAGACTGCGATGATTATTTCTGCAGCTCTGATCGAGGGTGCAACGTTCTTCGCGTTGATCGTTTGTATGTTGTTCAACAACTAGGTTGCCCAGGGT
>CAYYHV010000542.1:0-4698 GCA_964471695.1 uncultured Pirellulaceae bacterium
CGGCGATGCAAGGGGGATGTACATGTGAGAACGCATCGGCGCTGCGGGTCGGAACAGGCAACATCGAGTTCGCCGGGCTCTTTGCACCGCGTCCCCAAGGCATCACCTACGCCAACGATTGGACGAAGGAATTTCGCCAGAAGGGCCTGCCTGAACTCAAGCAGCTATACCAACTCTACGATGCGGAAGACAAGATTCAGGGCGATTGGGTCGTCGGCAACAACCGATTGGACCTGACCTATTTTCAACATAACTTTAACCACTTGGCTTTGGGGTTCGAACAGCCAATCCTCGAAAGCGACTTTACGCCACTAAGCAAGGACGAACTCACGGTTTGGAATGACGAGCATCCGCAACCGAAGGGCGGAACCGAATTCGAGTGTCACTTCCTCAAACAGCTTGCGGCAGCATCGAACGCACAGTTACAAGCCGCCGCGAGATCGTCCGATGACTTTCGCAACATGGTTCGCCCAGCCCTCAAGACGCTGTTGGCGACCAGCTTCGATGAGATCGGCGAAGTGACTCGCATCAAAGTCGACAAGGCCCAACGTGACGACTATTGGATTTTCCACGACAAGATCAAATCCGACGGCACAGAGCTGCCTGTCGTTTTTCTCCATCCGCAAAACTGGAACGGGGAAGTCGTCGTGTGGGTGTCGGGCAAAGGCAAATCTGACTTGCTGGATGATGGGCGACTGCGAGCCGAAGCCCGGCGGATTCTGCAGCGTGGTTATTCGATTGTGACTTGCGACCTGCTTCAACAAGGCGAGTTTCTGTCGGGCGTAAACGAAGATGACCTGCTGCAGACTCGTCGTGTAGCAAACAACCGAGATTTTGCGGGATACACATTTGGATACAACCAACCTTTGATCGGACATCGAGTCCACGACTTGCTAACGATCCTGAAGTTCGTTGCAGGCGACGATCATGGCACAAAGAAGACGCATGTGTTGGCAACCGCAGGAGCCGCTCCAGTTGCGGTGCTGGCCGCTGCGATGGATGGCGAAAAAATCGACCGACTGGCGATCGACGACGGCGACTTTCGCTTTGCCGATATCAAATCGTGGCGTGATCCGGATTTCCTGCCGGGTGCCATCAAGTACGGCGACTTGCCGGCTTTCCTGGCGCTGTCGAACGCCGGGCAAATCTGGGTCGCGACGCAGGATAAGAAATCCGCAGATGCATCCATGGTGGCCTATCGAAATCTTAAGGGCAAACCTACCTTTGTTGCATCGCAGAAAGCCGTCGGCGATGCTGTCGATTGGATCACCCACTAGGAGTCTTTGAAATGCCCATCGAGAAAATCACCCCCGTCCTTAACGTCTCGGATATTGGCGAAAGCTTTGCGTGGTTTGAAAAACTGGGCTGGAAACGATCCTTCAGTTGGAACGACGGCGGGCTGGTTGGCGAAGGCGAAGATGCGGCGACGGAGAATGAGGATGGCCCTGCCGATTTTGGCGGTGTGTGCGTTGGCGATGTAAACATCTTCCTGTGCCGTGATGGGCAAGGTTCGCGGGGCACCACAATGCCCGCCTTTCCTGGCGACGATAACACCGACGGGAATTGGATGACTTGGTGGATTAGTTCAAAACGCGAAGTCGATGAATTGCATCAAGCAGCCGTTGACAATGAATTCACTATTACGCATCCACCGACGGAGGAACCGTGGGGAGTCCGCGAATTCCATTTGCGTCACCCGGACGGACACATGTTTCGCGTCAGTTGCGGCTTGGATGACGAAGATTTGGATAACGACGAGTTGGGTGAAGCAATTGCGTAGTAATTGACGGTGTCGCAGGGTCACAGCGTCACAACGTCACAACGTCACAGTTGGGGCAACGCTTCGACTAACGAACCGCCACGATATAACAAATCCAACTGGCGTTGCTCGGCGCCACGTCGGCTCGCTCCCAAATCCCCGTGTCCTCACCTTCTTCGTCTTCGAGTTCCCAGTAGACATAGCTGTGTGAGAATCCGGCTTCTTCGAGCATTTCACGCGTCTCGGGAATGGTCCAAAATCGCCAATGATACTCAAAAGCACGTTTCAGTCGGCTGCCGTCCTGAAACTTGAAGTGAATGTAAAAACTGCAATCCGCATTCACGGGATTGAAAGCCGCCTGTTCCCAATCATAGCGAAATTGCTTCTTGCCTTTGCCAATCTTTCGCTTGTCGGTATGCTCCTCGTTGTAACAATCACCACCACCCATCATGTCCATAATCATGACGGATTCGTCAGCCATATTGGCTCGAGCCGTGCGAAAGTACTTGATGACTTCTTCGCGCGTTTTGAAAATCCAAAACGAAAAATTTTGAGCCGCCAAGACATCGACCCGAGGCAAGTTGCGTTTGCGGACATCCTGCTCCAGCAAACTGACTCGCTTCTGTTGTTTGGAGCTTAACTTGGCGAGATTGTTATCGCGTCCCCATTCCAGAGTCTCAGGGCACAAATCGACGCCCAGAGCCGTACGTCGGCTGTTTGTCCGAACCCATTCGCAACAAACGGCGAAAGTGCCGCAGAAATCCTCGCGAAGCGTATATGGTTTGCGATCAAATTCCTCGCGAAACGCCTGCTCGAAGAACTCAACTTCGTGCTGCGGAGATTGGACCGATTTTTGATAGCACTTGAATTTGTCGGCTTTGTCCGCCAACGTCAGCTTTTTCTTAGACTTGTTCTTCGGTTTGTTTTTTGTTTTGTCGCTTTTCTTGCCCATGATTCCCTGACGCCTGGCGATTCATCAATGCAGTCGATTCTATGTTGAGCCGCTAGTTTAGCGAAAATTCAATATGCCAACAGACGCAAAACCTCGACTTCGTCGATCGTTTCGTGGCATAGAATTCTTTAGAGTTCTGAATTGTTTTTCATGAACTCAAGCAGCTCATCGACTTGGCAAAAAGCCAGCCCCGTCACCGTGTCCGCGGCTCCGTAGTAAATCGCCATTCGCCCAGTGGCGGCATCTGTTAACGCCGCGCACGGAAAGACGACGTTGGGAACATCCCCAACACATTCGTAAAGCGTTTGGGGCGAAATCAGGTACGGACGAGTCCGGTAGATGACTTTCCAAGGCTCGTCGAGATCGAGCAATGCGGCTCCCATGCTGTATACAAAGCCGTTGCAGCTCGTCAGCACGCCATGATAAATCAGCAGCCACCCTTCGGTAGTTTCGATCGGCAGTGGGCCCGCGCCGATTTTCGTGCACTGCCAGGAATGGGCTTTGGGAGCCATCGTGTGCCGATGACATCCCCAGTGAATCAAGTCCGGACTGGTGCTGTAGAAAATATCACCGAACGGCGTGTGCCCTGTATCACTTGGCCGCGTATACATCGCATACTTGCCGTTGATTTTTCTCGGGAACAAAACGCCATTCCGATTGTACGGCAGCGTAATATTCTCCATCCCGTGAAAGCTCTTGAAATCGTGGGTATACCCCATTCCTATTGTGTAGCCGTGGTAGTTATTGCACCACGTGACATAGAAGCGATCTTCTAACCAGCAAACCCGTGGGTCATACGACTCAATAAACTTGCCGATTTCCGGATCGTCATAATTCCATTGAATCGGTTCTTCATTCAGCTGAAACGTGATTCCATCTTCACTGAACCCGGCGTGGATTCGCATGTTGCGTGAGCGATCATCGATACGAAACACGCCAGCAAACTTTCCTTCAAACGGAACCACGGCGCTGTTAAATACGCTGTTTGAGCAGGGGATGATATCTCGCGGGATGACCGGATTCGCTGTGTATCGCCACACGACGTCATGACAATCACTTGGGCGATCTTCCCAAGGGATATTCGGGAGATCATCTCCAACAATCGTTCTGTTGCTCATGATTTGCCTCTACACACAAGATATGGCGAAACCTGCATGTTTGCAGATGTTAAAAATCGTTAACCCGTCGACTGGGATCGCCGGTCGGCGATTGAGAATACGCCAAAACTGGAATCAGCAGTAGCCGTTTATGTTCCAGATTCGTCCCAAATAGCCTGCTTCTCCCCGAAATGTACTCGAGCAACCTTTATGGGGTTCGTCCCGATGCTGTTCGTGCCAGTAGCTACTATTTTCTGGCTTGGGTTACAGGTTCGGCCATACAGATCGGAATCGCGGTTGGCGTTTGCTGGATATTGCCCCGTTGGTCGAATGCAAATCAGGCCGGAATTCGTCAGTGCTAATCATGCGGCCGAACTGTAGCGGTGACTACCAGGATATGCCCACGGTGCGAAAACCTGATCGAAGACGAATAGCCAGTTGCTTTATGCGATTTAAGCTGTCGCAGAAGTGAGCTGCATTCCGCATCTTCTGGAATTTCAGATCTTGGATTCTGAACCTCTAATTGTCGAGGAGATCGTAGACGTAAGTGAGCCGGCTAACAAAACTACTCAGTCACCAGTCGCTTTTGATACGCCGGATGTTTGAGCAAAGCGGCGAGAGCTTCGTCGGATTCAGCCGCAATGACTCCGCTATTTTTGAAGTGCCCAAGTTTCGAGGCATGTCCCAGCCATCGGCTTGCCGTTTGGACGAGCGATTCGACGAATTGTATTTCTGTCGGCGAAAGCGATTCATTCGCCTCGATTCTCGCAATGGAGTCGGCGAACTCACGCGTCGCCAAATAGCAGCCGAGACTGGACGCATTCTCCGCGTCGAACTTGGCGGTCTGTCTGGTCAGGAAAGTGCGAAACGCGCCGTATGGTACGGCATTG
>CAYYHV010000543.1:0-4588 GCA_964471695.1 uncultured Pirellulaceae bacterium
ACTCGCGACCGATCACATGATCAACGACGGGATTCGATGGCCAATGCTCCAAGGCCCGCTCGCGATGACGGGATTCCAGCTGGGTATCACCGGCCAGATGGGCCAATACAGCCCGAAACGCCCACGCTTCGGGATGATGGGGATTCACCTCCAAGATTTGATCCAGCGACTTTGCCGCATCTACGTAAGCTTCTCCGGCGACTTGCTGCTCAACAAGCATCAATAACGATGGGATATGGCGCTCGTTGATCGCCAGCGCAGCCTTGAGGGACTCCTGCGACTTTTCCGGCAGGCTGGAACGGTAGGCCCGAGCCAATCCGTAGTGGCCATCTGGATTGGAAGGATCAAGCTCGATGACTTTGGCAAAATTCTGAGATGCGAGATCGAAATCTGATTTCTCCAACGCAAGTTTTCCGACGCCCATCCACGGGTGCGGCATCGACGCATCGCGATCCTTGGAACGCGAATAGACTTCGTCCATCACGCCTTTCGCATCCACGCCTTGAGATAACAAATATTCGCCCATAACGAGCTGATTGTGAGATTCGCGATAGCGCCAAGAACTTTGCCGGATCAAACGCCCCAGATCGGATCGTCGTTTACTGGCCTCAGCTGGTTCGTTGCAAAACTCAGACGCGGTGGCGCCAACCCATCGCAAACGAATACTATAGAGTTCTTTTTGTAATCCTTCGCTCGTCGTCGCGCGACAATCGGCGTACCTGCCCAACGTCAATTCGGATTGGGCTTTGATGACGTACCAATCTTCACGCAAAATGATCTCGGTCTCGAGCTCTTTGGCGGCCAGTCGAATAACTTGGGCGAACTTCCCGCGATGGAAGAGTCGCTGCGCCTTGTCCAACTGCGCTCGATCCGCAGCGGAAATTGTTAACGGCATCAGTGCGAAAACGCAAAGCCAACAAAGTAACGCCATCAAGATCGGCGAACGCCGATGTGGTGAGAGATTGTTAAGAATCTGGACGCCCCTTTGCAATGTCGGCGTGGTCCATCATGCCCGCTGCTGGGTTAGATTGTATCTACAGAAAACGAAAACAAAAGTTTCGTCACCCACATCCAACCCCATATGGTCAATTTAGTTCCGTTTCATCAGAATCCGGATATCAAAACCTTAAGGACTGGGCGATTGACTGGCAAAAAACAGGAACTTCGAGCCGACATACCGCAGCTGGACTCGATTCGCGCCGGTACAGAATTCTTTTCGGATTCTTATCTAGAAGCCCGCCGTAGCTTCCGCCAATTCACTGCCGATATGTCGGCTGAGTTACAGTCTTTGGAAATTGCCCAAGACGGCAACGAATCACTGACACTGGATGTCGCCACGTTGGGCCCAACTGGTGCGCCAACAGTTCTCGTATCGTCAGCCGTTCACGGAGTCGAAGGCTTTCTTGGCTCGGCAATTCAACTCGCAATGATCGAAACGATTTCAAAGTCGCCCGAACTGCTGTCGACTCGTTGGGTATTCTTGCACGCCGTGAATCCTTTCGGCTTTCACTTCGTTCGCCGTTTCGACAAAGCCGGTGTCGATTTAAATCGCAACTTCCTTCCATCTGACGACACATACAGCGGCTCGCCAGAAGGTTATGCCAGACTGAATCGACTGTTGAATCCGATTTCCGCGCGCAGCCGTATTCGTCCAGAGTTCTTCCGGTTGAGAGCGTTGGTACAGATTCTTCGATTTGGACTGCAACCACTTAAGGAAGCCATTGCAGGCGGTCAGTACGATTTCCCCGATGGCCTGTTTTACGGTGGTAGCGAGCCATCCCGGTCCCATCAAGTCATCGCTGAACACTGCGGGGATTGGATTGGCGCTTCGAACGATATCATCCATATCGACATCCACAGTGGACTGGGAGCACACGCGACTTATAAGTTGCTGCTTGCCAACGATATCGACGAGGAGGCTCGATTGTGGCACACGAACACTTTTGGCCCGGATGTCGTTGAATTCAATACGACAGAAAAGCGAAAGACGGCTTACACGATTCGTGGAGAATTTGGTCAGTGGATGCGAAACCGCTTCTCAGACCGTCGGTACCGATTCGCATTGGCGGAATTTGGAACGTACAACAACATCCGCGTGCTTCAAGCCATGAGAAATGAGAATCGGATGTATCATTTTAGCGATCATGAATCGATCCATTACCGAAGGGCTCGTGCCGAGTTGCTCGAGTGCTTTTGTCCAGCATCAGTGAGTTGGAGAAACCAAGTCGTCATGTCGGGCACCCAGATTTGCTTGCAGGCATGGGCTGCCATCGGTCGTTAAGGAGCGGACTGATCGCACCTAAACGTACGAGTATTGCCTCATGCAAGACAAAGCGACGATCAGCTCAGCACATCCTTCACGACGTGCGCTTCTTCCACGCCGGTCAGTTTCATGTCCAACCCCTGGTATTTCACACGGAAGCGGTTCTGGTCGATGCCAAGCAAGTGCAACATCGTCGCGTGCAAGTCGCGAACATGGACGACATTGTTGACCGAGTTGTATCCAAGCTCGTCCGTTTCTCCGTGACTGATGCCACGACGCACCCCGCCGCCTGCCATCCACATGGAGAACCCTTTGATGTGGTGATCTCGTCCCGCCCCGCCTTTGCCTTGAAACATGGGCGTGCGTCCGAACTCGCCGCCCCAAACAATCAGCGTATCGTCCAGCATGCCGCGCTGTTTCAAATCGGTCAGCAACGCCCAAGTTGGTTTGTCCGTTAATCGGCAGCAAACATTCATATACTGGACTAGACCGCCGTGATGATCCCAGCCACGGTGATACAAATGAATGAAGCGTACCCCGCGTTCAGCCAATCGGCGGGCCAGCAAGCAGTTGGAAGCGAACGAACCGTCACCTGGTTTGGCGCCGTACATGTCCAGCGTTGCTTGCGACTCGTCTGACATATCCATCAGCTCCGGCACCGAAGTCTGCATGCGAAAAGCCATCTCGTAGGCGGCGATGCGTGCCGCAATTTCAGGATCATTCAACCGTTCATTTCGCCGCAGGTTCAACTGACGAATCGAGTCGACCAGTTCGGCTTGTTGACCAATCCCCACGCCGGCAGGACTGGTTACATAATGTACTGGGTCACCGTTGCTGTTGAACTCCACACCCTGATACTCACTCGGAAGAAAGCCCGCAGCCCATTGTCGCGAAGCGATCGGCTGGGGGTTTCGCCCACCCGTACTCGTCAACACTACAAAACCCGGCAGTTCATCCGTTTCACTGCCGAGTCCATAATTGACCCATGATCCCATCGATGGACGGCCGCTGATCGCCGTCCCTGTATTCATAAATGTATGGGCTGGATCATGATTAATCTGTTCCGTCACCATGGATTTCAGAATGCAGATATCATCCGCCATCTTCTGATGCCATGGAAGAAAGTCACTTATCGTCTGTCCGTTGCTTCCATAGCGATTGAACTTCGTCAAATGGCCTTGCACTTTGAGCGCCGTGCCTTGCAACTGCGCGATAGGCTGCCCGTCCGTAAACGAGCTCGGCATCGGCTTGCCATTCATTGCATCGAGCTTTGGCTTGTAGTCAAAAGTTTCCAGATGCGAAGGGCCACCCGCCATGCACAAAAAAATGACGCGTTTGACTTTGGGCGTTTTGTGTGGAAACCCTGGCAGCGCGGAAGTCATCGATTCGCGGGTTTGACTGGCGGGAGCGATCTCCGACGTCTCTGCGGCATCGCCATCAGCCAACAAGTCACGAGCCAGCAGACTGTTGAGCGCAATACCGCCCAACCCCAGAGCGCTTTGACGCAAGAAGGTACGACGGTTCGCCCAATTGGCGACTTGCCTCAGCTTGTTCGATTGCTGCCGTTCTCGACGCATCATATTTTCCCAAATTCCGGAAGCGTAGAAGCTAGTTTCGCGTGATCGTTTCATCCAAGTTCAAAATCGCTCTCGCAACACAAGTCCATGCCGCCAAGTCCACGAGCTGCGGATTTGATTTCGCCTCCGTTCGATGCTCAGCGATGCCAAACCCAATCAACTTTTTCGCATCCTCAAGTCGTTCGCCATAATGTTTTCGCTGGCTATCCAGCAAACGCGTCAACACGATTGCTTCCCATTCATCGGGCGACCGCGATACGGCTCGCTGGTAGGCATAAGCCAGTCGCTTGGCGTCTGATTCACCACCATGCTTCACGATCATTTCGGCGAAGACTCGAGCCGCTTCCACGAAGGTTGGATCGTTTAGCAGCGTCAACGCAGCCAGCGGCGTATTGGATCGCGGACGCTTCGCCGTACATTCTTCGCGGCTTGGCGCGTCAAAAGCCTTGAGCATTGGATGCAAATACTGACGCTGCCAATGCACGTAGACGCCGCGTCGCCATTGCCTTGCGTCGTTATGTGGTTTGTACTTGCGCGTCGGAAAATTAAGATGCTGATAGTACCCCGATGGTTGATACGGTTTGACACTATCACCACCCACAGAATGGACCAGCAAGCCGCTAATGGCCAGTGCATTGTCGCGCACCATTTCGGCTGGCAGTCGATAACTCGATTGGGAAGCGATCCACCGATTGTCCGGGTCGACTTGGCGTCGTTGCGCGTCGCGCTCCGACGTCTGACGATACGC
>CAYYHV010000544.1:0-4572 GCA_964471695.1 uncultured Pirellulaceae bacterium
CCCATGATCTGCTTCGATTGGGGCAGGAGCTTGAGGGGTGGAAGCTGGCGGAAGAGGTATTCGATGCGGATCAATACAATGTTGTGGCGAATAATCTGGTCGCGCTGCGTGACAATCTTTCGGAGTTTGCGACGCTGGAGAAAGACGGCTTTGTCGTTCGTATGGAACGCGGGGAAGCGGATTGTTATGGCCATATGGTTTTTGAGTTGTTGGAGGACGCCAGCCAGCAATTGACCAAAAAGTACGAAGTTGAGTTGCAGAAGCCGATCTTTATTGAGATTTTTCCACGACAGCAAGATTTCGCAATCCGAACTTTCGGCTTGCCCGGCGGTGCCGGTTTCTTGGGAGTCTGCTTTGGTCGTGTCGTGACCATGAACAGTCCCGTCGCTCAGGGTGCCTCGCAAACGAACTGGCGCAGCGTTCTATGGCATGAGTTTTGTCACGTAGTGACACTGCAGAAGACCAAAAACAAGATGCCACGTTGGTTGAGCGAAGGCATTTCAGTGTATGAAGAGCGGCTGGCAAATTCGGCATGGGGAGACAGTATTGATCCCGGACATCGAATGATGATCATCGGTGGCGAATTGACGCCTGTGAGCCAGCTAAGCAATGCCTTTTTGAGTCCTAAATCAGCGCAGCATCTACAGTTCGCCTATTTCGAGTCATCACTGGTTGTCGAGTACCTGATCGGAAAGTTTGGCGAACACGCGATGGTGGCGATGCTCGACGATCTTGGTACGGGGATGCCGATCAACGACGCCTTGCAGCGCCACATGGCGTCGACTGCGTACTTGGATAAAGAGTTTGCTAAGTACGCCAGGAAAATCGCAAGCGGCTTGGCACCGGATGCCGATTGGACTCCGCCAAAAGAACCCATTGCAGATGTGGCTGGATGGGAAAAATGGCTAGGCCAGCACCCGAAGAATTATTATGGCTTGCTAGGATCGGCCACCGTTTTGGTGAAATCGAAAAAGTTCGAACGAGCCCTTGAGCGGCTTGACGAGTTGGATGCAATATATGGCAACGCGAACGGTGCCGAGAGAGCCTATCGTTTGCGAGCCACCGCCAATCGTGGGCTTCAACGTGAATCGGCGGAACGAGATGCGTTGGAGAAAGCCATCGGCCGAGATGCCAGCGATCTTGCTAGTTGTTCGCGACTGTTGGACATCTATTCCGCGAACGGCAAATGGGAAGATTTGAAACGTGTCGCTCGGCGAATGCAGGGAATTAATCCGCTGCTAAAATCCTCGCACCGCAAAATGGCAATGGCGGCTGAAAAATCCGGCGACGATACCCTGTTGATTCAGGAACTAAAAGTGCTGCTGTCGCTCAAGCCGTTTGATCGGGCCGACACCCATTATCGGTTAGGCGCGGCCCAGTTACGGCAGGGCGATCGCGATTCAGCAAGACGCAATGCATTGTTAGCTTTGGAAGCGGCGCCTCGTTATCGAGATGCGCACAAGTTGTTGTTAAAGTCGTTGCCTGCTGAGTAAGACGAATCAACGGACCAGCCGCAAGGGACGGATGATGAATAGAAAGATCAAGTTAGCCATCGTATCGTTGCTGGTTTTGGGGTCACTTGCAGCGGCTCAATACTTTCGCCGTCGAGGAGGTCGACGGCGCAGTCAAAGAGGGGTAGACACCCAAGTGTACCGAAACGGCGTTCCGATTTGGGAGAATAGGAAGGCTTTCAAGCATGACGTCTTCACGTTTGTTCGGATTCAATACAATTCGCATTGGGGCAACTACAAGTGGGATACGGACTATCCCGACGCGGACTTGAATCTGTCGTATCGACTTCAGGAACTTACGACGATGAAGACGGATCCGCATGGCAAGATACTCCGACTGACCGATCCGGAACTCTTCAACTATCCGTTCATTTACCTCATCGAGCCGGGCGGCTTGCGGCTGTCAGAAGCCGAAGTCGTTGGATTGCGCGAGTATCTACTCCGGGGGGGCTTTTTGATGGTGGACGATTTTTGGGGCGAACGCGAATGGGAAAACTTTGAGGACGAGATCAGTCGAGTCTTTCCAGATCGGCGGATTGAGGATATTCCCCTCGAGCATGAGATCTTTCAGATGGTCTACAAACTCGACCAAAAACCACAGATTCCCAGTGTTCACGCCTATATGAGAGGTATGACCACCGAACGATGGGATGCGGAAGAACCACACTATCGGTGCATCAAAGATGACAATGGTCGATTAATGACTGTGATTTGCCATAACACGGATCTCGGCGACGGATGGGAACGCGAAGGCGTTGATCCGGGCTACTTTAAGGATCACTCCGAACGTTGGGCGTACCCGCTCGGAATCAATATCGTCACCTACGCCTTGACGCACTAAATCGTACCGGCCGAAACGGGAGAATACCTTGTCGACAAGTAATACCTACGAAGACGAACAGCAAGCCGTTCAGCTCATTCGCGAAGGACGTGATCGAATCTTCGCGGAACTTGGCAAAGTCATCATTGGACAAGTCGATGTGATTGATCAATTGCTCATCAGCTTGTTTGCTGGGGGCCATTGTCTGATTACGGGAGCACCTGGGTTGGCAAAGACGCTGCTGGTTCGAAGCGTAGCGGATATCTTCGATCTCAACTTTAAGCGAATTCAGTTTACCCCCGATCTGATGCCCGCTGACATTACGGGAACAGAGATTTTGGAAGACAGCCCGGAAGGTCGGAAGTTGCAGTTCGTCAAAGGGCCGATTTTTGCCAACGTCATCCTCGCGGATGAAATCAACCGTACGCCGCCCAAGACGCAAGCCGCGATGCTTGAAGCGATGCAGGAACATCAAGTCACTGCGGCGGGGAAACGCTATGCCCTGCCCCAACCATTCTTTGTGTTGGCGACACAGAACCCCATTGAGATGGAAGGGACCTATCCCCTGCCCGAGGCTCAGTTGGATCGGTTCATGTTCAACGTGCACATTGATTATCTTCCGATTGAAGATGAGGTCAAAGTCGTGCAGCAAACGACGTCGGCGAAACCAGAAGCGATCAAGCAGCTCTTCTCTGCTGAGAATGTTCTTTCATTCCATGAGACGGTTCGTAAAGTTCCCGTAGCTGAAGAGTTAGTCCGTTATGCCGTCCATTTGGCGGATGCGAGTCGTCCGAATCGTGAACGATCGCCGGAGTTCGTGAACAATTGGGTGACGTGGGGGGCTGGTTTGCGTGGAGCCCAAAACCTGATTCTCGGCGCCAAATCACGGGCGCTTCTGCACGGTCGCTCGCACGTCAACGTGGATGATATCAAAGCCTTGGTGCACCCAACGATGCGTCATCGGATTTTGCCTGGGTACCGCGCCGAAGCCGAGAACATCACGGTAGAAATGATCATTGATCAGCTCATTGAGTTCGTAAAATCACCCGCCTGATTCCCAAGCGACGAAGTATGTCTACCGACAACGACGAGAAGCGTTCAACGACAACCGCGACCTCAAAGGCCGCGCCGCGATCGTATGTTGATCCCGAATCGGTGATGCGCATTAAGAATCTGGAATTGCGAGCCAAAGTAGTCGTTGAAGGCTTCATGTCGGGGCTGCATCGCAGTCCGTACCATGGTTTCTCTGTCGAGTTTACGGACTATCGGCAGTATTCGCCCGGCGACGACTTGCGGCATCTTGATTGGAAATTACTGGCTCGGCAGGACCGGAAGTATATTAAACGCTTCGAGGACGAAACCAATCTGCGTTGTTATCTACTGACTGACCTCAGCCGTTCGATGAACTACGGAACGAACGGCAACAGTAAAGCGGATTATGCCCGCACTGCGGCTGCGACATTGTCGTTGTTTCTGACGTCTCAACGAGATGCCGTCGGAATGATTACCTTCGACGAGTCGATTACTGACTATCTGCCACCTCGGTTTCGACCGGGCCATTTGCGCAGGTTGATGATGTGTCTGGAGCGTTCGACGGGCGGCACATCGACTGATCTGACTCGACCATTGGAACAGATCGCCAGTACCGTAACCAAACGCGGACTGATTGTTTTGATCTCGGATTTGCTCGCGCCGGCGGAAGACTTGAATCGCCAATTGGGTTACCTGCGTTCGATGGGGCACGATATTATTTTGATGCGAATTCTTGATCCGACCGAAGTTGGCTTTGATTTTGAATCGGCTTCTCTCTTTCACGACCTCGAGTCGGGCAAAGAGCTGTACGTGGACCCGCTAACTGCCGGTGATGAATACCGACGTCGATTTGCTGAGCACGAGTCGTCGATTAAGAAGACATGCGATGACTTGGCGATCGACTTTTTTCAGATCACTACGGACCAGCCACCACATGTGGTGTTGTTCAATCTGGTTCAATCGCGAGCGAGTAAAGGGCGGCTTGTGGCCCGAGGCAAATCCAGCGGAGGCTCCGCATGAGTGCGCTGGCATGGCTGTTTGGATTGGGAACTCTTGCCGTTGTCTTCCCCCTCGTCTTTCATCTGATTCGACGCACGCCTCAAGGGCAGCAAGAGTTTAGCTCCCTGATGTTTCTTCGTCCGTCGCCGCCTCGGCTGACGCGCCGTTCGCGTCTGGAGAACCTGTTGTTACTATCGCTTCGAATGGGGG
>CAYYHV010000545.1:0-1831 GCA_964471695.1 uncultured Pirellulaceae bacterium
CGTGCACACGGTCGTCGATCTTGCGGAACTTCCAGACCCAATCGTCACCCATACTCCACGTCATGCCGCCGTAAAGCGGGTCCTGGCCGATTCCGCGAGCGATCGCAATGACGACCATGAACTCGCTGCTATAGTGCGTGCTGCTAAGTTCGGCATAGATCTTGTTGCCTTTACGATAAAACGGGATCAGCCCGGGAATCGATTGAGCGTCTTTCAGAATCGTGGCATGCTTCGGTTGAGAACCGCTGCTGCTGCCCGATGATTTACTGGATGTATCTCCAGTACCGGCTCGGGTGCTGTTTGTGGTTTTTGAGGCGTCGTCACTTCGAGTGGCTGGTTTGATGTCGTCGGACTTTAAGTCGGTGTTGTGGGCGAGAACCAATCCACCGCAAAAAGATAACAAGGCGAACACGGCTAGGTTACGAGTGAGCGACTTCATGGTGTTAAGTCCGGATTTCGAGACATCGAATTCGTTGGTGGGAAATATGGCGGGATTTCGCGACATGTTAACTATAGGCCACGTTCGGAGAGTGGAATGTTGTCATAGAGTGTAGAATCGTTGCGTTCCCTGTTTTCGTTATGACTCGACATTGAAATTACGATGGCTATCGCCGCATACCGATTGTTACGTGAACGCTTTGGAATCGAGACAACGATGTCGGCGATCGTTCCTATCGCATCCGGGTTTAGTGGAGCCGCTGTATTTCGAGTCCAACATTGCGAGGAAGAACTCTGTCTTCGATGTTGGCCGAGACAGACTTCGGCGGAGCGAGTCCAATGGGTCCATCGTCGTCTGGAGCAGTTTCACGAAAACGGAGAACGGCGACTTGCCATTCCCTTACCGTCGCTGCGAGGTTCTACAGTCGTTTCCCGGGGCCCAGAGGTTTGGGAACTCGCGCCGTGGATGGACGGAATTGCGGATTTTGAGAATCGACAAAGTTCTCAACGGCTGAAGGCTGCCATGCAAGTGCTTGCACAGCTTCACGATATTGCGGAGAGATTTCGTGTAAGGAACGATCTGCCCGTTCCGTCCTGTCGAAAGTTGTCGAAAGGAATTCAGACGCGCTTGCAAGGGCTGGAACGGACTCTTGCGGGGCGATTGGATAAGATTTCGGCTGCGGTGGCTACAACTGCTCTGGACGAAAATTCTGAGGTGATTCAGGCGTAAAAGATGATTGTGGAGGGCGCTAAGCGATTGGCTCCAGGATGCCTTCGGGAACTGCAGTCGCTGTCAGACACGGTGACGAAACAATTCGTCTGTCTTCGAGACGTTTGGCATGATCACATTTTGTTTGTTGGCGATAAAGTCACGGGAGTCATCGACTACGACGCAATGGAGATTGAGACTCCAGCGGGCGATGTAGCGCGGCTGTTGGGCAGTCTTGCTGGCGAGGACGAAACCATGTGGCGAATGGGATTGGCTGCTTACGAGGAATTGAGAACTCCCGAGCCCGAATTTTGGAAATTGGTGCGGGGGTTCGATTCAGGAAACCTATTGCTATCAGGATTGCAGTGGCTTGAGTGGCGTTTTGTAGAGCGGCGGGAGTTTGCCCGTTCCGCAGAGGCTGCCAAGAGAATTTCTCATTGGGCGAGAAGAATTGGTGCGAAGTCGCGTCAAAATGGTTAGATTTGTGATTCAGCCCACGATGCGAAAACTATGAAAGCAACGCATGCGTACAACACCCATGCCGTTCACGTTGCCAAGTAACGAAAACCTTCGTATTTTCCGGGTTGGATGTAGCCCACCATCAGGAAGAGACATGATGCTTGCGAGACCAACAACCTCCCAAAAACTGATTCGAATCTTTGCAGCGATTTGCATCGCATCGTT
>CAYYHV010000545.1:1841-4564 GCA_964471695.1 uncultured Pirellulaceae bacterium
CCTTTGCAGACACCACCCTCGGCCTTTCCGTCGCTAAGCGGATTAAGCGACTTGATTCCCAATCCGATGGAAGCCACTGCGGCACCTGTCAAGACATCGTGCCGAGTCCTCGTAGCCCCCGATGGACAGACAGGCATCGTCCAGATCGCGACCGATATTGCAGAAGGTTGGAAGATTTATTCGATATCCCAACCCGCCGGCGGGCCAACCAAGACAACGATTGTGATTAACAAGTCGCCGCAATTCGCACTGACGGGCCCATTTATTCCAGATAACTTGCCGCACATTGATCCGCCCGACGAATACTTCACGGTCAATTCCGAGTCGCATGCGACGCGAGTCGTGTGGACGGCTCCGATCAAGCTAACAGCGGGAGTCGATGCGCAAGCGATTGAAGTGCGCGGGCATCTTAACGGACAGGCGTGTCGAGACGCATGCCAGTTGTTTGGCAAGAAGGAAACCCAGTTCGTTGGGAATTATGCGGGCGTCATTGCTCCGTCAGATGTTCCCAGTCCCCAAGCCCCACCGTCAGGCGATCAGTTGGCTGCCACGAATGGTGCAGGCACGAGTGCGAACAATGCGCCGACAGCGGCCGCTCAACCGTCATCGACGACTCAGGCTACGGCAGTTGGCTCGGTATTTGGATTCGAGACGATACAGAAATTCGGCTTGGCACTGTTGGCGGGTTTGGTTCTCAATCTGATGCCCTGTGTTTTGCCAGTCATTGGATTGAAGGTTATGTCCTTCGTTCAGCAGGCGGGCGAATCGCCGGGGCGAATCCTTTGGTTGAATGTCTGCTATGTCGCAGGCATCGTCGCCGTATTCATGGGATTGGCATCCATGGCGGCATTTTTCGGTTGGGCCTGGGGGCAACAATTTCAGAAGCCAGAGTTTGGCATCGTGCTGGTGAGTATCGTTTTTGTTTTTGCACTGAGTTCACTCGGTGTCTGGGAGATTCCCATTCCAGGTTTCGCGGGCTCAGGCGCGGCTGCAGATTTATCTGAGAAAGAAGGACCAGCCGGAGCTTTCTTCAAAGGTATTTTGACGACGCTACTGGCGACTCCATGTAGTGGTCCTTTGCTTGTGCCAACACTCGCATGGGCAGCCAAGCAACCAAAGCCCGTGGTCTTTGGTACCTTCTTCTTTATGGGGATTGGTATGGGATTGCCGTATCTGTTGTTTGGCCTCTCGCCGAAACTCATGAAGACGATTCTGCCCAAGCCGGGTGCATGGATGGATACGTTCAAGCAAGTGATGGGATTCGTACTGCTGGCGACGGTAGTCTGGATTTTTAGCTTCTTGGACAAAGACTATTTCGTTCCCACGTTGGCGTTGCTGTTCAGCCTATGGTTTGCCTGTTGGTATATCGGCAGGATTCCGATCACTGCGGATTCGATGCAGAAGTTCAAAGGGTACGCTGTTGCGCTCTTGCTGGCCGTTTCGCTGGGTTACTTTTCGTTCTGGGCGCTAGGGAAAACTGACGGGAATAAGAAGTGGGAGACGTTTTCTGCGGAACGATTGGCAGAATTGCAGAATGAAGGCAGACCGGTTTTCATTCAGTTTACCGCGGACTGGTGTCTGACTTGTAAATCCAATGAAAAGACGGGACTCAAGCCCGAGAGATCACAGAAGTTTCTTGCGGAGCATGGAGTCACTCCATTGGTGGCCGATTTGACCAAGGAGAATCTCGAAGCGAATGCGCTGTTGGATGAGCTTGGCAATCCAGCCCACGGGATCCCGTTCTACGCCGTGTATCCAGGCGATGGTCGTCCGCCATTTGTCTTTAATGATACGCCGCTTTTGTCCGCGAAATTTATCGAACGGGTCAAGTCGGCTCTGGGCGCGACTTCGGCTTCGAATGAAGAGCAGCGGAACGGCCAGACGGCCTTGGTGCGTTAATCGCTCGGATAGATTTGATGTGGGTGGGCATGTCCACAGTCCACCAAGCGGCTTCGACAAGGAAATAGATGGTGTGGGGGTTATCTGGTTTGAGGCATTGCTATAACCATGTTGGCCGCCGCTTGTGCTGCGTTACAGGTCTCCAGAATCGTCCGCGACATGTGCTATGTCCCCGGTTTCGTGATCCCACCTATAGGCGGCGTTATCGAGTAACTCCGGGTGTTCAGCCTGCGGAATCAGGATCAGCTGATCACCACCGCCGTTAGCACCAATCGCAATCGCATTGGGCGGAAAGTCAGGCCAGTCACTTGCAGCCTTGGTTTCGCAGATGACGTCGTGACAGAACGTCTGCGCTTCAGAATTTAATTCAGACCCTACGGTTCTGATCGGCCTGCATTCATGCGCTGGGTTTCTGACACCATCGCGTCGAGAAATGCACCGGTTTCATACGTGACGCATGTCCGTTCTTTGAAACCATGAAATTCGTTGACCACAAAATCAACGTGGCCGTCTTGCAGTCGTGTTGTTGTGGCGTCGAGGTACTCGTGGACGGCAATTGACATCGGAATACCAACGCTCAACTCCGAGTGCAAACCAGAAATGGCGGCCGCAATGCTGGAAGACACGAGCATGCAATTAATCGCACCGAGGACACGAGCGAGTTGATTGTTCTTGATCTCGCCGTATAGCCAGCTACTGACGCAGGCTACTACCGCGAGGAGTACAGGGAGTAACATTTTGGCCTCGCTGTGCCGCCTAACGGAAGGTTTTTACGACACCGCCGCTACCAACGCGATGATGTCCTGAACTGGATTTGATTGTAT
>CAYYHV010000546.1:0-4549 GCA_964471695.1 uncultured Pirellulaceae bacterium
ACCGGAGTCTATGGATCGTGTTCTGGCTACAAGCCGCTTTGCTCTGGATCATATCCTTCCCGGTGCAGATAACAATGATCGCAGATAAAACGGCTCCACTGGGAATTCTCGACTGGATGGGCGTCCTTGTTTGGGCGATCGGATTCACATTCGAAACCGTCGGAGATTTTCAGCTCAGTCGCTTTAAGGCGGATCCAGCGAACAAGGGCAAAGTCTTCGACCGAGGATTGTGGCGCTACACACGTCACCCCAACTACTTTGGAGATTTTTGCATCTGGTGGGGTTTGTACATGATCGCCGTGTCTGCCGGAGCCTGGTGGACATTCTTTGGACCACTCCTGATGAGCTTCTTCCTACTCAAAGTGTCTGGCGTCGCAATGCTCGAACGAACCATCACAGAACGCCGTCCGGGTTATCAGGAGTACATCGAGAAGACCAATGCGTTCTTCCCTGGTCCACGGCGCAAGTGAAACCAGAACGGCGGCTCGTTTGACGGCAGCCGGTTCTTGACGCTCACCGACGATGTCCCAACGTTCTCACCGAATGACCGTCCATCGAATCGACGGAATCCGCAAACCATGGGTGCGCTAGGGTGTCGCACGGACCTTGAGGCTTGCCACTTCCTCTTCAAGAAGAAGGATCTGTGTCTGGTATTTTTCACGCATTTCTCGTTTCGCCCTGCGAAAGGCAAACATATTGGTGAACAATACCACGACGAGTGCCGCAACTACGATCAACCAGAATAAATCACGCGTCCCAAATTTGACCATTATCGAACACTCCTCGTGAATCCAAGCTGTCCGAAAATCCCTAGTTAGCGATGGGGCGGTGCCACTTCACGTCGGGAATCGGGAAACGGATCACGTCGTCGTCACCCGTCATGAATCCATCCGATTCAGCAGAATCGCTCGCATTGACCCACTTCCCGTTAACGACTCGCCACGGCGCCGTCGCACCGTCTTCGTCACCATTGCAACCTCCGTCATCGACGCCATTTATGCCAACACCGTACAGCAAAAACCCATCCTCGATCCGCTGATACTTGAACGGCGTCTCAGTCCAATCGTCGGGCTTAAGCTCTTCACGTAGCGACATCAGTTCCTCTAGTGAACTGGGATACTGCTTCTTATCCAAACGATAATCGACTAGAGCTGCTGCGACACAGACAAGCTTCAATCGTGCCTCGTCCTTTTCGATTAACGCCGTATCGTAGGGTAGAAAATTTGGCAAAAGAACCGCGCCAGTGATACGAGACCGGCGACGTCGACTAAGCACCGACAGAGCCTGAAGTACACTGCCTGGGACTTCGTCACTAACTTTTTTCATGGCTTG
Organism: uncultured Pirellulaceae bacterium; assembly: GCA_964471695.1. Classification (GTDB taxonomy): domain Bacteria; phylum Planctomycetota; class Planctomycetia; order Pirellulales; family Pirellulaceae; genus CAYYHV01. The sequence goes on from CAYYHV010000546.1 coordinate 1,333, forward strand.
TGAATACGCGAGCTTCCGCTTCGCCAAGTCTTCGATTTCAAACGCCGTTTGCACCGCATCAAAACACTCATTGCCAAATCGCAACACGACATTGGGATCCATGGTCCCCCTTAGAATTTCATGCCCCATTGGCCCTAACTCCAAGTCATATTCGAGCCCATTGGAATCCCCATAACGTCCAACCGTCATGCGAATCGCCGAATCGATAAAAGCCAACCTGCTGGATTCGATGGCATCCCGAAGCTCTACACGACGGCTAATCCCATTAAGAATTTGACGACAACGGTCAGCCTGTACCTTCGTCAGATCATCATCAGCAAGGATGACTTTGAAGCATTGAAATCCCATGCGTCGGACGGCAAGCTGCACCAACCTCTCAACAAAGAACGAACCATGTATGCGTTCCGACATGTTCAAAATTGCCTGCGCATCTTCGATCGAGCCATCCAAATCCGACGCGTGAACCCGATACATGCAGCGTGATGACAGGCAGCGTCCTACCATCCGAGCCTTCATAGCGGTATTCAATCCAACCCAGTAGACCGGTTCGGCCTGCTCTTCCGAATTCGTTGCCAGCGGGGAATAGAACTTTGGCTTTTTCATTCCGCTGACGAGCAAATCAAGCGGCTGTTGGTTTTGCTCCACCCACTCCGCCAATGGTGGAAACTCAGTTTTCCCCCAAGGCCACGAATGCGTGCTAAACGTCAACGCCTCAGCTGACGAAATGTCGTTCTCTGCACCAAGGGCTTCGGATTGCACCCCAAAAACCAGGAACTCCTCATCGCCGTAACGATCTTTGAGGAACACTTCGACGGACTCGATCGTCGCCTCCGACTCGATCGGGATTAGAAAGGCACCGGGCGGCTCTTCAATACCCAATGCGGAACAAACTCGTTCATAGCGATCGACCATTCCTTCGTCAGGCCCAACAGCCTTCCAGAATTCAACCGCCGCGTTCTCTTCGCGAGAAACGTCAGCTCGCTGCTTGGCATCGAGGTACTCAATGAAATCCGGCAGTCCATCGGAAGCAAGAGGGCTGACAATCGAAGTCGTCGTGGGGTGAACGACAACGCGTTTTGAGCGAAACTGTAGGAGTACGAAAACGGACAGCAAGAGTCCGAGCACCAAGATCAAACGCGGAATGGTTATCTTCATACGCTTATCATGAAGATTGCCTCGCCAATCCGCAACAATCGTTCCGTTTCACGGACCCACTTACTGCTATCCTTCCCTAGCTGGCAGGCTGAGGGCGCTGCGGACGTTGTGGCCGTTCGTACTTGCAACAATCAAGTGGACACACATCGTGGCTGGGGCCATGATCTCCCAATGACAACCGATTCGGCTCATCGAGCGTTCGCTCTTCGATCATCTGTCTCAAAGCTTCAACGAATTCTGGATGCGTTCCAACGGTTCCTGCACGCTGGAACCCCATACCGATCTTTTCACATAGCTCTTTGGCTTCGGTGTCCAAATCGAAGAGCACCTCCATATGATCGGAGACGAATCCAATTGGGACAATGACGACGTCTTTCGTATCCCCCGCTTGATGCAACGATTCGATATAGTCACAAACGTCCGGTTCCAACCACGGTTGAGTCGGTGGGCCACTACGGCTTTGATAGACCAGCTTCCAACTTTCCCATCCCAATTGCTCAGCAACCAACCTGGAAGACTCCTGAAGTTGCCGAACGTAATTCGATCCATCCGACATGGCGATCGGAATACTGTGAGCCGTGAAGATCAGATGAGCCTGACTTCGGCGACTTTCATCAATCAGATCCAGCGAATGTTGGACTTTCTCAACCATCGGGCCCACGAAACCAGGGTGGTTGTAGTAGACCCGCATCTTGTCGACGATCGGAGCCTTTTCCCCTACGGCTTCCTGAGCCTTTTGAATATCCTCGCGATACTGTCGGCAACCGCTGTAACAACTGAAGGCCGAGGTAACGACGGCAAGAGCGCGTTTGATTCCGTCGTCCGCCATCTTCTGCATCGTATCAGTCATCATCGGATGCCAGTTACGATTGCCCCAGTATATTGGCAGATGCGGCCCCTTGGCATCCAACGCGGGTTGTAGTGCCGAGATGAGCGCACGATTCTGATCATTGATCGGGCTAACGCCTCCGAAGTGCCGGTAGTGCTCTGAGACTTCCAGCATTCTCTTACGCGGTACATTACGTCCCCTCAACACGTTCTCAAGAAACGGCATGACGTCATCGGGGCCTTCGGGACCACCAAAAGAAACAAGAAGGACTGCATCGTACTGCTCAGCCATAATCAACCTGAAGGAAAAGGAGCTCTAAGTTCAATCATTCACAACACAGACGTTAGTTCGCCGCGAAAGCCTCTGGCTTGAGCAGCTTCAAGATCTGATCAGGAATGGGAATCGGATACGGAAAGTCATTCGGCGGAAATCGACAACAGGCGACTTTGATCAACCCTTTTGCGACGAGCTTACCCTTAGCGAAAAACTGGCAGTGGTAGTCGATCGACTTTTCATCCGTCGATATTTCCAGCTCGACGTCCAACCATTCTTCATGTCGCACGGGTTGCTTATAGTCGCATTCCACATGCATCTTGGGAAAACCGTAGGCGCCTTTTTCGTCATGCATGACAACGCTCAAATCTATCGAGCGCAGAAACTCATGTTCGGCCTCCTCCATGTATCGGAGATAGTTCGTAAAGTGTGCTATGCCCGCCATATCGGTATCCGCAAACTGTACGAGTCGACGCGTCTTGAATCCTAACGACATACGCTTTCCTTAAGTCCTGCGACCATATCTATCTGACAGACCAGTATTCTAGGCGAACCATCGCATTCGAGTAGGCGTGGCAATTCGCGATCCCACCGCCTTGTGTCACGAAGGTTTGCGCGGCTGCGGATTTAGATCGTCAGGCACGAAAACAGTTGCTTAGGGCCACAAACTCGCACCCTAGAGTGAGCCGTACTAGACGTGTTCCAACTCGTGCTGGAAGTGTCGAATGGTCTGATGGGGGTCAAGATTGAATATGGCGCGGCCATCGGTTTCCCACTTACCATCGATGCTGTGAAACACGGCCGTGGCCGATCTTAGATTGCCAACCGCTTCGACATGTTCCATGCCGCCGCCTTCGACAGCGCGAAAGCTGATTGTCACGCCGACCAACGCGCGAAGATCACCGGTAGTTCGGTCGCGTGCAAACGTGACTTCATCGGCAAAATCGCAATCGATCCATT
>CAYYHV010000547.1:0-4543 GCA_964471695.1 uncultured Pirellulaceae bacterium
CTCAACGACAGCTTATTGATCAACAAGCCGTAGTCAGCCAGAGCAGTTAGAATTGCCACTATGGGCAAGCGTGCCAGTATCGGCATAGCTGGCACGCTTCAGTTACGGCGTCGTCGGCTCGCAGACGTTACTGTCCACCAGCCATGCTTTCCATCCAAGCTTTTTGACGAGCCGCCATTTCGTCCGGCGGAACGTCTTCGATATGAGTCGCTATTCCCCACTGGATACCAAACGGATCGACGACTTTTCCGTATCGATCCCCCCAAAACATATCCACCATCGGCGCGATCTCGGTACATCCGGCTTCGACCGCCTGTTTGAACAACGCGTCGGCATCTTCGACATACAAATGAAGTGAAACAGGCGACCCACCGAGCGTCTCTGCAGATTTGGTTCCCCACTGAGGATTTTCGGGAGCCAACATGATGGTGGAACTTCCAATTCGCACCTCCGCATGAATCAAGCTCCCATCGGGCCCTTGCATACACATGCCGCCTTGCGCACCGAACGCCTTCTTGTAAAACTCAATCGCGGCGGGGCCATCCTTGACAATCAGGTAGGCGCTAACCGTATTGCAGCCGTCGGGAATCGGTTTGACAGACATGGCAAGTCTCTTGTGGGGTCAATAGGAATCGAATGTGTGAGCCGCATTGTACCAAACAAGAATCGGCTGTCCCGCAGCTCCGTACGATCTTTGTGCCGTCCTCGCGGCTTCGTACGAACCGCTTCTCCAAGCCTACGTCGCCGGTCAACTCCCCCTAGCCAACGTGAGCCGTTTGCCTACGATAACGCTTTGGATTAAACAACTTGAGAACCAAAGCGAATAGGGAGTTTAGTGATGGCTGGCAAAGTCGACTGGAGTTACCACCGCAAGGGCTGAAAGTCCTGCACGAAAACGCAAGAGTTTCTTGCTAACGCTGACGTTGCGATCAAAGATCAAGTGGATGCTAAGAAGGAGACCATCAGCGGCAAAGACGCTCTGAATGCTCTCAACGGAGTCAACGAACTCTATGTCGCCAAAGGAAAGAAAATCACCCACGTTAACCTGAAGAAGGAACGGCCAGATGACGACGAACTCCTGAAGCTCATGCTTGGGCCCACGGGTAACTTGCGAGCCCCCACGGTACGCAAAGGCAAGACGCTCATGGTAGGATTTCACGAAGACACTTACGCCGAACTTTTCGGCTAACGCTTGGCAACGCCGGGTGCACACCCTGACCAACGAATCCGGCTGCCTTCCGCGAGCGCAATGTCCTTCTTCCGACGAAGCATTTCGTCCGCGACCGATACTGACATGCAGACGAAAACAATTGAGAGGCCAACATGAAGTCCAACTTCAACACGGAACAGTGGGAAGTCATTCGAAACTCACCGCTCGTTGTCTTTTTTATTGTGGCGAAAGCGGATGGGCAAGTCGATTCGGACGAAGTCGAAAAGCTCATTGGGCTGTTTCGAAAGCCGGAGAATTACGGCAGCCAGATTTTTGCGGAAATAATCGCCGAGATGATGAGCGATGCCGGCGCTTTGGAACAAACCATCGCTCGCATTTTGACTTCGGAAGCAACCGATTTCTCCGAAAGCATGGCCAACGTCCAACAACTCGTCGACACGACTATGGATGCAGGCGAAAGTGAATTATTCAAACGGGCACTATTGACGTTGGGCACCGACATCGCTCGCGCATCAGGCGACCAAGACAATCCCGTGTCGCCCGAAGAACGCGAAGAATTGGCAACGCTTAAATCCATCCTGAAGATTTGAACTGTGGGTAACGAAACCGATCCTACGATCTACAAAATCATCTCCCGCACGGAATGGGAGTTGGCAAAAACCAACGGCGTCTTTCATGGAGCCGCCGTGGATATTGCCGATGGGTTTATCCATTTTTCTACTGCGACTCAAGCGACCGAAACGGCAGCGAAACACTTTGCCGGTCAATCCGACTTGCTGCTCGTTGGCATTCCTTCGGCAGCGCTGGGTGAGCCGCTGAAATGGGAACCGTCACGTGGGGGACAGCTTTTCCCGCATCTTTACGGTTCACTTGATACGGCTCTGGCGAGTTCAGAGGATGAGCTTCCACTGGGCGAAAATGGCTTGCACCAGTTCCCGTGGTAATTTTCTCTTGGGGGACGGTCGGCGTGGAGTGTCGATAACGGTTTTCCACGGTGAACCCTGTACTTTGTGAACTCTATGCCTTGGAATCGAATACGCGGACATTTTCCCAGTTATCTTTTTGCTCTTCGATAAACTGGTGATGCGTCGGATCCTCTTGATAGCGAGCCTGCGCTTCGGCGTCCTCGAACAATAGTACAAGCGATACTTCAAACTCCGTATCGTTCACTTCACGCTGTAGTTCGGTATCTCGAGTCCCACTGGAAAAGAACACGACACCCGGCTGGGGTTGTAGATATTTCTCACAAGCCGCTACTAACTCACTCTGCTTCTCAGCCGATTTGTCTTTGAGCGTAAAAAACACAATATGCAATAACTGATCCGACATTTTTGCTCCCAAGGTGAATGGCTTGACCAGCTTTTGACCGATCGTGACGTGTGATCCAATTTAGGCGATAGTGTAAGACGTCCCGCACGCCTGTGAACCACCCGGAGAGAAAACTTGATCGCGTTTGAAAAGCTGGACGGCCCAGGTGGAATTCCAATTTACTACCAGCGGCTTCCGGTTCGCTCCGTATCCGTGTACTGGTTAGTCTTTGTTGGCAGCGCCGACGACGAATCGGTGGGCAATCATGGAATCTATCATTGGTTTGAACACATTCCATCACGAGGAACGCACAAGTACCCCGGCGGCTATCGCGACACGGAAGCCCGTTTGGTTCGGCATGGCGGCTCTGCGGGAGCCGAAACCGACTACACCAACACGGCTTTTTACGCGGACATTCCTCGCCGAGTCTGGACTTCGGCGCTGGACATCCTTTCCGACATGATCGCACGCCCTCTGCTACGCCCCGAGGACATTGAGGCGGAACGCGAGATTATTGAGCAGGAAATTGACGAATGGAATTCCTCCCCTGGTGGAGAAGCCCTTTGTCGATTACCAGGCATCCTTTGGTCTGGGCACCCGTTAGGCCATGATCAGCTCGGTTCCGTTGCTACGCTCCATTCGATGAATCCCGATATGTTGGCAATGGCTCATAAGCAAGGTTACGCCCGATCACGCTGCGTACTCTTCGTTGTCGGCGATCTCGACCCCTCCGAGGTAATTGACGAAGTCGCCAAAGCCACCGAACATCTGTCCGACGCCAACTTGTCGACGCGGCACGAACCCATCAGCCACGGTCCCCTGCCCGCTTGGCGCGGCGGCGGCGAGACGATCGTCGAGACTCGTCATGATGACTCGGCCGTTTATTTACTATTCCCCATTCCGGCCGAGACTGCCATGGGCGCTCCGGCAGTATTTTGGTCGGTGTTGGAAGAGTTGATCACCGCAGGCGATTTGGGCTCTCCCCTGCATCGCATTGTTCGTGAAGACTCACGATTGGCTTACTCACCCTCCTTCACCGCGTCGACGTCGCGCGATGGTGGCTACTGGGGATTAGAAGCGCAAACGAATTGCGAGGATCCACATCGAGTGATCGAGCGATTCTGGGAGGTTCTACGGAGCCCAGAACTGATCTCAGAAGCCTGGTTCGCTTTCGTTACGGACACGATTCGCGGCGAATTCGACATGCAAATACCCAGTCCCGGCGACTTTACCGACGAAGCGGCTGATCGACTAGCCGGATACGGCCATGTCTGGTCCGACGAGGAAATGCAACGACGATTGTTGTCCATCACACGCTCCTCGCTCGAAGACTACCTCCAATCGCTCTCGCCCGACCAAGCCCACACCATTATCTTTCAAGGTGAACGAGCCCGCGCGACCAACTAGAAGGGGAACGAATCATTTCAAATTCCAAATTCCAGCCCCACGACCACTCGCACCAAACACTACCCCGCTTCCACCCCCAGATTCCTTCAGCCCAGCGCAAACGCAATAACCACCATGCCCTACCGCCTCGAACTCACGCTTGCGTTCCTTAGCCTCACTGCTCTAACTGTCCTAGCCGACGAACCCACCGTCCCAATTTTCAAAGACGGAGAGGCTCAGATTGTCCCCGGCTTCAGCGACCCGGACTATTGGATACGTCACGACCTCTGGGTAGAGACGGAGTTCGACTCCGATCAAGACGGCAGCCCCGACCGTATGCATGTCAGCGTGACTCGACCACGTCAGACCGACACGGAAGGCTTGAAACTTCCCATCGTCTATGTCTCCAGCCCCTACTTTGCTGGCACCGGACCTTCCTGCACGGGTTACTTCTGGGATCCGCACCAGGAACTGGGAGAAGAACCCAAAAAACGCAAAACTTCGCCTCCCGTAAAACGGCGTGGCAAGCGACCGATCATATCCAAGTCGCATGAGAAAACATGGATTCCTCGCGGGTACATCGTCGTCCATTCGTCGTCGCCCGGCACGGGTCTGTCCCAAGGTTGCCCTACCGTCGGTGGCGACAATGAATCGCTGGCCCCCAAAGCCGTCATTGAT
>CAYYHV010000548.1:0-4540 GCA_964471695.1 uncultured Pirellulaceae bacterium
GTCCGCGTGAGTACGAAACCGCAAACTCGCCAGTAGGCAGTTTGAGTTCGTCACCATGCTTGCGATAAATCTGGTCGTGAAAAAAGAAGTCGGGTTCGAGTCGTCGGGATCGCGCGGGATAGACTCGTCCTTGTGCATCTTTGATTACCAGTTCCGCAGTCGTCGGTTTGCCATCGTCGTCAATGACTTCCAAGCGGACTTGGCGAGCCGGATCGCATTGGAACAGAATGGGAAGTGCGTTTCGAAAGCCGATATCGGCGGTACCTTGCCCCACGTCAAAAGACAATTGGGCTTCGCGTTGCCCGGCATCGCGGCTGTAAAGTTGTACGATGCGATATTCGACTTCCAAACCCGACAGTGCATTGGTGAGTGGACGCGAATCCATCATCTTCGCGACAAGCCAGCGATTCTCGATCTGACGGGTTGTTATCTTGTGCTTGCTGTTCGGGGCGCCGCTGGATCGAACCTGGGGCTGAACGCTATTCGGGCTGGTGACTCGTAGCTGCGATGTGACGCCAGCGACATTGGTGACTTTGACCAGAAAAGACGTCCATCCGTTTTGAATCAGCCGCCTCCGCGCCTGGCCTGCGCGAATCTTGACGCGACTTTCGGCGTTGATATCAACCAAAACCAGGCAGAGTGGGTCGAGCGCTTTCTGGAGTGAACCGACGGGGTCCGCATCCTCACGAGCTTGGGCGAGTTGCTTCTGGACGGTTATCGGAAAAGGCTGCCCAATGGCCGACATGGCGGATTGAAGCCGCTGAACCTGCGCCTGAAACGGCTGAGCCTCAGGTGTTTGAGCCAAGAGGGCACCGGTGAGGCAGCTAAGCAGAGCAACGAGTCGCACGGTAGAGAAGAAGCTCATTTCGCACCTTTGAGATTGATGTCGCGATTGGAGGACGTGTTCCTCGGCAGCTGGCAGACCGTAATGTTGAATTATCAGCCGAATCGAACAAGGCTAAGTAGAGAAATAATCTTTCGATTTTTCGGTTTTCATTGCAAGATAGCTGCTTGTCGAGCCACTTCCCGACGATGCACCTCGGGTGCTGTATTGAATCTGTCTCCGCTGAACGAGGTTTTTTGAATGAAGACTCTACATTCTGCAACATCCGCACTTGGCATTTTGGCCATCTTGCTCGCGACGTCCGCGTTTTCCCAAGACGAGTTTGGAGAAGTCCAACAGGTCATTGAGATTCAAGGGGATGTGCCTGAAGGCGGTACGTTTTTTATACCGGAAATTGGAAATGCGGATACGGTGGATGTAATCTCCAACGGAGATGGGGTGATGGTCATGTCCGCCTCGACTTCATTCGGTGATGCGCCCCCATTCTTATCGGGTGACGGCATTTCCTTCGGGAATTCTGATCGAACTGATTCGGGGTTGATGAGTCTGTTGCAGGATAAGAGTATTCGTGAAGAGATTGATCTCGTCGACGCACAGTATGAGAAAATGCGTAAGTTCAACGAGTCGAAATCCAAGAATGCTAAGAAGCTTTTTCAGAACCTGTTCAAGGACGGGAAGATCGACGCCACTGCGATCAAGGAGATGATGGAGAAATCTCAGAAAGAAGCTTCGAAGCAACTCGAAGAAATGCTGCTGCCACACCAAGTCGCAAGGTTGCGTCAGGTTTCTCGACAAGTTCAGATGCAGAGTCGCGGAACGGCTGAGACATTGACTTCTTCCAAGTTTGCTGAAGAACTCGGGCTGTCGGAGGAAGAAAAGTCGGAACTTCGCAAGAAGGCAGAGGAGATTGGAAAACGAGTCAAGGCGGAAATCGCTAAGCTCAAATTGGATGCCCGCCGTGAGCTCATCGGCACGCTTCCGAGCGAAAAGCAAGAGAAGTTGAAGGAAATGATTGGAGATGATTTCGCTTACGAGCGACCAGACATGAAGTCTCGACTTCGAGAGATTCGCAAGAAAGCGGAGGAACAAGCCAACAAGATAAAGGCCAGCCGCAAGAGCTCGTAAACGTTCTGACGGTTGGGCCTCAAGCGTTATCGAGTTCAGCTACCTTGTGCGTGATCGAGTGGCGTAGCGCACCATTAATCCAAAAGAAAAGGGACGAGCCAACCGGCTCGTCCCTTTTGGTTTTCTATGACAAAAGTATCGTTAGTTCATATCTGAGAACAACGACACTTCTTCCTTTTCTTCTTCCATGCCTTCATGCGATGCGAAGATCGAGTCGATCAATCGAGCTCGACCGATGACGCGGTCGGTCGGAGTCGCCGCTGCTGCAACCAAGCGAACCGGGGTGTTGGTCACATCGACTGCAATCGCATCTTGAGAACCACGGGCCGTGGCTTCTTCCTCCGTAACCTCGGTGAAGTTGTCGGACGATCGAAGGGCAATCGTGAACTTGTTGGTGTTCCAGACTGCGAAATCGCTTACGTCGACAACACCATCAGCCGTGAAGTCGCCGTCACACCAGTTCGAGTTCACTGAGAACTTGTTGGCATTCCATGCGTTGAAATCCGTTACGTCAACGGCTCCGTCCAAGTCGGCGTCGCCATGGAGGTACGAGCCGCCCAGACCATTGGCATTGCCGGCTTCGGCGAGCCACGCATCGAGGTCAGCCGTATCAACCAATCCGTCACCGGTGAGATCGAAACTGCCATCGTTGCCTGCGTTGACAATGGATGTTGTCAGGGCGTTGATGTCGTCGCAATCGTAAACACCATCGTCGTTAAAGTCACCGTCGACTTCTCCGGTTGGCGCTGACACTGACAAGACGTACTCGCCAGTTCCAGATTCCTGAAGCACTGCGATGTAAAGCGTCTCGGTGGTTGTTGCCGTATAGCTAATGATCGCATTGCGACCGTCAGCTGCCGACCCCATATCGCTGGCCAGCACATTGCCGAATGCGTCTTGAACTTCAAGCGCGAGATCGAGGGTGCTGTTAAGCGGTTCATTCAAGTCACTGTCGAACGGAGTCGATGTCGCGATCTGAATTTCGTCGCCAGCCGAAACGTCGAAGGAATACATGTCCGCACTTGTCGTGGAAACATCAATGACGTCTCCATTTGCTAGTGAGGCTGTATTCTGACTGAAAGTCTCGGCCGTTGAAGCATTCGCCTGGAAACCAACGGTCGCCGACGCTCCAAAGTCAACGGATGGGTCTTCGAAGCTTACGTCATCATATGCGTAACGAACGGATACGGGGCCCGATTCGAAGACTTGCACCTGGAAGGTAGCGGCTCCAATGTCGCTGTAGTGAGGTCGCTGATCCCACTGCACGACAAGAGCGTTGAAGCCGTTGATGACCGTTTCCTGGTAATAAACGTCGCCGAACGTGGCGTCGATATCATCCCAGAACGGTACCAAGGCGGTATCCCAATCCGTGGCAGGCAAGCCACCGTTGGTAAAGCCGACTTCGCCGGAACCCGTAAGCACAACACCGTTGTTGCCGATAGTTACTTCACCCGCCGGGAAAGCATCGTTGCCTACTGTCGTAAAGATCGTGGCCTCACCGTCATCAGCCAGTCCTAACGGAGTTCCCGAGAACGAAATGTCAACGAACAGGGAAGCATCCGAATAGTGAGTCAGTTGGATGGAGTCACCACTAAGACTTCCGAACGCGGCGCCTTGATTGGTGATATCGCGAGCCGACGATGTTGAGTCGTTTGGCTCGATGTCAAAAGCCAAATCTTCGGTTACGATCAGGTGATACTCACCTGGGAATCCGGTACTCACTCGAACCGTATGTTCACCCGATACCGTCGTCTGGTAACCCAGAATTTCCTGATCGAATGAACCCGCTCCAGCCGAAGCTGTTGCCACGACGCTGCCGCTTGGATCAACCAACTCAACAACGGCGTCATCAAATCTCGCAACGTCGCCTTCAAGGACGACGTCAATCGTGGCGCCGGCAGGGAATGTGACGGTAAAGTCATCCAGGTCCGTACTTGGCGTACCTTGGATGATATCAATCACGTCACCATCAGCCAAAATTGCCTGATTGAATGAGTATTCAAAACCTTCGGCGGCAGAGGCTTGTGCGCCAATGGTGGCGGAAGCGCCGTTGTTGAAGGCCGGGTCACCAAATTCAACGTCCGCGTAGGCGTATCGAGCCAAAATCGGTCCGGAATCAAACAGCTGTAACTGGAAGGTTGAATTTCCGACGTCGTTGTAGTGCGGGCGATCATGCCATTGGACGATCAACGTATCAATTCCGCCTACAACGCGCTCTTCCCAGTAAACATCACCAGCTCCCGTGTCGATGTCGTCCCAGAACGGCATGAGCGCGGCAGCCAGATCGGTTTCAGGTAGCCCTTCATTCGTGAAACCAACGGCTTGGCCAGCGCCCTCTGCAAGTACGCCATTGTTTCCAATGGTCATATTGCCGGATGGCATTAGGCTGTTCCCGATCAAGGAGAATATGTCAGCCTCTCCGTCGTCGGCCAGCCCAAGAGGCGTTCCCGTTGAGGAAATGTCAATGAAAAGTCCCGGGGAGCTGTACTGAGAGAAGTTGATGCCCGGTGCAACACCGTCGGCAGTTGCAAGAGCCGCGAAACGAGATGATCCAAGGCTGAGTTCGGAACT
>CAYYHV010000549.1:0-4531 GCA_964471695.1 uncultured Pirellulaceae bacterium
CAACATCAGTCGACTGATTGGTGCCCCTCCGGGATACGTGGGCTACGAAGAAGGCGGTCAGCTGACCGAAAAGATTCGTCGCCGTCCGTACGCCGTTGTGTTGCTTGACGAAATCGAAAAAGCACACTCCGATGTTTACAACATGCTGTTGCAAGTGATGGAAGAAGGACGTTTGACCGATAGCTTTGGTCGCAACGTCGACTTCCGAAACGTCATTTTGATCATGACGACGAATGCTGGTGCTGAAGCGATTAAGAACGAATCGGACTTTGGATTTAAGCGTCCAACTGCCGACGCCAGTTTCGAAGACATGAAACAACGCGTGATGGAAAAGATCGAAAAGTACTTCCGACCGGAGTTCCTCAATCGTCTGGACGATACCATTATCTTCCGCTACCTGACGAACGAAGACCTCAAGGAAGTCGTCGACCTGGAACTGAAGAAGGTTGTCGAGCGACTGTCCGAGCGTGGCTTGGATTTACAGCTGAGTGACGACGCCAAGCAGTTCCTGATCAAGAAGGGTTCGAACCTCGACTACGGTGCACGTCCGTTGCGTCGAGCCATCGAGAACTTCGTCGAAGATCCGCTATCGGAAGAATTGCTCAAGGGCGAATTCGAAGGCAAGGATACGATCACCGTTGCTGTCATCAAAGATGACGAAGGCAAGATCATACGATTGGACTTCAAAGGCAGTGTGAACGACACGAAGCCCGAACCTGTTGCAGCGGCAGCCGGTGAAGGCGACGAAGGCAACAAAGACGCCTAGTCCCGCCACAGAATTTGGAAAGTTCGAAACGCGTCACGGTCATCCGTGGCGCGTTTTTTTTCGCGCCACGACAAGATGGCGACAGAAACGCTCGAAGTCAGCGGCCCCGGCTCCGCTTGCAGCCCAGAAGCACAACCATAGAAGCCAGCAGCCCCCAAACGCCTTCGGGTTCTGGAACGCTCGCCGCCGCATCGCTGGCTTGAAACTTGTTCCCGTTCCAAATGTTGAAATCGGAAACGTCGACTCGCCCATCGCCGTTAAAGTCGCCTTGCCCCCAATTGGCTTCGAAGTCGCCAAACTTGTGGGCATTCCAGATGTTGAAATCAGCAACATCAACGACTCCATCCAGATTTCCATCTCCAGGCAAGACGTTCATGATCTCAACTTCTGTACTGAGCACACCCGGCAGGTCATTGGCCAATCGCTCGGCACCATATTCAACAACACCAAAATCAGCTTCGGTCAACCCGAGGGGATAACTCGCCAACAGATGCGTTCCACGCACGCCAGAGTTTTCAGGAGGTCCAACACGAGTGCCGAACCACTGCTCACTATTGTTGAAGTAGGCGACATTCCAGACCATCTGATTTCCGCCGTCAAATCCGGACTCAAATTCGAGAATTTCGATGGGCTCTGGACCGGGAATCACCCAACCACTGATATTTGATTCGATCGCGATAAACATGTTGCCGTCGGTTGGATCGTAGACGAACCGAGTCATATCCGACGAAATCAATTCGGGCCCGTCGCCAGTGCCTGCCACATCGCCAGAGTTCTGATAAATATTATTCAGCATGACCATTCCGTCTGACATATCGACTCGACCATCAGCATTGACATCCGCCCTACACCATTGACTTTGAAACGTCAACTTATTTCCATTCCAAATTCCCGTGTAGTCTGAGTTGTCAACACGACCATCCAGATTGACATCACCGTAGAGATACGGATTGCCTACATTCGCGATTCCCGCAATTTCTAACCAGCGCGTGAGATCTGAGCGCAAAACTTGACCATCGTCGGTAAGATCAAATTGCAATTCGCTCGATCCGCCTGTGATTGCGGTCGCGAGACCATCCACGTCGCTGCAATCATAAACACCATCCATGTTAAAGTCGCCGGGAAGTTGTCCAAAGCAACTCACACTCGCCAAGAGAACAAGAATCAGCGGACTCAGCAACTGGCTTTTCATCATATTGGCCCCTTGAATTTTTGGTTGCCCCTATCGACCAGAATTATATCGCGATACTCGCGCAATTCCCATTACTGCCCGAAGCTACGCACTTTTGACTAACTACTCGCTGACATCATTCAGTGACGCTTCCAAGCGTCGCCAATGACGGCGGATGATCTCGACTCGGCGCTGAACCGTTCGACGAGAACAATCCAGTTGTTTGGCAATCTCGGAATCCGAGTAACCTTCCATTCGTAACGCCACGACTTGCTTGGCCTGAGGATCGTCCAATCCGTCAACCAGCGAATCGTAAGTCTCTTGCAGCTCAGCGGTAAATTCGGGACTCGGTTCACGCCCCGGCAGCCGCTCGACTCGTCCTGACAATCCATCGTGCGAATCCGAAAAAATCAAGTTTTCCAGATTGCGGCGTACGTCGCGACGATCCTGCAAATCGAAGCGTTGTCGATACATGACTTTACGAGCCGTAATAACAAGCAGCATTCTCCAAAGGCTGTCACGATCCTTCAGATTGGGGTACCGATCATCGGCGACTCGCTTGCACACGCTCCAAAACGCACTGAGCGCTGCGTCCTCTTCATCATAGACTCGGCGAGATTGCGAACTTAAACGATGACGAGCCGTCGCACACAATCGACTTATGAAATGATTCCAGAGATTCTCAGCGGCTCCCTCATCTTCAGCTCGTAGCTGATTCATCCATTCGGTTACGGGATCATCGTTTGACATCACTATTCTTTATGCGAAAGGTTCGATGATCTGAATGCACAACAAACCTACAGATTATCATTGGCCCTTCCTTCGCCATCAAGTCTGCCGATCCTACCTGACAGTTACGAGCCCCTGAACAAGTGCACAAAGACCTCAGCGAGCGTGGCTAGATTGCCAGAACCACCTGTGGCCACCCAGTTCAACCAATTCGCCGGCGTGCCAATTCGATTCGGGTGAACTGACGATCTAGCTCGGAAAAGCGTCCTGGAACCATCGTCACTGATTTGGCATCGTCGCTACATTAATCGGCACATCGAGTGCTTTGCAGTAGCTGCATCCCCGTCTTCACGATCGCCGAAGTGTGTTCCGAGTTCAGCAGCCCATAGATTCTGCAACTTTTCGCTTGATTCGCTTACCGTAGACGGGTGATTTCTGGCTATCGCTCCGCCGGTATAACCACCGCTCTCGTTCCTAGGGAAGCAGAACAAGTCGCCCTGAAAATTCGCAAAACGGTAATTAAGTGCCAGCGAAAACTCACCGGTTGCCGGGGAAGCTAGGTAAAGCCACCACTCTCTTCTTGGATGGTTGAAAAACTTTGGCACAGCTCCGAGTGCCACCGTCATTACAGTGTTGTGCCATAATTTTCTACGATAACGGGGCAAACCATATGTCAAACAAGTTTTGGATAAAACGAGACTTCGGTCACAAAAACAGTCCAGCGAGAAACCAACCGAAAGGGCGCAGGACCTACGGAATTGAGTCCCTGGAAGAAAGGCGATTACTGACCGCCTCATCCCCAACGGCTGAATTCGAAATCGAAACTGTTGAAATCTCCACTGCAACCGACGACTTTCGGCTCAATGGATTGGAAGAGAGCACCTCTCGCCAAATCGTCGAACTTACCGACAGCGATCTCACGGATTCTATTCTGAATGAATTGGGTGAAGACGCGACATTAGTACGCAGCCTGACCAACTTCCCAATCATCGTGGTAGAAGCTCCCGAACAGGCGTTTGACGCCCTCCGCGATTCTCCACACGTCGTTTCCATGATGGAAGATGTTGCTGTTCCTCCAACCTTGGCATCAACCGTCCCACTAATCCGAGCCAACGAAACCACCGCACGTGGTTTTGCAGGCAATGGCGTTTCGGTTGTTATCCTCGATACGGGTATCGACGGCGATCATGATTTCTTCGGCACCAACGGAAGTCGCATCGTTGAAGAGCGTTGTTTCTCAAATGCCGGTGGAGCCGGCGGAAGAGTCTCGCTGTGTCCGAACGGTGAAAACGTAGATGACGATGCAGAAGTCGAAACCGCCGTTTGCCAGATTGGTGGGGTCAATATCTGCGACCACGGTACCCACGTGGCTGGAATTGCAGCGGGAAGTGGAGTCTCCGATGCCGCTACCTCGGCTAATGGAGTGGCGCCAGGAGCAAGCATCATCGCTATGCAGGTTTTCTCGAGGTTTGACGACGCCGCCAGTTGTACCTTCGGTGCACCCTGTGTCCGATCCTTTGGCAGCGATCAAATAGCCGCCATGGATGAAGTCATGACCATGGCGACTGCGGATCCCAGTCTGAACATTGCCTCGATCAATATGAGTCTCGGCGGAGGCCAGAATTTTGATCACTGTGATACAAACGGAATGAAGACGGTCATCGACGGCCTCTTGGACATTGGCATCGCAACCGTGATCGCAGCCGGAAACGACGGTTTTCAATCGTCAGTAGGTTCCCCAGGGTGTATTTCCTCCGCATTCACGGTGGGCTCCACGACGGATTCGGATTCCATATCAGGGTTCTCAAACCGAGGATCGCTTCTGGATGTGTTTGCTCCTGGTAGCGATGTCGTCTCATCGGTGC
>CAYYHV010000550.1:0-4522 GCA_964471695.1 uncultured Pirellulaceae bacterium
GTGGGAATCGGTCGCTTCTTAATCCATTGCAAGCGAGCCAAAATCAAGACCGCAACACCCAACAGAAAGACAGAAAGCCCCAGCAGCGTCCAACCGAGCTGGCCTTCTTCAAACAGCCGAAGAATGCTTTCCATGCGGGGGCCCTGCTTACCTTCGATTCACAGGTGCACTTGCAATTCTCACCGAGATTGCCATGTCTTCGATTCCGGCGGAGCGACACGCCGCCATCTCCGCGCACTTCGATGCTGAGGTCCGCATACTGTTTTTTGGCGGAGCGCAACTCGCCCGTCAATTGATCCAACGTAACGGCGCGATCCTCCAGCTTGACATTTCCGTCTTCGAGCACGTGCACGATACGTTGTTGAGGAGCCGACGATAGCGCGGCGACTTGACCGACAACCGGCAGCTCAAGCTTGATCTTCCGCTCGTTGTCTGCAAACCGAGTCCCGACCATGAAGAAGATAATCAGAAGAAACACCACATCGATCATCGGCGTGAGATTCAGCGTCGGCTGCTCGTCCTGATACGTCTTGAGTGGCATGGCAAAGTTAGCCCACGTCATACCGAGGATGTCGGCGAACGAAGGGCAGATTGAGGGCGGGAGTTAACAGGTGGGGCAGGTTGGCAAGGCGAGTCGGCGGCTACGATTTATCATTCGCCGCAGGCGTCAACGTGCCGAGCACGGAACGCAGTGGGCCATCTAAAAATCGAGTGCGCCGACGACCATCCAGCGACATGTACTTCTTAGGCGGCTTTTGATTTGGTTTTCTTGGTTTTCTTTTCTTTCCATCCATCGACGGCAATCGCGTTGACGACGTCCTGACCGTAACGATCAATCTCCATCACCAAACGGTCAACGCGACTGGCGAAGTACAGGTAGATCACGAGCGCCGGGATTGCGACCGTCAAACCGGCTGCGGTAGTCAGCAAGGCTTGGCTGATCCCCGAAGCCAGCAACTCAGGTTTGCCCATCGCGTCGGCGGATGCGATCGAGTTAAACGCCTTAATCATCCCGATGACTGTCCCAAGCAGTCCCAACAGCGGACTGATGGTTGAAATCCCGTTAAACAGCCGCAGGTAGCGTCGCAGGCCCTGAGCCGCGCGTTCGCCCGCGTCGATAATGGCTTGCTCGACTTCGACCGACGATCGATCCCACTTCATAACGCCTGCGGCAAAAACTTCGGCAATCGGACTGCCGTTTTCCCGGCACCGAATCAGAGCCTCACGATTCGTTAGCTGATTGTCTTCCAACTGGGCGATAAACCGTCGCACGAATGGCTTGGGAATCACGCGCCCACGACGGAGGCTGATGGCTCGTTCAAATCCAAAAAGGAATAGCAGGAAGGAACAGATCGCTAACGGAATCAACATCGGGCCGCCATCGCGAATCATGCTGACCAGATTCGCAGCAATCGACGCTCCATTCCCAGCCACCGCCTCTTCCGAACCGACTGCCTGCGCAGACGCAACGGCAGCAACTGCCAGGGCGTATCCCATAGCAAGCGCTTTGGTTGGCAGGCGGTGTCGACGGGGTTTCATCATTCCGTATTCTTACTTCAGTTAGACTTTTTTGCGTTTTGTTCCGAGCGATCCGCGCCGCGCCCCTTTGGCTTGGCGTCGGACCTCAGCGCAGCCACACGTAGCTTGGACTTGCCGGCATATTCCGAGTCGGGGTAACGAGTCATCAGTCGCGAAAAGGTCTCGATCGCAGGCTGCTTCTGATTCATCGCGACATAACATTTGGCGGCTTGAAACAGTCCACAGGCGCGCCACTCCGGCCAATCGTGAAGCACCTCGACTCGCAAATACTCCGAAACCGCCTGATCGTAATTTCGCTGATGCATATACGATTCACCGATCATCCATTGAGCCATCGCGGCTGTCTCTTTGCCGTTGGCTCGCGAGTCGGCCAAAACGGCTCGATACGCCTCTCGGGCAGCGTCAAACTGGCCAACCGATGCGCGGCAACGCCCAATCAGATAGTCGACTTCGAACTGTTGACGGAAGCCAGGATAGTTGCCCGTGATGGCGCGGGCTTTATCAAGCGCTGATCGCCACTGCCCACGATGAGCCTCAATTTGAGCCAAACGCAGGGGAACCATTCCCATCCACGATTGCCTGTTCTCCGGCTTCAGCCGCGTCGTCAGTTCAAGGAACGAACGTTCGGCAGAGTCATATTCTTTCCGCCGAAATTTCGCTTCGGCCACCCAATACTGCGCTTTGTTGCGCAACGCATGCTCTGGAAATCGCTCGACCAACTCACTCATCTTGCGCTCTGAAAGCGAATAGTCGCTTGTGCCCGCGGCTGCCTGACCATACAGAAACAGACCGTGGGGAGCCATTTTCACAGGTGGCTGCTTACTGTGAAACTTTTTCAGCATTGCCATCGCTTTGTCGAATCGTTTGGCACGAAAATCGTTCAGTGCCAGTCGATAGGTCGATTCATGCCACGCGACGCTCTCTGGGTAAAGGTCATGAATCCGTTTCAGACATCGCACGTCGCCAGCCGCATCGCCAGCAGATCGGTACTGGGCGGCCATGAGGTACCAGCGATAATCGGACTTGCTAACCGCAGCTTCCTCAACGTTATCTTCCAAACGATCCAACAGCGATTCGGCTTCTTTGAAGGAATTCTGCTCAATCAGAGTCGCGAACTCTTCATCGATGGCCTCATCACGGTCTCGATCGGCGGGTCCCAGTGCCTTCAACTCTTGATTGGCGATCTCGCGAAGTTTGGCGTCATCGGTTTCCAGTAACACGGATTTGTACCAGGCGCGAGCCCGGTCGACTTCTCGATGCTTTACGGCTGCGGAAGCAAGTCGCAGTGTCCAATGATCAAACTGAGGCAAGTTATTTCGAATCGGGTGGAGCGCGTTATACGTTCCCGAAACTTCATCGAACCGATTCAAATTGGCGGCAGCAACGGAAGCCGTCATTCTGCACACGGACTTGTGCGGCTCGGTCCCACCGGCCAAATAATCCGTCAAGCCATCGTGGGCGTCCTGAAATTTTGACATGGCAATCAAGGACTCACCAAGATATCGCTGCAGATTCGCGACCGCATCCTGTGTTGGATGGGGGAAGGTCAGCGATTCACGAAAATCGGTTGTGGAGTTCGCACAGTCGTTGCGGGCAAAGCGACTCATGCCACGCCAATACAACGCTGCACCTTCCAGATTCGATGTTTCCTTACGGTCGATCAGCTGCGACAACGCCTTTTCTGCGCCTTGATAGTTGGCAATCTTGTACTCAAGCAGTCCCAAATGGAGCAGTGCTTTTGCACTATGAGTCGCACTCAACGCCAGATGCGAGTAGGCAAAGCGGGCTTTCTCCAGTTGACCTAGCTTTTCGGCTGAGCGAGCCAAACCAAAACGGCAGGTGACCGACATGGGCCCCGAGTCGTGGTGTTTGTGCGCTCGTTCAAAAAGCGTGAGCGCCACATCCGCGTCGTTACGTTGCAGCGCAATGTCAGCCAGATAGGGCAGCGCGTAAGCCAACAAGGCGTCCGATGGATAAGCCTCGATAAAGCGCGTCAACGATGATTCGGCTGAATCGAGCTTCCCCGTTAGGTAGAGAGATTCGCCAAGTCGAAACTCGGCTCGCCGTCGATGAGCATGGTCACCGTCAGCGATCATCAAGAATCGCTTAAACTCCTTGGCTGCGGCTCCGTGGTCGCCAAGTTCAATCAGTGACTCGGCACGGAAAAACAAAGCCTCGACGGCCAACGATTCATTCGGAAATTGATCGCTATACTTGCCAAGCTCAATTACCGCTTGTCGCCAGTCACGGCGAGAATAGGCATCGGCGCCCCGACGGAACATCGAGGCAGCGTCGACGGCTTCATTCGAATGAACGGGAGTCTCTTTCAGGAAGAACTCTTCATTCGAATCCTGGGCAACCGCAACCGCGACCAGCGAATTGCCAGCAAGTGCCATCAATGAAAGCACCGCCAAGCGGATAAGTTTACGTCCTTGCAACACTTTTGCCTCACATCCTTGTGAGCTACGGACTCCGTGCTATCACCGAAGAAGTCCGGGTATATGACGGTGATTGGAGCCGAAGTCGCGGAATAACAATCCATAACAACCCGTGTGGATATCATCGGGCCGTCGGCGAAACCGTAAGAAATGATTCTCAGGCGACTTTGCTTGAACTACGACTCAACAATCGGCACAATCCGCAAACCTTGTCTGGACCACCCAGGTCGCGTTGGGCTCATCTGGGAATTCCGCGGACATCTTCAGCACGGACGCAACCAATGAATTCTGCAAGCAATACACATCCACTCAGCGGCGGTTGGCGAATTGTTCCCCTGGTCACCATGATTGGCATCACCGTGTTGATGTGCGTGTCGTGGCTGACACCGGCGTTCCGTGCTTCATGGGATGCCCTTGATCTAGTCGTGTTTCGCAGCCTGAACAATACACTTTCGTCAGGACAACATTGGCGTAACCTCTGGGCATTCATGAATTGGAGAGGCTTTGATGTTGTCAGTGGCATTCTGCTACTGATGCTTGTTGCC
>CAYYHV010000551.1:0-4516 GCA_964471695.1 uncultured Pirellulaceae bacterium
GTTCTGGGCGTAGTCGAGGCGCTGATCTTCAACTGGTTTGTTGCTGCGCTGGGTGGCATCGAGTTGGATATTGAACACGATGAGATGTGATTACCCGACAGTTCTGCCCACAAGCTCGAGCTTCGGTTCAACCAGACTTATCGCCGGCTGAGAGCGAGAAGTAATGAGTTGATTTCACTGTCGATATCAGAGGTGGACTCAACGGTTTGAGCGACTTCTTGTTCCAGCAAAATGCGATACCGTTGTCGCAGTCGATGGACGACGACTTTGACATTGCTCACGGACATTTCGAGTTCCTCAGCGACGTCAGCATAGGGCAGTCGATCTGCCGCCAGAAGATATTGTTGAAGCGCGTTAAACTGAGCCAACTTGTCTTTCTTCGTGAACTCGTCTCGCAGTTTGGTGTAAACAGTATCCAGCAAAGCCATGGCCCAGCGCCGTTCGAAAGCATCGTCGGCAGTAATGTTGTCGGTCGGTTCGAGTTGATATCGCTGCTCGGCTGAGGCGGCGTCAATCGACCAGGTGACGCGATCTCCGCCGCGTTTGGCGGCTTGTTGGCGTTTGCGCTCGTCGTTTAGGAACCTGCGAAAGACCGTTAATAGATACGATCGGAAACGGCCTCGAGTCGGATCAGCATGGTTGATCCAGGATTTTTCGAGCAAGTCCGCAAAGAAGCTTTGAGTCGCATCCATCGCGGCTTCGGGAGACTCTCCTTTGCGACGGGCGAACGTGTATAGCGGATACCAGTATGTCTGGCAGAGGTCTTCAAGCGCTTTGCGTACGTCTCCGTTGGCATTGGGAGAATTCTTGTCCCGCGCGGCTTCGAGCACCATGCTCCAATGCGTTGTTTGAAAGTTTTCGTTGTTGGGCGAGGGTGAATTCATGCTGATTCGTTTGAGGATTTTGCGCGGTTACATACTACGCTGTTTCCTTCTCGAAGTGAAAGGCGCAGTGGAAGATGCCATCCACCTTGTGCTCGCTTTGATGCTGTACGAAAAAACGAGCAGGAGAATTTTCCCTGCTCGTCACGTAGGCTTTTTGGTGTTGGACAACGGTCAAACGACTTAATCGTCCGAGAATGCGTCGTCGAACTGTACATTGCTGGGCGAGAAGTCCATGCGTTTTACAAACGCGGCGGCCTCGGCGGCTCCAAAGTCGCGGTCCATTCCGCAATCTTCCCATTCAACGGAGAGCGGTCCATCGTAGCCAATGACGTTCAACGCACGAATGATTTCTTCGAAGTTGACTCCGCCACGTCCAGGGGAACGGAAATCCCAACCGCGTCGTGGATCGCCAAAGTTCAGATGACTGGCAATGATCCCCGACTTTCCGTTAAGCGTCGTGATCGCGTCCTTAATGTGGACATGATAAATGCGATCGGGGAAAGCACGGATAAACTCAACCGGATCGACTCCCTGCCAATGTAGGTGGCTCGGGTCAAAGTTAAATCCGAACTCTTCGCGATGATCGAGCGCCTTGAGGGCTCGTTCGGCGGTGTAGATGTCGAAGGCAATCTCGGTGGGGTGAACCTCCAATGCAAAGCGGACACCACACTCGCCAAAAACATCGAGAATCGGATTGAAGCGATCGGCAAATTGCTGGAAGCCGGCTTCGATCATCGATTCCGGAACCGGTGGGAACGAATAGTTGAGGTGCCAGATGCTCGAACCGGTGAAGCCGTTGACGACTTCGACGCCGAACTTCTGAGCGACTCGAGCCGTGTTCTTCAATTCTTCGATCGCGCGCTCATTGACTCCAGCAGGATCGCCATCGCCCCAAACGTAAGGCGGCAAGATTGCCTGATGACGTTCGTCAATATTGTCGCATACTGCTTGTCCAACCAAGTGGGCACTGATCGCGTGACATTGAACGCCTGCGCTTTCCAGTGCACTGCGTTTGGCCGCGCAGTATCCGTCGTCTGACATTGCCTTGTCGACTTCGAAGTGATCTCCCCAACAAGCCAGCTCTAATCCGTCATAGCCAAACTCACCAGCCTTGCGGCACATATCATCAAAACTCAAGTCGGCCCACTGGCCGGTAAACAACGTGACGGGACGACCCATTCTGGAACTCCTAAGTTCATTTTTGCGCATAATCCGAACCGATTATTCTTGCGGACAAATGGGTCGTTCGCAACCGACCCATTGCTTATGAATGTCAAGATTCCACAGCCATCAAAAGTCAAGATATGGGGAGCGATTCGTGCTCAAGCGGCAATAGCTAGGAAGAAGAAAAACGTAATCAGGAGAATTGAGGTCCAAAGGAGAGCGGAGCCTACATATCCCGGTTTCTGACGATGTCGAACCAAGCCATGGCGAAAGAGAAGGATGCCGATCGCCAAAGTCGGCACGCCTGACAGCAGGCCGGTTCGAGACTGTGAGATGACTATGGCCGAAATTCCGATCAGGCAGTGAAATGCGCCCAAGGCGAGGAAGACAGCATTGCCACATCCCGTGACTTTCTTGACGGGAGGTCCATCCTCCGCATAGTGAGAATCGGCCGCTGGCGAAGCATAGGGGTTAAGTTCAGCGTTGAGGCTGGAGTTTGGGTTGTCCTGCATATTCTTATTGTAGTAACCCGGCTCTGTTTGGCCGAAAATCCGGACGACCGTCGGAATCTGAAGGCTTGGGTGACAAATCACCTATATTGAAATGTAGGGAATTCGGTTCCCGATTGAGGCGCTGTTGATCATAGGATTGAACGAATGATGATTCGCCAACTGCTTTCCATTGCACTGTGTCTTCTGGCAATGGGAACGGTATGCGCTGAATCGGCCAAAGTGCACCTTACGATCGTGACGACGGGTGGGGCGTCGTTACGAGTCCATGATTGGGTTCGTGCGCTGAAGAAGATGCCGCTTCAGTCCGTCAGGACGTTGAACTACGGGACGCCGGTTCCCACACTTAGTACAACCGGTAGCAACCAAAACCTTTCGATTCAAATACGCGGAGTGCTGGATGATAACGATGATCTTGTCGTTCCCGGCGGACGCTTTTCACTCAACTCGCCCGGCCGATTTGGACAATGGCTGGAAAAGCTAGTGCAATCGAAAACGACTGACGTCAGCGATACGTCGACGACGGGGCGCCACGCCTTTGGCTTGACGGCGAAGCAACTTGTCGGACTAAGCGATGCCTTGTCGCGGCCTGTCCAGTCGTCGACGAAAGGCCAGCCCGTCGTGAAAGTGATGAAAGAGATCAACCGGCTTGTCGAACCTCGCATTCGATTGGCAATGTCCGGAAAAGGGAAAATCCTACCGGAAGATCGTGTGCAGGAAGAGCTTCAAGGCGTTTCTGCAGGGACCGCTGCTGCTGCCGTCCTTCGTCCCCTCGGTTTGGTGCTGGTTCCGCGACCTCTATCTGATGTGGAAGGTGACATCGAGTTGTTTGTTTCGGACGTTCGCCGTGCGAAAGAGAATTGGCCAATCGGCTGGCCCGCAGAAGAATCCACGACGAAGATTTTTCCCAAGTGGCATGATTTCCTCGAAGTCGAGATCGACAACGTGTCGTTGACGGATGCGTTGACGTCTCTTCAAGGCCGCTTGAAAGTCGCATTCTTGATGGATCAAAACGGGATGGCCCGCAAAAAGATTGATCCGGACAAAACCATCGTCCGTTTCCCGCAGAAGAAGACTTTCTACGGTCGCATTATCAAGAATCTGTTGTTTCAAGCGAAGCTGTCCGGGGAAGTCCGTGTAGACGAAGCCGGGAAGCCGTTTCTTTGGATTTCTACGCGATAAAATCTCGTCGGTTGGGTCACTGACGGACGACGGCAACGGTGGGAACCGAGTCGCCGTATCCAGTGCGGGCGCATTTATGTTCACATCTGATTCTCAAGCGTTATACTCCGATGACAGAGTGAATACCGGTTTATCGGAGCGCAATCATGCACAAAATTCTGTCGGCGATTCTTTTTCTTGGATGTAGTTTGTCGGCTCAAGCGCTGACTTTCACGGAAATTGCACGCTTTGATATTTCGGCGACTGCGACCAACGGCGCTAATCAGTTTATTGGTAACAATCCGTCAGCGGTCGCATGGACGGGGAGTCGGCTGTTCGTTGGTGGTTTTAATAGTTCAGCCGGTTTGCTTGATGTTGGCATCGTCGAGGTGCTTGGTGCTGAGGCGACAGGATTTGTAGACTCGCCCACGTTCGCCCGCGTTACGGAATTTGCCGGTACGCCGAATGGTCGCGGGATTGTATCGATGGATGTCAGTTCGGACGGCGAGTCGCTGGCAGTCGCCTATGATGATGGAACGAGTGATACGCCGGGTGGTTTTTCCGTTTTCAATACCAGCGACTATGGGGCGCGCTGGTTCGGCAATCAGCGAGGTTCGAGCGGAGTCGCTTTTGATCCCGGATTCAATGGGTTGGATAGCGGCACTGCCTTTGGCGCCTTTGGATCTGGTCGCCGTATCCTCTACGACACAGACAGCGGCGTGAATCTTTACGACAGATCGGGTGGTCAAGTCGTGGCTACTGAGGACACGTTTTTTGGAAAGTTGTAGCCAATACGAA
>CAYYHV010000552.1:0-4510 GCA_964471695.1 uncultured Pirellulaceae bacterium
CTGCATTTCGGGAGCCATCCACGCTGCTTCGAGCGATCTCCAGAACTCCGTGGCGTCATTCACTGCGGCTTGCGCCGCAGCCAAACTGGCTCCGCGCTGGACCAATTGCTCTACCGTTTTTGCCTGCCGTTTGCTCCGCGTCGCCCACAACCGAAAGACTTTGGTCGCCTGTCGAAAATAGTAAAGTACGTCGCGCAGCGTCAGATCCAGTTTGGCGGGAAACTTCTTCAGCGCGCTGGAGTTCGCCATCTCGGGCGTGATCGCCTGCGATACCAATTTATACTCGGCGACGTCAGCCAAGACTTCGGCAAGCACTGGCGTCATCGCCACGGGTAGCCGCTCAGCAATCTCAAGATTCGCAAATCGCTCGAACACCTCCGCGTCGAAGTGCAACGAGTCGCCCTGCCCTTGAAAGCAATCCTCGAATCTCAAGGTTTCATCGTTGGCGACTGCACGAGCCGATTCGTTAAGGTCGAGCAAACCAGAGTAAGTTGCCAGTTGATCGTAAAGATGATCAAAACCCAACATGCACGCCTGCCAACTGTGCCCCCAAACATCATGCACAACGTACTTATCCAGCTCATCCGTCGGAATGACGGCAGTCAACGTGGATAGCTCGCTAGCGACTTGTTCGACCGTTAGCTCCGCAGCTGCGGCCAAGTCAGATAGCAGTTCATCCGGCAAATCCGACCCTCGTCGAAATCCGAAGACGGGAAAGTGTGCAAACTGATACTGGGAAAACCGGTTGACTCGTTTCAAGAATTCACGAATCGGCTGCTGCGCTTCAGGGCTGAGGTGCTTGAACCGATCTGTCATCAATTCATCTTTGCAAAACGGCAAACAGAAAAAGATCATGGTTCCAGTCACGATGAGGTCCAGCTCATCCGCAACCACACCCGCGTCCGGATAGATCGCTTCAAAGAATCTGTGCACGTTGGATTTGAGCTGCTCGCCAGCTTCATCCCATAAACCAAAACGATCTCGAATTGCACGCACGACGCGGTGCTTGATCATAGCCTGTGCAACATCAGACTGTACCGAGCGCTCAATCTCTACCAGCCTCTCGGGGCTGAGACTGATGGTTTTTCCAAGCGCTGCCTCGAGAGAACGCTGTGTTGCCTCGTCGGCAAGGAAATCGGCTTCGTACAGCTCCAGTGTGCGGCAACCCGCGGTGTCCAGGACTTTATCATCCCCCACAACAGAACTGGCAATGCGCATCGTTAGAAAAAGGGAGCGAGCAAAGATGCACTCGACTTCCTCACGCGTCATGTCGTCCAATGTATGAGCATCTTGAAGCTGTTCAGATTGGTCGACTAAACGCTGGTGAACAATCTGTATGTCTGCCATCAGCCCACTGTCCCCTGCACGATCTCGTAGCTCGGACTCCAGTCGCAGAAATTCCTGCACATCCCGAAGCACGGGTAACCACCCAAGCGGGACGTTCGGACAACAGACTTTCTTATCGCTCAGCACAGCAGGCATAATTGGGATTATATCCTTTTTGCGGCGAACCAAAGAAGACACATATCGTCTGTAAAAGAACAAGTCAGGACCGACTGATAGATTGGAGTACATCGATTCCTAATCGAGAGGTTGTGGGTTCGAGTCCCACCAGCCCTGCTCTATTTTTGAGGATGACTCGGGGCTGTAGCTCAATTGGCAGCGCGATAACGACTCTGTTCGCCCCTTCGTCGGTCACCCCTACATCTCGACTGCCGATTTGGAGTACATGGTCCATAACCCGGAAGTTGCGGGTTCGAGTCCCGCCGGCGCGATTTTGAAGCGCTGTGGAGCAATTGGTAGCTCGCCGTAAATTCTCTATTTCATCCTTCGTCGAGATTCTTTTTCATCCCAACAGACTCAGAAACTGCTCTCCGTCTACCAGCAGCGCCTCGGGCTGAAGCTGAAAACTCACCGCCACTTCGGGCCAACCCAATTGGCGAACAATTGGCTCCATCCCGCTGCGAACACAGCAACCACGCATCTCAATAAACATTACCCGCTTGCCATTGTCGGTAATTTGTCCGTTGATCCTTTGTTTAACGTCAACAGCATTCACCCAAACAAAGGAGCCATCCGGCTCAAGATGCAACCGGTCGATCCGATTCAGCCGATCAGACAGTTCTTCATAAGATAACTCGAACGACATAGCGTTCGCCTGCGTCGGAACCCGAAGTGCTTGCACTTCAAGTTGGTTCCAAGTCGCCTTGATCTCTTCGGCCACTCCCTCTGGAAAGGGTCGCAGCGTCGCATGAAATTCGCGCATCTGTCAATCCACCAAATTCTCTTCCAGCCACGAGAGATAGGCTTTCGAGCCATCACCGACTGGAGTCGCAATCAGTTCCGGGACATCATAGGGATGAAGCTCGGTGACGACATCCTGAATACGTGAAAACAGTCGCCGATCCGATTTCAACGTACAGCGATACTCGGACGATTCTTCGACGTTTCCTTGCCAGTGATAAATACTCGTGATCGGCCCATCGATTTGCCCACAAGCAACCAATCGCTGCTCGACAAGTGCCCGCACAATCCGTTTGGCATCTTCTGCCGTTTCTGTTGTTGTCACAATCTGAATAGGCTCAGGCATCTACGACCTCTGACGGTTGTGGATACAGTCGGGCTACCATCTGTTCCAGATGAAACGGCAAGAACTCTTGCCGGGTATAAACGGCATGCCCGGCCATTTGCCGAGCCAAATCTTCGTTGCCATGACGATAGTCAACCAGCAAGGTACGCCCTTCGTTCGCCACGCGCATGCCAAGTTTAAGATGCTCCCACAGGTCACGGCGACGAAAGCCCGGCTGAATCAGCTTTCGCAGGCGCCGTTCCGCATTCCATGTTCGCCAAGCAATCAAGTTGGGTGGAAAGTTGGTCCCGGTAATAAAAAACTGTTGAAAAAAGTCTCCACTGGCTCCCTGCGTCACCTGATCTAGCTTCGGTGGGAAAGCCACCATAAAGTCGGGAAGGTTTTTATCAGGAACATGATGGACAAAATGGAGCAACTGTGAGTAACCGTCCGTATCCCATCCGTATCGAATGGGCGCTCCCATCGTCACAATATCCAATCGCGTCTTTCCGAGCGGATTTCCCGGCTTCATCAGAATATCGCGGACGATTCCAAAGACCGGAATGTCGACCTTGCCCGTAGCCATCACGCGATAGTAGGGTCGCATCGCCGAAAAGAAACGATGCCGAGTCCGAATGTCAGCAGCCAACAAATTCGTCAATAGCGCAAATACGTTCCCAGCGTGGCTGTGACCAATCAGAACAATTCGATCGTCATCGGCCACTTTACGT
Organism: uncultured Pirellulaceae bacterium; assembly: GCA_964471695.1. Lineage (GTDB taxonomy): Bacteria > Planctomycetota > Planctomycetia > Pirellulales > Pirellulaceae > CAYYHV01. The sequence goes on from CAYYHV010000552.1 coordinate 3,301, forward strand.
GTTACCAACCGGTGCAACAGTCGAACGGCCGCATGGGCTCGACCGACACCGTGGTTCTCACTACTCCACATGAAACGACGAACGCGAATCTCCTGATCCGTTGACAACCCGTCGTTGATTCCATCGCGCAGCGTCCGTGCGAAACTGTCGTCGTAGTTCCCCCAGTCCCGGGCGATCATATCGACGATCCATTTCTGTTGAACCCTCAACGTCGCCGCCAGTTTCGGCATGACTCGATCGAGCTCGCCAACCAATCCCGACGCATCGGTGCCCGCAAGCGTCCCATGTACCAAGTAGATCTGGCGGACCCTTGCCTCAGCCATCGTTTGCCCCGCTACTCGCATCCGGTCGCGAAACTCGGCGGTATTCGCTTCTGGGGGCGGGTCCGGACGTACCGACTCAAACTCCACCTTTGGTGGGCTCGAATGGTACTCCTGATGTCGAAAAGCATTATTCTGAGGCATAGCAGTCGTTAAATGTGCATCCCGAGAGGAAGTGCAATCGTAGCGGCCACCGAATTGAATGACTAGCTTGCTCCATCAGCCAAGGTCGGAATTGCTTCACAAATCGGAAAGGTTACCATGATTCTATGTGTGGAAGATTTACCCTGCGAACGCCGACACCTGTGCTCACGAAACGGTTTCGTGTCTCGACCGAAGCCATTCTAGTACCGCGATTCAATGTGGCTCCTACCCAGGATGTCCCGGTCGTTCGGCAACGTGACGGCAATCGAGTGCTCGACCAGATGCGATGGGGGTTGGTTCCTTCTTGGGCCAAAGAACTCAAGATAGGTGCCCGCATGATCAATGCCCGGAGCGAAACGGCTGCCACCAAGCCGTCGTTTCGTGCTGCTATGAAGCGACGCCGTTGCCTGGTATTGGCGGACGGCTACTACGAGTGGAAAAAAGTCGGCAAATCCAAACAGCCATACTACATTCGCATGGAGGATGAATCTCCATTCGCCATGGCGGGACTTTGGGAGTCATGGAAAGGCCCCAAGGAACAACCACTCCCTGAGCCCATCTGCACTTGTACTATTCTGACCACGGATTCCAACACCCTCACGAGTGAACTCCATGACCGGATGCCCGTCATCCTCAACGAAGATGACTGGGATCTCTGGATGGATGAGGAACTCGAAGAATCCGAGCCCTTGCATCCATTATTCGTCCCATTCGAATCGAGTGAGATTAAGATCGAGGCAGTCAGT
>CAYYHV010000553.1:0-4491 GCA_964471695.1 uncultured Pirellulaceae bacterium
GGTTGGCGATTAGTAGATGTCTCACGGACTACAAAGATCGATGCGGGCTCTCCCTTCGGAGTCGTGGACAACGAACCGCGTCCAGCTCGCAACATCCGGATGATGCTTCTCCTTTCGCTTGTCGTTCCCCTCATCGGCCTGGCGTCTCTGCAGACGATCAATCCGAGATGGTTCGTAACAGCTTTCTCAGTTTTGTGCGTTGCTATTGCGGTGACGACTGCCTACGCAGTCATAACATGGGCATTCCTAGGCGAAGGTCGCATGCGAATCGTTGTCGCATTGGTTTGCATTAGTTTAATTCTCGTGGAACCAATTCGCGAACTAATCGTCGCCGGCCCAAACGCTATGTTCTTCCAAGTCCTGATGTCGGAGTACCTTGGCCCGATATTGGTCGCGTTCTTGGCGATGGTGACTCCCCTCATCTACCTGCGGCGCCGCGGTTATCGTTTTGTTGGTTTTCAACGTGAAGATTTCCTACCAGGGGTTAAGGATCGAGAACCTACCTTCGCACCCGGAGAGCATCCGCTTGATCGACCTGCGACTTAGCAAGCCTGCTCCGACTCCAGACAAGACGGATCGCGTACTACCGGCATCTTGGGAACGATTCGTTGCGGCCGGTCTACTGACGGTCGCAGTATGTATTTACAATCTGGGGGATCATCTATGGTGGGAGTGGGACAACCTCGTTTTTGCTTGGGGAATCCCGCTCAGTGTTACCGTCGGCACGAGATTCCAACTACCCGTTCTGGCTCTAGCCAACGCGGCTGACCTATCACGACTTTCACATCCCGCAGAGCTTTGCCGATCGTTAGTGATTCTCTATTCGTCACACCGCGTTACAAAGTGATTTGCAAAAAACGGGTGCAACCAACTGTCTGTCGTTGTCGCTAGCGTAAGCAAACGGCGAAAAACAAGGCATTTTAAAACACCACGCAAAAATCAAAACCAATTGGCACACTTGCTGCGTATGTTTCATTGCAGCTAATCAAGACACGACAGAAACCGGCTCGTGTCAAATCTCATCCAGGAACGAAGGAGTGTGCAACATGTTGGTTCTAACAAGAAAGCCTCGGGAAGAAATTCGTATCGGCGACGGCATCACGATCACGGTCTTGCGAGTCAAAGGGCAGTCGGTTCGAATCGGAATTCAAGCTCCGAACGAAATGCGAATTGTGCGTGGCGAATTGGAAATTCACGGTGATGACTTAGCGAGCCTTCGACAGGAGGCGCAACCCAATTGCGTCGAGCCGCCGTGCCCCGTCTCCCAGAAATCCACGACCAACCTGGTTAAGTCCGAGCCGGCTTGCCGCTCACTTCCGTTGCCCGCTACGAGTACAAATAGCAGTTTGCCATGCAGCTCGAGATTTCCCAAAACCGAACGGAACAGTTCGACCTTGAAAATCCTGGCGGCTCGTCGACGAGCCTTGCGAGAAACCCAGTCGTTGGTTGCCCCTGTCACATCACTTGAGGACCAACCGACGATTCCTTTGCGAAATACTTCGCCAAAGTAATCGTCACGTCGACATGCGAACGGCGACTTGACGGTACTACCTTTTCACTCTCACAAAGCGAGACGAATGCAAAACTACGACCTTGGAGGGCTGAGCCCGACCGGACTGGGTCCCGGTCGGGCTTGTTTTATTGTTTACGGTCAGCGTCGCACAGGCGCATCATTGATTTCGTCCGCCGTGTAGGTCGTCAATTCGTGCTCGTACTGCAACTGCACCTGATTCGCTCGCAGTTCTTGCAGATGCTCCAGCAGAATCCGCCGCACCTCGAGAATAGCGCGAGGGTGGCGATGAACATTTACGTGATCTGATGGTACACGAATTTCTGAAGCAGCCCTTAAAGAATGCGCGCTTGCGACTTGAACAACACCGTCTGATTCTTGCGCTACGGCTTTCAATACGGAATTCTTTTCGCCCAGTACGCCAATGATGTTGTGGGTTTGAACCCAGGGCGCCGTTGGTGTAGCGTCCATCAATCGCAAAAGTTGTGAATCCGCAGCCAGTGATGATACGCTCGTCGTAATATTGATCAGGCTGTCGCTGCGAAAGTACCCCGGGTTATCTCGCAACAACCGCTTACGAGTTTCGACTAACCGTTCGGGCAGGTTGATAAAACGATCTCCCAACCATTGAGTCGCCATGTTCGAGAAGTTGCTTCCTCGTAATGGGGAAGCGATCGTTACGACGCGACGAACGGACTCGTTGGGCTTGAAGTAGAACGCATACCGAAGATTGGCAAGATCGTCCGTCGACGCTTGCAGCTCATCAAACGGCCGGTCACTGATCAATTTCCACACTTCGTCTTCGCTGTCGATGGTCTGCAGCATCGAGATCAGCCCGCCCATGCTGTGCCCAACCAGAACCATCTGATCCAGATTGGGTGCACGATGTTGTGGGTCCAACGTATCCCTGGCTAAGGTAAGTTGCTGACGAAAATGCGCTGCGCTAAACCAGAACGGTGTCCCCGTCGGGTAGAGATAAAACCAGAACTGATAGTTGTCACGGATCTCGGGCGATCCACGCAAATCATTGAACATCTCCATCCAAGTCACCAGGCTGGACCAGAATCCATGGACCATTACGACGGGTATCTTGTTGGGATGATACGGCTCGAGCATATACAGCCCGCTTTGCGTGAGCGATTTTTCCGGCTGGCGTAGCCCGCGAATGGGAACGTTGGCTCGTTCAAACGCCGGGTTATCCAGTGAATAGGCGAGTGGAGTCGTCAGGTCGGTTTCCAAAGGCACGCGTGTGTTTTGCACCTGCACCTCTGCGCCCACCATTGGATCGTGAAGCTCGATAACGCAACGGTGGCGAACGTGTCTCGGATTCCCCGGATCCGGAGTCGATTCCACGATTCGCATAAACGCCGTGACAGGAAAACTCATCCCCGATGGATAGAAGCGATCCGCCGCATGATCGTGGTGTTCTTTGTAAACGGCGATCAACGGGACGCCCAAACCGAACGTGCGATACACATTCTTGAGCTCTTCAACTTTGAAATCAGAAACGAATTTCAACTTATCAAAATTGTCTTCGTGCCACGTACCGCGCGTCGCAATCTGGATATCAAACGTCTGCTCGTCTGTGACAATGGTGTCGACCATGCCGGGCTTGAGCTTGTCTTGCTTTTGCAAAGATCGCAAACCGGCTTCTAAAGAATTATTGTAGAGATCGCATGCACGACGAAAGCGAGGATCATACGGGTTTCTGCCTCGTTCGAAACTGGAATCGAACAGATAGAAGTACGCGTTGGCTGCGGCTGTTGCATAAAGGTCGAGTGCTCGACTGGATTCGCCCTGCTCTTCGACTCGCTTCGCGCTGATGTAAGCGACTTCAGCAATCGAATAGACGTTGTCCGCCGTGGGCTCTTCATAAGCCACCTCCTGAACCTTGGTCACCAACTGCTTGGGCTGACGCTCCAACAGCGTGACGAGATCATTGCGGCGAAGCATCTGCAACGTTCGATCAGTCGGCTGCGGTCCCTGCCAGGAATCCAGCTCCAGTGAATTGGTCAGCGGATTCAGGGGGGCTCGTCGTAGTCGCGCCCAGCGGCTGTTGGCGCACCCCGAGACGGCCAACAACGCTAAAGCGATAAGGCAGACAGTAAATCGCGGGATTGGGTTCCGCCCGTTCACGTAAGAATGGTTCATGAGGATCGTTGCGAAGGAGTGGGAAGATAGGCCCCCTTCCAAAATTGGTCAATCCTCAGCGCGCAAGCGCCCTGGTCACAGCGACAATTTCGATTGCTTGGCAGATCCGATAAGCCTACCCGCTAGCACCCATGCGGTGTGTCGGCGTTGGTCGTCCCGGACGGAAGCTCTGCATTGCCACGGATTGGGCACTCAACTCCTGTTCCCCAGCAACTCGCTCGACAACGACTTTGACAATATGAGACAAATCGTCAGGTGAACCAGCCACGCGTGCGTTCACCGTCAATTTGATTTCCTCAGCCGCTTTTCCGGCTGTGAATGATTGCTCCACTTCCACGTTGGAGCCCACTAGATTCGCTAACGAGATACTCCCACTGGCGGATTCGGCAAGCACTTTCAGATGAGCGGTCTCCAGTCCTTTTCCCTTCAGCTCTCGACTGCACTCTTCGACGATCCTACTTGCAATCGCATCCAACGCGACAGCTTTTTGTGCAGCAAGCTCAAAGGTCGCATTCAGCCACCCCAACTCGGCTTCGCCCTCCGCGTAAACATCGTAATCGACCTCCATGAACTCTTTGCATGACGTACGGACGGAACTCAAATGCGACAACAGCTCTGGAAACCCATCTCCAGATTTCGCGCTGTGCAGAATGACAGGACGCCCGGGAAAGCGTTTCTCTACCAAATCGTGCAACTCGGATCGTTGTTCGACCGGTAGCTTATCAATCTTATTGACGACAACGACGTCGGCTTCTTCAATCTGTTTGAGAAAGATATAGGCGGCTTTGGGAGAAAACCCAGCCCCCTCTTCTTCGCGAAGAATTTTCAAA
>CAYYHV010000554.1:0-4485 GCA_964471695.1 uncultured Pirellulaceae bacterium
CGTATCGTTCGTCTCGGAGCACCGTTGCTTTGAGCTTTTTTCGCTGCGGAGCAAAGCCACACCACGACGGTACCAATGAGACGCCCATGTCTTGCAAAACAAGCTTTTCGATCGTTTCCAGCGCATCCAACTCATACACAGGCTCGACACCGATGTTGTGGTCTACCAGATATGCGGCTGCCTTAGCACCTCCCCATGACTGCGAGTCGTAGCAGATGTAGGCGTTGCGTTCGAGTTTCTCGCGGATCGTTCGACCTTTGGCAACTCTCGACAATAACACGAGAGGCTCATTGCGGATCAAATAGCTGGTAAACCGAATGGGCAATTCTTCCGATGGCAGGCAGATGACCGCTGCGTCGAGTTTCCTGTCACTCAAGTCTTCAAAAAGTGAGTTGGAAGTTCCAGGTTTGACTTGGAGGACAAGCTCAGGTGCCACTTCTGCCAAACTCCGTATGGCACTGGGAATGATACCGGAAAGAACCGTTGAAATTGAACCAAGATAGAATTTCCCGGACAGTCCTGTGGTTGTCAAAGAATCCGTCATTCTGTGAAAGTCATCGACCATCTTCCGGGCAAGCGGCAACAGTTGATCACAGGCTGGTGTCGGACTCGCCTTGTGAGTCGTACGATCCAAAAGCAGAACGCCAAAATGTTTTTCAAGGCAAGCTATTCGTTGTCCAACGGCTGCTGAAGTCAAATTTTGAGATTTTGCTGCGTGAGAAATCGAACCCAAGTCAGCCACACTAATCAGACTCTCAAAGTAACGAATATCCATGCGAAGCTGCCCAAAAATTTTAATTTACAACTCTTAAAGAACATTAGATTATCTTTCATTTTGAGTAGAAGTTAAATTGATAACAAGTCGTGGCTTTGAGGGATACATGGATTGAAATTGCCTACCTTCCGCGTGGCGACTGCGAAGCTGTATCGCACCACACAAGTTGTCGTTCCTCAATTCCGCTCTTATCCGAAATTGCTATGCGAATCGTGACGGTCGAGCCATCACGTGAGGCCAATCTGCGATTCGATCGAAAACGGAATCATGAAATACGTCATTCATTCTTGGTTAAAATGACCCACTCCACCTCATTTTTCTTGCGAGTTTCCCCTTTGCGTGGTGCTGGTCACGCTGCCCCCCGCCAGCAGGGCTAAACATGACTCTGGTGTCTCCGATCCACAACCAAGCTTTCACAGTGCTTCCTACTCACACCGATAGCTTCAAGCAAAGGTTGACGTAGATGACGATCCGCCACATCACTTCGGAATCTTAGAACACGAGCTACCTACCATGCGCAAAGCCGTGAAAACCGCAAAAGCTCCGCCTCCAGCTGGAGCATACAGTCAAGCCATCATTGGGAATGGGCTTGTCTTCATCTCTGGACAAACGCCACGACTGCCTGACGGAACGCGCTGCAGTGAAGCCAGCTTTGAGGAACAAGCGACCCTTGCCCTGAACAATCTTGAATCAGTCGCCAATGCGGCCGGCGTCAGCCTTCGCACACATGGCGTGAAAGTTACTGTCTACTTAACCGACTTGGAAAACCGCTTTGATTTCGATCGCATTTATTCTCAATTTGTAAGTGACCCATTACCTGCGCGAGCAATCGTGCAATCAAACTTTACGTCTTTCGATATCGAAATTGATGCAATACTAATTGCACAGTGAGCTAACATGGTTTTCGTTCCGCTTTATCTCCGCAGTTTGTTCGCGGCAGGTCTTTTCTCATTTCTTGTTGTCACGACGAGTATGGCTCAGGAGCCTAAGGCAGAAAATCTCGTCCGACCGATCGAAGGTACCCGATTGATTTTGGGTGAAGGCGGAATACCCGACTGTGTTCTCAATTGTTTTGTGCACCTTTGTCACGAAGCAACTCCCCATGTTGTTGTAATCTGCGTTGACGGCCAACCAAGAGCCAGCGTTGACCGATGGAAGCAATGCGGCATTCCGTCTCCCCACTTCGTTGACTCGATTCCAACGGATATGAATTCCCTCACAAAACATCTTTTGAGGGCAGACGGAGTTTGGATCGAAGGCTCCGCCGAAGCGCTCAGGCACGAACCATTGATATTGGCTCTCATTGCAAATGTCGCTGAGAAGCAAGGAATCATAGCCATGGGTTCCTCGATTGTTCCTCTCATTAGCATAATCGAACAATCCGGTGGCGATGCGTCGGTCGATGGGCTTCAATCCCCTTTAGCGAGATGCAAGTTCCACATTGCCAAAGACGGTGAAATCAATCTTCAACATCGGGGCGCTGAGTCTCTTGTCCATTGGTCAGTTCCCAATTCAACGGCTTTGTTATTTCACCACGGACGTAGAGTTACCGCGTATGGCGCGAATGATGTGACCGTCATTGCCAAGAAGCCCGGAGGGCTCATGAGAAAACAGTCATTCGAGACGATCGATGTTTTTAGTGTTCATGACGTACCCAGCTATAGCGTGGACCTACTTTCATGGGTTCGAACGGCGGCCGACGCCACGAAGCCTCCCTTCCCGCCAGAGAATGCACCGGTCCCGACCGTCAGCCGTGGAACACTGGTGCTTCATGGCGGCTCGGGCGTCAACGATGTAATCTTCTCCGAGTTTATCGCAGCTGCTGGTGGAAAGGATGCTCCAATTGTCTGCATACCGAGTTCTTCAAGATTTGAATCCTACGAGGAACCAGGCTCCTACAGTGCAGAACGCCTCGCGGAATTGGGGTGCAATAACGTAAAAATCTTGCACACCGATGACCCACTTGTCGCCACCAAGAATAATCGGTTCTTAGAACCGCTCAGGAACGCGCAAGGGGTCTGGATTGACGGTGGCCGAACTTATCGCTTCATGGACTGCTATGAAAACACGCCTGTGCAAGAACTCATTCAGAAAGTCTTGGAACGGGACGGTGCCGTCGGGGGCAGTTCCGCCGGTTGCCAAGTGGCAGGTGATTTTCTGGTCCGAGGCAATCCAAGGTCGAACAAAGATATCGTCCATGACGGCTACACTCGAGGGTTGGGGCTTATCCGCGGCGTCATCCTGGATGCTCATTTCCTGCAACGCGATCGACACCAACCGTTCATGGGGCTAATGCAACACCATCCCCAAATGCTTGGAATTGGAATTGATGAAAAAACAGCTCTTATCGTAAACGGCCACGCTGGAAGAGTTGCGGGGGCCAACGCCGTTTCATTCTATAACTTCAACAAACGTTCGACCGAGGAATCGGCTTTCGTTATTCTCCAATCTGGAGAATCCTACGATCTGAAAATTCGGCGAAAAATCAAGTGAGATGATGTATCGACACCACTGCCCCTTCATTGCGGCGCCCCACACGCACTTGGCGTATTATTGAATTCCAATCCTTACATGCGACTCACCTTTCTCCAGCTTGAACTCTCTTTCTATCATTCCCTCGTTGTGTTCAACAGTGATTCGATAGTCGCCCAGGAAGCCACGCAATTGACACTGACCGTTCGTATCCGTTTCGGAGATTTCGTTGGTCCACCATTGCTTCTTAACCAGATCAACGAAAACTCGCCCCGACGGCTTCAGTGTCCAATCGGTTCGCCATAAGGCTGCAGCCGGTTTCCAGTGTGCGTTTTCCCAGAATCCCCACTGGACAATGGAAACAAACTTGGGATGACTGAACGTTGCGATCATGACGTCTCGATAAAAATCGGCTTGCAACTGTTCATCATCACCCGTTTCGACATCAAATTCGCTCAGTTGCAACTGTGGCGCAATTTCGCCGAAATCATCATAGACAGAGAGAAGCTCTTCCGGTGGCGTTAGCGACGTTAGCTCGAAATGAGCCATGAACCCAACCGTATCGGGTGTTTGCTTACGATCGTTGAGAAAGCGAATGACGCGTTTATACGAGTCGCGCTTATAACCATTGGGGAGGACCTTGCCTTCGTTGACGGTATGGCCTGCATTGGGAGCGAGTCGACGCGCTTCCTTCATAATTTCAGCGTAGATATCATATCCACCGTACTCGATCTCATACGTATGCTTTCCCCAACCGATGATGTGATTGATCGTGTCCCACTCGGAAACGTAATCGGCCGTCCCGGGCAATATGTCAGCCATGTGATCCCATAGCCACTTGCGATGCCCCTCGGGATTGCCAACAAACGCTTTTTCGATCTCGGTAAAGTCGATTGCGCCCCATGCGATGTAGTGGCCCCGAATTCCAATGCCGTGTGATTGAAGCCATGGAACAGCTTGCTGAGTCAACAGTCGGCGAGCGTTCCTACCGCGTCGCGTCTCAGCCGCCATCTCCTTCCACTTGTGCGGTCGCAATTCGCTTTCAAAGGTCACCCAATTGAAGTATTCCCTTACAATCTCGCGATACTTTTCTGCGTCTCGCCATGTTGAAGTCTTACTCGTCCCGACGCGCTTTTGCGTATACGGAAACGAATCTTCTTTACCGCCTAACAGCTGAGAGTTGACAACATTGCCGAATCCAAACGCATGGCGTTGCATTTGAATAGCCACCTTGGCTC
>CAYYHV010000555.1:0-1614 GCA_964471695.1 uncultured Pirellulaceae bacterium
CGCTGATCTTGTCCGCAAACAGTTTGTCAGCTCCCGCCGCTGTCAGCGCGTCGGTTTGGGCATCAAGGTTTTGGTCGTCAGTGCTGCCGCGGGCATATCCGATAATCATGCCTCACTGTGACAAAAACCTGCCAAAACCGCAAAGGTTTTGCCGTGGGTTTTTGTCCAGTCTAAGCGATTGATCTGGCGTGGGGCAGGGCAGGGCGGCACAAACGACCGTTTTTGGCCAATCTAGTGTCTAGGCCTAACAGTTCCTAAACTCAAAAAATCGGCTAAACTGTCCATATTAATTGTCAGGAACAACGAGGAAAGCACTGCGCTATGACTCCCGAAAAAGCCAGCCAAAAGATATTTGCTGATACTGAGAACAAAAAAGCCGCCGCACTTGATGCTCTGGATGAGTATCTATCGAAAAGCTTTGAATTTCCAAAGGATATGACCTTTGATGACGGCGTGAGCGTGCTGAGCGTTGATACTCAACAACTAGATGCAGTAATTGAGGAAATTAAGAACACACCCGTTAATCAGTTTCATGAGTTTAATGGGAAGAATATTATCGATGTTCCAGAGTTCGAGCGATTCCATGTATTGAGGTATGGCACATTGGTCGTGAACGACGACTCTCAAATTTTAGCTGACTTCAAGGTCGCCAATAAAGTTGAAGCGTGGAGTGTGAAGCACTTCGTCATTTTCGTTGAAAAACTTGTATTTGTTACGCCCGACAAGTCAGTTCGTCTAGGTTGTACAAACTTTCTTTATACACCGCATGAGCCATTTGGGCCTCCACGGAAAGCTAAGGCAGGCAAAAGAGGGTCTGGCCATCATGGACAAGCCAAAGCTGAAAATGGAGAGAAAGGTGGAAGACCGTTTGGCGGCAACTTTGGGATGTATCAACATCGCTGGCCTCCGCGCGAGCATATTTCCTATGTGGATACCCCAAACCTGTGGCTCTTCGTTAACGAGGTAGAAGTTCAAGGGCCGGTCAACAATACGCCCTTTTTTATTTTTGAGCAGCGAGGTTGTGACGGTGGTGATGCTCAAGATGGTGGAGAAGGTGGTGACGGTGGTGCTGGCGCACGTGGGAAGAAAGGAAAAGACTGGATTGGTACCTGTCATATAGGGCCTGGTGACGGCGGCGACGGCGGCGACGGCTATTTCGGTGGTAGAGGTGGTAGGGGTGGCCATGGCGGTCGCGGTGGTGACGTTAACATAATTGGAAAAAATGCGGCCGTTGACGAGGTCATCAAAAGTATTTTTTTCACGGAGGGAGGGGTCGCAGGCATGCCTGGAAAAGGCGCTCCCGGTGGTAAAGGTGGTGCACGTGGAGAAGGTGGTGGACCTACTATTTTCTGTGGGAGGGGAAATCCAGGAGTCCCTGGCCGGGATGGCAATCACGGAATAGACGGCGATCTCGGAATTGATGGAGCTTCTGGCAACAAAGCTACAATGTACGTGAATGACATCAATGATCTGCTCACATAGCTAGTTGCTGCTGTTTTGATCTGCTCGTCTGAGAGTCCACGCCTATACGTTAGCTCTCTTCAGGTCTTAGTCCTCCTTTGACCGGTCAGCATATTCGAATGGCGTCAGGCCAGCGAGGCTGGAGTGAGGCCG
>CAYYHV010000555.1:1624-4467 GCA_964471695.1 uncultured Pirellulaceae bacterium
CAAGCCCTGTCGCGGTGATCCAACGATCGCCAGAAATAGCCTATCGTGAGCAGCTCGCTCTCGAAACAACTTCGGCGCGAACAGGGCTGCGAACCTTGCTCGGACCGGTCATCAAAAGAATACTTTCTGATGTCCCGTCTGGCCCTTGAACTATTGCACAGAGTTCTTCTCCCGCAGGTGCTACAATGCAGGACAGACCGGAAATACAACCAACATCATACTTCAGACCATTCGGAAGACTGCTGTTCCTTGCATCCGACGAAAGATAGCGAGCACTTTCTTCTTGTCCGACTTGCAATCGCGTTGAGTTGTATGGTTGCTCAAAAATCCAACGAACTAGTGCGGTCTTCATCAGGTCTTGAAATACCAGGGTACGAGATGGCGATGTGGCAAATTGCTCTTGTCTGGTGGCCACCAAGTCACTCGTTACTTCAGTCCGGCGGTCGGTTATCCATGCTCCATGACCCTCTGCTAGGCGCGATAACTCGATCAGTGTCCTCTTTAGAGAAGATATGTCCTGACGGAGCGAAATGATCTTCCTGCGAATATCGGCAATCTGCTGGTCAATCTTGTCATTATTGTCCTCCAGCAAGAACGAACTAAGGTCAGATGCCGCTTTTTCGAAAGGCGAGTAGTTCTTGGATATTTTCTCTAGAGCCGCCTTTCCTTCCTTTGACTGTGAGAAGTCAAGAAGGCTGCCTTGGTAATCTTCATACTTGCCCAGGAAATCGGATATTCCACCCGCCAAAGCAGCAGATGGTTTAGCAACAGCAACCAGAGTTTTGACTAAACCTAGAAAATCCTTGTCCTTTGTTCGGCTCGCCTCCAATTTCGCAATCGCATGCTGTAAATCTTCCACCTTGGCGGCCATGCGTTCCTGCGCAAATTCATTTTGAAGTCTGTTCATGTCAGCCAATATCCGAGTCTGGACCTTGTTGGAAACCAGCTGGTCTTCACGTAATTGGCTGATGCCACGGGATATTTGAGTTAGGTTCTCCCTAACAATATCAAGTTCTACAAGTTGCTGTGGTTGGACAGTACTGTAGTACAGCAAACCACCTGAGTTGTTCGCCATGGCCGACAATGACAAGATTCTTGGGTCACCTGTTTGGCAAAACTCAGAAACCAAATCGACAATCTGAGTCAAAGTGGAAGAAATCGACACTCCCTCAAAGCCTTGGCTGCAAGCGCTCTTGGAGAAAGCCGCGCTCTCCCAGGACAAATCACTTACTTCCATGAAGAGGTCAGCCGGTGCGTCAACACGCAAGCCTTGAAGAGCTTCTGAATTGTGCTCTAGTAATAGAGAGATCAGAATATCCTCTACGTTCAACCAGTTGGTTAGCGGATCAGCTCCAAGTCGTAGTGCATATTCACGCCCAAAGGTCCCATCGAGAACCATTTGATAAAACTCCGGTAGCGTACTATCAGAGTCTGCGCCTGAAAAAAGCGAAACGGACCCGTTCTCCTGCCAAAACTCATACTCATCTGGCTGCGCATATACCGTGTTGGTAACTCTAAACTCAGCCTCCTTTCCATTCTTGTCCTCTAGGAACACACGAGGCTGGTCGAATAAGTGTGTATACTCGTTGACTTTGGAAAATCCGGTAACTGCCGAAGACATGCCATCACCTTGAGTGATGCTGCCGTTTATCCCTTCAGCAAAGGCGGTCTCGGTTGCAAAAATTTTGACCTCGCCTGGAAGGCCAGGCAGCCCATCTTTTCCGGAAACATTCCTGTCATTAGGTAGGTGTGAGCAGGAAATGCTCACTTTCTTCCCAGGTTTCCCCCACCCCATACAGCGGGGAAACTGCCCCAATCCTCCAAGGCCTGGGTAGCTTCCGGCAGTTCTGAAAGGTGTCTGTGAAAGAAACCTTACTTCTCTCCCAACAATCGTTACGCTGCCAGAGCTTGGCTGCGAGACATGCTGGCCCGATGGAGCATCAACCCCAGGACCATAAAACTTCTCAGATTCCCCCAAGGCACTAACGCTAATCCTTGCGAAACCATCCAGCAACCTAGGCACTAGAATAGTATTATCGACAGTACATCCACTGCATCTGTAGTACTCTTTGGTTTTCTGGAGAAGTGATGGGACCCGTTTGAGCCACGTAATCCCATTGGCCGCCAATAGAGCACCGTTCTTGTTTATTGAATCCGAAGTAAAAACGAAGTTCCGAAAAAGTTCATATCTTGTGAAAACATTTTGCAGATCGAAGGGTCTATATATCCTCGTGTCTATAGAATCCGCGATTTGCACGATGTCAGAGAAAATGTAGACGTCGCCCCCGTTTGAAAACAACGATTTACCAACGGTAACTTCTTCACCAAAGCATACAATGTCATATCTATGAAAACTATTGTGTTTGGTCAGCCGTGGCTTAATTTCAGAAATTTCTTTGGGATTGAGTCCTAGAGATGAAATATATCTTTCCAGATCAACAAGGGTTTCTCCGGTTCGCTTCGCTGCATGGCATCCAGATGGAAGAGAAGAAAAAACCCGCTCTTCGATCTGATCCGCGGTTGCACTATTTGTGATAAAGGCAGCGAACAATGCTAAAACGAAATATCTTATCATATCAATCTTTACGACTGGCTCTAAGCCATTCGAATCCCTAAAATTCCCTTTACGCCTTCTGTCAGTTTGCCCAAACAGTCGAGATTTTCAACTCCACAGAGATGTCCTTGCTTCACATCCGTCACATCCCATGCGTCGGCCCTCGGTCAATGTCCCGGTCTTTCTCGACTTCCTGATCCTTCTCCTGGTCGCGCTCGTCCTCGATCTCCAGCTTTTCGCGCGGCTTGTTCAGCACGTCCTTCAGGCGCTCGTTCACGGACGGTTTGCG
>CAYYHV010000556.1:0-4466 GCA_964471695.1 uncultured Pirellulaceae bacterium
CGACGATCCCACTGCGGAGTGATTTGGCTGAAGAATTACAGCAATGGGTTGAAGGGCGCGACGGTGCCGATATGGTGTTTACGGTGCCGGCTGGATTCCTTCGTATCATGAATCGCGACTTGGCGGCGGCGAACATACCTAAGGCGGATACTGACGGGTGCGTGATCCACGTTCACGGACTACGTACGACTTTTGGGACGCATTTATCAGCGTCGGGCGTATCGCCACGAGTTGCCCAAGCCGCCATGCGTCACAGCGATATCAAACTGACGATGGGGACGCACGTTGACGCCCGGTTGCTCGATACGGCGGCAGCTGTTGAGTCGCTCCCCAATCTACCGTCTACACGAACGCTTACCCCAAAAACAGGAGACTCAGGCATACTGGAGACAACTGGAGTGGATTCGCCGAAAATGACGAATTCGAGTCGGCACGAAAAAAACCCACGAAACGAAGCATTTCGCGGGGATTCTGAAGTGGAGCGGAGGAGGTTCGAACTCCCGACCTCTGCATTGCGAACGCAGCGCTCTCCCAACTGAGCTACCGCCCCTTCATCGGTCATGATACGAATGCGGGGCGGTGTTCGCAAGCTTTGCTAGGCGGGAAGAACGGATCCGACGATCCCGGATTAGGGTTCGATGCCAAGACTGCGGGCATAGGCCTTGAGCTGTTTCTCGGCGCCCCGCTTTTCGTTGAGCACCGTCCACTCGATCTTGACTTGGTCGAGGGCTTTCTGCGACGTGGCTTCGCCGGCGATGACCTTGCGAATCGCAACGGAAAGCGCGGACATGTATTCCCGTTGGCCAGGAAAATTGGGCGAAGTCAACTCGGTGGTGCCGCTTAATGCCTGCTTGATGGTAGCGCCGTACTCGCGAGCCGCTGCGGCTTCGATGTGCAAACCAGTCCAACGCTGCGATTGGTCGACTTGGAGATGTCGTACGGGAGCAGTCGCCTGACTGGCGGATGAAAGGTTAATGAGCATTTCCGTGCCGGCCAACTGGTTGAGAAGATTCCACGCCGATTTTTGACGCCGTGAGGATTTCACGACTGCCGCCATCCTGCCGTCGATGCCAATTAAGGGCACCGAAGTCGCTCTGCCATTGCGTCGTTCCGTCCAGGCGTTCTCGGAATAGCTATAAACTTGCTTGGAGCCCGGCAATTGAGCGAAGCGAATCTGGACTCCTTCGGCAAGCTCCGGAGTCTCAACATTGGGGTCAGGCGGGACCATCCACAAGATCGCTGCCACACAGCTTCCCGATTCAAAGGCGCGTTGTAGCTGCTGCATGGTCCATTGCTGTGACTCCGCCGGAGACGTCTTCGCGCAGTCGACCAACTCATCCAACGATCGCACAAATGGTGGTTGATCAATCAACGGCTCGAGCGTTCGAAAATCGAAGAGCGTCGAGATTTGCCCGGGCATGCGAATTCTCGAGGCGGCTCGAGCCAACAAGACTTGTGCTGGAAAATTCCCAGCCATCGGTTGCCCAAGCCAGATTGAGTCGCTGTCAGCCTTGTCTTTGAATTTGCTCAGCCAGCCGTCGACTTCTTCCCAATCCTTGGGCGGTTCTTCCGCAACCAAGTCGCCTCGATACGCCAACACGAAGGTCGGCGATCCGAGCGGAATTGCGAAAGTCGTTTCTCCCCAAGTCGCTTCGCGCCGCCTCGGCAAATTGAAGATATCGGAGTACGCAAGTGATTCCGAATCCAGCGAGCGTTTGGGAACCTTCGTTATCATCTTTGATTCCGCCAATCCCCCGAGATAACGAGGCGGGAAGATGATCGCGTCCGCCCGCTCGGAAAGCTTTCCGGCTTGCACAGCCGCCGCGAATTCGGCTTCCGCGATGTTATTCAGTTCAAGCGGTGTGTCGGATCGAGCCGACCATTCGCGTTGTGCCATTTCTCCCAGTCTTGGATCGTCCACTACCATCAATCGCATGGTGCGAGTCACCTTGGAAGCACCGGCTCCCGTATTTTCATTTTGGGTGGGAGTCGATGCAGGTTCGCATCCGGCCAAACCAAGCACACCGTAAAGCAGTAACGATAACGCGAGACGAGTCCCTTCGAATTGCCAACGCGACTAACAAAACCAACACGACGCAGCCGAGAACATTCGATGGACGGAAAAATTGCGGCTCATAGATTCTGCAATGAATAATAGGAAAATCGACCACCGAACAGTTTAGCAAGTCGCCGCCGCTTTGTATCCCACCCGGACTATTATCACCCGTCAAATGGTCGCTGCGATTTCCAGTTCGCGACTATCCCGTCATGCCCGTTGCTGGCGCCGTTCCGACTCAATGGACGTGATCTGGAATTTGCACCGATCCATGCTGGCTCGATTCTGCCTGCTCAAGCCCGTGCTAAGGGCAGCCATCTTGTTCCTCGCAAGCAATGATGGCATGCCACATCGCAATCGCATTGGAAGTATCCCTTAGTGTTTGTTAGCGTACGCGGACTTCACGCGTGCCTTTCGCTATTGTGTTTCGTTTTTGTGAGCCCAATCATGTTGCGACGAACGAGGTTCCCAGTTTATCTCATTGCGATTGCGTGCCTTGGACAATGCGGATGCCTGCTCAGCCATTCTAACCATCGTGTGATCCGACAAGGCGAACCGCTGACCGCGATCACTTTCGAATCAATCGAAGCGCGGTCGACTTTCGAGGATGCGACTCGCAGCGCGATGAACGATGATGCGAACGAGTCCCATTCGTCGCTTGGTATACCGTTCCTCGTAGGCTTGCAGTGTTCAAAAACCGTTTCACCCAATGCAATCCGCAATGACGTCGCCATACGTTTTGATCTGAACGGTGACCGACACATCAGTGACCATGAAGCAGCAGTCCAAAGAGGCGATTCGCAATAGAACTTTCGAGTTATGCTCGATTCGAAGGCGGAGCAGCCGTCCAACTCCAGATTTCTCGCGAATTCAGGATTTCTCGCGATAGCTCTTAATGAGCGTTTCCATGGCTCGTTCGCCCGTTTGAAAACGATTCCCCCCGACTCCATAAATCGCCACGACGGAGAAGTCGTCGGTTTCGACGGCTTTGTCGAGTATATCTTCAGCCGACAAACTGTGTCGGCCCGCTCGCGGAGTAAGCTCAAAACCTAACCGATCAATTCCGTGATAGGCGCGGTAGACGACTTCAGTGCAAACCAGCTTGTCGCTGCGCCGAAAGTCGAATTCAAAATCGTAGGTCTTTCCTTCGTGCGTGAGCGCTCGAGATATTGCATCGCAAATTGCCGGCTTACTGATGTTCGGTCGCACTACGACAAAAGCGTCAACCAAGAGGGTTTCTTCGATGGCTCGAAACAAGACACCATCTTTCTTGGCTTCGAGAATGCAAATCGGCGACTGGCACCGTTCCCGCCGTTCGTCATCGACGGCGACTCCCAATGCATCCCTTTCTTCGTTCGTGCCGATGTAGTAGGCAGCATGCGGCCAGTAGCCAGGCAGAAACAGGTTGGACGCCGCATCGTCATGTCGAGTAATAATAACATCGCCCGGTTGCAACATTCGTGAGATTTTTCGGCACACGCCGGGCGTCACGCGTTTCCGCTTCCATTTCATCCGCATCTCTGCGATGGCACTGCCAGACAGCTTGAACAGCGCGAAAGTGACTTTCTTAAAGCCGGAGTTTTGCCGGCGCAGCAACGAGTGCAAACGATATTTCAAACGACTGGTCACCAATTTACTTCTGTTGGCGTCGATAAAGGGTCGTTCGACTTGGAGGAGTTTTATGACGCCGCCAACTTTCGGATCATCAACCAGTGCATCCAACTCGGATTCATGCTCCTCGAAATAGCCAAGGCCTGCCAAGAATATCCAGTTGTTACGAGGCGATGAGAGCGACCGATACACCTTGGTATACTGCTTGCGAGGAATGCCATAGCGAGGTTCAGCTTCGTCAAGCTTCTTCCAGATGACTTTGTCGCGCCCGAACGAATCGACGAGGTATCGCCCACACCGCATCAGCATACAAGCCGTGCAGAACGCGACGGCGAAAACTTTGAGTCGTTCATCCCCAGTGACTTGGTTGCGGCCAAGCAGAAGGGGCCGCATTTCCTCAAGCGTCTCTTTCAAAGCCGCTCGCGTTCGCAGGTAGCGAGCAAACAACCCTCGGACTTGCTCATCCTCATCCGGCAGAAAGTAACCTCGCCCCAATGCTTCGCGGACGTTGTCGATGACCTGTGAGACTTCTGCTTCGGTTGGCAATTGCGAAGCAACAGCCGTCAATGAACGCGCAGCCGACGAAAGTGAAAACGGGGAGTCCATCCGAATTGTCGCTCCTGCCGAGCCAAGCCCGTCTTTGAAAAACGCTCTTTTCATTCGACCGCGTTTTGCTAGATGTACGCTTGAGTGGCGTCAAACTAACTAAAGAATCATCGAGAAAAACAGCATTCGCGTCAATCAGGACGCCGTCGTCTTCCACCTCTTCGGCTCCGACGTAGCGACCGGGCGTGAGCAC
>CAYYHV010000557.1:0-4455 GCA_964471695.1 uncultured Pirellulaceae bacterium
GCATTCGGGCATCATTGTCCATGCATATGCAGACGGTCATGTCGACGCAATGAAACTCGGTACGGATTGGGGCGTCTAATGTGCAACCATCATTGTCGCTGGTTCCGACAAAAGATCATCATCCGAGGATAGGTAGAACCGTCGTCCCGCCATCAGGCGACTTTACGTCCGTCCGCTAGGATCTCTACAACTCTGCACGACCCTACCGGCTCCCACCACAGCCCTAGGAAAATCCTCTTACCCGCGACGAAGAAGCCAATATGCCAGGCGGTCATCACGGATAAGAGGCGTCCACATCCCCAGCAATCTTCAGCAAGTCACCATCGACTCGGCTGACGTCCACCCTACTTGATCGCCGCACTTCGTATAAAGTCGCGACCGGGCGCATGACAACCAACGCAATTTTGGTTTCCAAGAGACGCCGCTACAGGATTTGAACTGTCAGTCGTACTTAATACTTCGTACCAAAACCAACCATTTCCTTTCCCGTCGTCTTCCCGAGCCTTGATGCTGGCTGCCCAACCAATAAGTGTGCCGTCTTTGTAGAGTTCCTTAACGGCAGCCGATCCCACTGGATGCACCTTGTTATTCTGCTTCATGCTTGCATCCAGTTTCGCGTTGTAAAAGACGCGCACATCGCCGTGCACCGCCTGCCCCGAAGACGATGGGTGCACCGCGGGCTCTTTGGCAAAGTTTGCATACTTGGATGCACTCAACCATCGAAACACCTTGGTGGGATAATCCCCCGCCGTCGTGGTGCCGCCCCCCATCGCAGCCGCCGCCGCTTTCAAAGTCGATTTATCCATCGATTTCGACGTTTTCTTGTTGTTCTCCATTTCCATTCTGACGGCTCCAGGAAGTGCCGCACGCAAAACAGGATAGTACTGAGTGAAGACATAATCTAAGTCAGCGCTTGCCTGATGGCAGGAATTACACGACTCACTCGGAAACGCCTTCGCCGTTTCTGTGTACTTAAAATCCGGCGTGTGCCCGAAGCTGAAATATGCCCAGTTGCCTGGTTCGTCTTTGAATCGAACAGAATCCTTATAGGCGACTTCCAAGCCGCTAAACTCCCCCATGAAATATCCGTTCCCGCTGACCGCTGCCTTGTCGCCTACCAGAACCAGTTCCTTGACGATCTGCGTTCCATCCGGAAACTTCCCCGTGTTTTCAAACGCCGCAAAGCTGGCTGGATCGACGTAGACGTTGTGAAATTCTGGAAAAGCCGCTTTGCCATCGTTCATGTCATGCGGCGTCAAAGGCGTTCCCACATAAACCCACTTGCGCCACCCCGAAGGTCGAATCAACTCCCCCGCGTCAGTAAACTTTGCCACCGAACCGTTGAATGAATTCAGTCGCGATTCCTGCTGAGCCTGCAGGGCGGTCGCCAATACGGCCGTTGCAAGTAGCACTATTCGTGTCAATTGAGTCATCGTGTCCCCTCAAAGGCTTTCTCTTTTTGTTTTGTTGACCATGCTCAGGAGATTTTCAAACCGAAGGTTGCCGGGTCTTCGTGCGTCGCATCAGTCGGCACAAAGAAACGCTCTACGCCAGCCGGTACGACTGTCAGCAACAACGTTGCAGAATCGCCTTTGACTCGGATCGTATGCGGAACATTCTGGGGCAAAGCCGCGAAAGCACCCGGCCCGACGTTGGCCGTCGTATCGCCGACAATCGCTTCGATCTCTCCTTTTTCGACGAAAACCATTTCGTCTTCACGTGTGTGCGTATGCAAAGGTGGCTCATCTCCCGCATGGACATGAAACCGAATCACCGCATACTCACCGTTACTCTCAGCACCGCTGACGACAATCTCGGCTGACGAACCATTGCCGAACCGGAACATCTCACCGCTTCCTGCTACATTGAGCACTGGGTTGGAAACAGCCATCGTTTCTCCTTATAAAGACGGGTCACTTTCAATGAATGGTCGAAGCGGAACGCAAACTGCATACCAGTCATTGCGATTGCCCAACACACTCTGGATTCCCGCGATTGCGCTACTTCGGCGCTAATGGCGACAGACATTGGGCGCGACATCTCGTAGATAGACACGATATATCGTGAGCGGAGTATGATTCGTGGCGGATGAACAGAAACTCAACGAGCGCCTCGAAGCGCTACAAAATCGAGTCGTTGAACTCGAAAATCAAGGTAACCGAATCGCCATCTCGAACACGATGCGATCCATTGTCGAAGGTACCGCTGTCGTCTCCGGTGAGATGTTCTTCGAATCGCTGCTTCAATACCTCGCCAAAGCCTTAGACGTTGACCATGCCTTCATCGGCGAGTTTGTCGACTCCCAGAATCGTGTACGTATTCGCACACGTGCTGTCAGGAGCCTGGGAAAGGTTGGTGAAAATTTTGAGTATGATCTTGTCGGAACACCATGCGAACGCGTCTTGGACGGGAACATACGTCACTTTCCTGACCAAGTCCAAGAGCTCTTCCCTGACAATGAGTTACTCAAAGCACTCGACGTGCGTAGCTATCTCGCCGTCCCTCTTGTCGACTCACACAAACATGTGATAGGCCATCTAGCCGTAATGCATGGCAAACCCATGGCGGAATCTGAGGCCAACCTGAGTATCTTTCATATTTTTGCCGCCCGAGCCACCGTCGAATTGCAGAGACTGTCAACCGAGTCCGAGCTGGCGAATTCGCGGCGTTTGCAGCAGAAGATGGCGGCCGAAGTCGACTATCTCCGCGATGAGCTTCGCACCAAAGACCAACCAAAAGCGATCGTCGGGGAAAGCCAGGTTGTCAAGCGACTGCTCGAACAAGTTCAGCTCGTCGCCAAAACGGACAGTACGGTCCTGATTCTTGGTGAGAGCGGTACCGGCAAGGAATTGTTGGCTCGCGAGATTCACGCCCTCAGTCGTCGGCGTAACGAGCCGCTCATCCGCGTCAACTGCGCGGCTCTGCCAGAGCCATTGATTGAGAGCGAGCTGTTCGGACACGAAAAGGGCGCCTTTACCGGCGCTTCGGCAACCCGCGCCGGACGCTTCGAATTGGCCGACAAAGGAACTTTGTTTCTTGATGAAATCGGCGAACTCCCGCTCACGGGTCAGGCAAGGCTGTTACGCGTCCTTCAGGAAGGAGAAATCGAACGCGTGGGTGGAAGCCGTACGCAGTATGTCGATGTCCGGGTTCTGGCAGCCACCAATCGCAATCTCGAGCATATGGTCGCGGACGGTAAATTTCGCGAAGACTTATACAACCGATTGAATGTTGTACCTATCGTCAGCCCTGCATTGCGCGAACGGCGTAGCGATATTCCGCTGTTGATTGAACACTTTACCCAGGGACTCCGCAAAAGCCTCGGTCGCCCCATGTTAGCGCTTTCGCAAGAACTCATTGAGCAGTTGTCATCGTACGACTGGCCTGGCAATATTCGCGAACTCCGTAACGTGATTGAACGAGCCATGATTCTCTCCTCGGACGACATGATTTCGAAGGGTTCACCAATCAAACAAACAAGCAATCCTCCCACGGACTCCTTTCTCACGCTCGCCGAAAACGAAAAGCAACACATTCTGGCGGCGCTAAAGTTGTGCAAGGGCATCATCGGCGGCCCCAAAGGCGCGGCTCGACTCCTCGACGTGAATCAAAATACCCTGCGAAGTCGCATGGCGAAATTGGACATCCGTAAACCCGACGAGTCGGCACAGTGAAGTCATCTGAACTGAATCAACTGCTGCATGTTATTCGCAAATGCGAAGAGTGCACTGATCTGCCGCTAGGCCCTCGCCCCGTTCTTTCGGCACACGAAGATGCCAAGATACTCATTCTCGGCCAAGCACCAGGGCTTGCCGTTCATCAATCAGGAATCCCTTGGGACGATCCCAGCGGCGAACGACTGCGTGAATGGATGGGCATCGACAACACCAGCTTCTATAACCCCAAACTCGTTGCCATTGTGCCTTTGGGCTTCTGCTACCCCGGCAAAGGCAAAACCGGCGACTTGCCACCGCGAAAAGAATGCGCGCAACTCTGGCATGGTCGCTTACTCCCCATGCTCCCCAAGATCAAGCTCACGTTGTTGGCCGGACAGTATGCGCAGAATTATCAACTCGCATCCAGCAAGAAGAAAACACTGACCGAAACGGTCAGAAACTGGCGTGACTACACTCCGGCCAACCTTCCATTGCCGCACCCCAGTCCATTGAATAACCGCTGGCTCGCCAAGAATCCGTGGTTCAAAGTGGACGTGCTCCCCTACCTCAAACGACGCGTTCGACGACTTATTGGCTAGGCCCGGTGTGCGAGTCCGCGAAGTCACCAAGCTCCGTACTCGCGACCTCGCCGCGGAAAAGCCCGCTCGACGTGACTCAGGTGTTGTGCCCTACAACCCAGCCTAGTGAACAAGTCGGCAAAATGCGTGTCCCCATTCGTCCACCCCCCAAACCATCAAGCGCATCGTTCTGCTCAAATCACCATCGAGATCTGTGCCCA
>CAYYHV010000558.1:0-3333 GCA_964471695.1 uncultured Pirellulaceae bacterium
CGCATTGTTTGTCCCACCTTCAAGTAGGTTGGTGGGTCCAGTCCCAGACCAACACCCGGTGGAGTCCCCGTGGAGATCACGTCACCAGGATGCAAGGACATAAACTGACTGAGGTAAGAGACGACATGAGCAACGCCGTACACCATCGTTGACGTTGATCCGTCCTGATAGCGATGTCCGTCGACCTCCAGCCACATTTTTAGATTTTGCGGGTCGGCGATTTCGTCTTTGGTCACCAACCATGGTCCCAGAGGTGCAAAAGTGTCACAGCTTTTGCCCTTCACCCATTGCCCCGAACGTTCAACTTGGAATTCTCGTTCCGACAAGTCGTTGATCACACAGTATCCTGCGACATAATCCAAGGCATCGGCTTCTGAAACATACTTGGCGTGTTTGCCAATGATGACACCCAGTTCGACTTCCCAATCCGACTTGGTTGAATTCCGTGGAATCACGACATCGTCATTGGGGCCGGAAATAGAACTTGTCGCCTTCATGAAAATCGTCGGCTCTGGTGGAACGTCCATACCCGATTCGGCTGCGTGATCCGAATAGTTCAGCCCAATGCAGATGATCTTGCCGACTCCTGCAACGCAGGGGCCCAATCGGCAATCCGCGACTTCGGGCAATGTCGAGGTATCGATCCCAGATAGCCCAGTCAACGACGCTGGATCCAGGGTTTCGCCCGCGATATCGGCGACTTTGTTTTCGAGCGAACGGATTTTCCCGTCGGCATCCAAGAGACCTGGTTTTTCTTTTCCCGGTTCGCCAAAACGCAACAATTTCATCGGTGGGGTTCCTGCATACAGTCACTACAAAAATGCGAGTCGCGTATTGTAGTTTCCCGTTGCCGTAGATCCCACCCGGTGACTCCGCCCGGAAGCGAGAGGTTGTTAAAACGCAAGTCGGGAAGGCAGGAACTTCTCAATCAGTTCGGCGTAAAAGGGGCGAAGCTCAGTCCAATCGGGTGGAGTGGGGCACTTGGAGTAGAGGTCATACGGGTTGAATTTTTTGACCCACGGAAGCATTTCGCGATCGTGATCGTCGCAAAGCCAATCGTATTCGCCTTCGCGATGCCAGGCGTAAAACGAGTGGTACCGCATCATATAGAGGGCCGGTTCCGGCAAGTAGTCCTTCATGATGTGATAAAGATACTCATCATGTCCCCATGACATAATCACATTTCGGAGACCACAATTTTCTTCGTAGACGCCCAGCCGTGAATTGTAGCGTTCATCGTGGTGGTCCGGATTGGCGTCGAAGAACTCACTATAGACAATGCGATCGCTGAAGCGGCATCCGACAGGAAAGGTGTCTCCGACGACAGCCCATTGGGGCTCGCCAAACAGGCAGAGTACCTTGCCGAGGTCGTGGAGCAATCCAGTGAGGACAAACCAATCTTCGTGGCCGTCGTTTCGAATGGCTTCGGAAGTTTGCAGCAAATGTTGAAGTTGATCCAATTCGATATCCGGATCGGAATCGTCAACGAGTGTGTTGAGGAAGTCGAGTGCCTCAAACACTGTCATTTCTTTTCGGTTGAGACTGAGAAAAGTCTCCCGCTTCTTATTGACAAAGTCGTACGTTTGAAAGCGATGGTTCTCTTTGTAGAACTCGCGCACCGATTCTTTCTCGGTATTGTCGTAATCGCGATAATCTTCCTTGGCCTTGGTGCCCGGAGTTGGGTAAACCTGCTCTTCGATGAAATCTTCCCAAGCCTCGCCAACATCACGTGGTTTGGATTTCGAGTTGCTTGAATCATTCATGGTATCGCTCGCAATTGTTCCTGTTGCTGGCTCTTCAGGCTCAGCTTTGTCACGGGAAAAAACGGTTTCGCTGCCTATCCAGATGTTACCAGCCTACGACAAGTCGATCGACTGGAATCCACCGGAGCTGACAGCAAGATTTCCAGCCGCGGCAATTTCGCCGGCTCGCAGCCCATCATTTTGATCGACTGCGAACGGCTGACCGCTATGGCATTTTTCTACAAAGTCCGCGAGTTCGGCTTTGTAGGCGGCTCCAAAACGAGGGATAAACTCGGGGATTGGTGTGTCAGGAAAAGTTTCCCGATAGTCGCGGCAGCGAAAATCCCGACGCTCCAGGACTTCGCCACGCCCCAACGTCTCGACGGCTACGTCCAGCGGATCGGATTGGTACGCACCTACGCGAATAATTCCATGTTCACAGTAGACAATGGTCTCAACATGGTAGCCCGGTACGTGCAGTCGACTGACGTCGATTCGCCCCACGAGATCATGATCAAATTTCAGATGGATCGTGGCATCGTCAAAATCTTCCACGACTGAGCTTATCTTGTGATTGTGCACGCGTGCTCCAACACTTGCGATTGCCGTGGGAGTGGCGCCGATCAACCAGATAATCTCATCAATATTGTGTACGGACATGTCGAATAACAAACCGGGGCTGGCATAACCCTCAGGCGGCGGTCCCGAGTCCTCAAGAATTGAGATGATCTTGAAGGGGTCTCCCACGCGCCGTTGTTGAAGCAGGCTGCGAGCGTACTGAAGCGCAGGATCGTAGCGACGCTGAAAAGCCAGCATGACAGCGTGGGGAGATTGGGCGTTCAGCTGAGCCGTGAAGGTGCGATCGGATTCGAGACAGTCCGTCATCGGTTTTTCCATCAGGACTCGAAAGCCTGCCGCCACAAGTTTCTCGGCGACGGGTTGATGGGTATGAGTCGCAGAGCAGATGATGGCAGCATTGGCGACTTGGCTGGCAATCAACGTATCGGAGTCTGGGAAAACCGAAACGGAATCCATGTGTTTCGTACGATCGGGATTAGGATCGACAATCGCCACGAGTTCGCAATTTGCCTCCGTCTCGGCGAGTTCTCGCACATGCTGCGCGTGAAATTTACCAATACGACCGTATCCGACAACAGCTACACGCAATTTCTCGTTCAAAACTCAGGGTCCAATTGTTATAGTCGTGGGAGTCGATGAAATTGGTGAGGTTTTCAAAACAGGGTTCGCGACATGAACGACTCAAATTCAGTTCACATTGCCTCGCTATTTTGCGTAGGGCTTTCGGGGCCAACGCTTAGCGATGAAGATCGACGTATCCTGGATCGAGGCGTTGGCGGAATTGTACTGTTTGCCAGAAATGTTAACACTCCGGAACAAGTCGCAAAACTCATATCCGACGCCCGAGCTATCGCCGGTGACGACTTGATTGCTTGCGTTGATCAAGAAGGAGGGCGAGTCGCTCGATTGGTCGATGGATTCACCTCCATCCCCTCAATGCGGGAATTGGGAAATGCACTTAGTGAATCTGAATCGGAGTCGATGGGGTTGGCGTTCGAAGTCGGGCAATGCC
>CAYYHV010000558.1:3379-4451 GCA_964471695.1 uncultured Pirellulaceae bacterium
AATCCAGCGAATCCCGTGATCGGTGATCGCTCCATCGGCGGCAACGCTGAACGCGTCGGCAAAATTGGGCTGGCCCTGATCAAAGGCTTGACTGACCAGGGCATTATTGCCTGCGGCAAACATTTCCCCGGGCACGGCGATACGGCTCAGGACAGTCACTGGGAGCTACCGCGACTACCTCATGCGATGAACCGATTGAAAGAGATCGAATTGGCTCCGTTTCAATATGTCATCAATGCGATCGACGATGCGATGACTCCCGCCGTTGCCATCATGAGCGCCCATGTCGTGTTCGAGGCGATTAACGATTCGCTGCCGGGAACGCTTTGCCCGGAAGTCATGCAGGGAATGCTGCGAGACACGATGAACTTTAATGGGTTGTGCGTCTCCGACTGTCTTGAGATGAAAGCGATTGCAGATGGCGAAGCCTGGAGTGGCACGGTAGGGGCTGCGGTCAAGGCGTTGCAGGCTGGAGTCGATATGCCGTTGATTTGCCATACTCCTGCAACAATGCACGCCGCGATCGATGCGACTCACGAAGCCGTCAACGCCGGTGAATTGAAGGCGGCCCGTCTCACGCAAGCCGCCGGGCGCCTGCAGCGCGTTCGCGATTTCCGTCGCGCCGCAAAACAAGCCGGCGCAGGATCGCACCAACCTTCAGAAGCGTTTCAAAGTTTTGTCGCGACCGAACAAGCCGTTGGTCAGGACCCAACTCGCGAAAGCTATTAGGACCGACTGGTATGAAACACATCATTTCGAGCATTACCACGGTTGATCACGTGGTAGACAACATTGCCAACTGAGGCTCGAGCAGTTCGCGGCATAAGAAGCTTACAGCGAGCCGAAAAGGGACTGGCTCGCGACTCCCTATTGAAAAATGGGAAACAAACAACCACGCGTACCATCCGAAGAACGGCAGACATCAGAGAAATCCAGCGTGCCTGTCCCTTGTCCGGCGGGAAGCGTAACTCAACGACGTCCCATTTTCCTAAACGAATCGCCGGAAAAGTAGAATGTCCCGAATGGCATTAAGATCATCGTAAGTCATTTCCTTGTCAACGCTTCTTTCAGC
>CAYYHV010000559.1:0-4451 GCA_964471695.1 uncultured Pirellulaceae bacterium
GCGTTCGACTCGTTCAGCCGGCGTGGGCCCATACTGCGACTTGTAGGCTGGAACCGGCCCATCAAATGGATTGCGAAACGTCGGTAGCGGCGCACATCCCGTAACGAGAAGCAGAGCCCCAATAGTGAGTAGCCGTTTTGCGCTCAATGTTCAGACAGCTGTAGATTTTTCGGTGGAGTGATGAGTAGCGGCGGACGTTATCAAATCCCGTGGGCTCCCGCTATATGAACTTGAGCTCCGACATCAATGCTGGCGCTTGCAAGTTGAGCACCGAGTCAGCATTGGTATGGGAACAAGCTCTTGAAAAGGCTGCGTCATTCAGGCAACGTGATCCCGCCGAGGTGTTGAGAGAAGCACAATTTTCTTGGGCGATGGAAAGCGATAGTGAGGTCGACCATGGAGCTCAAAGGCTTCTCGGACTTTCCGATTGTTAACGTCATCATACGTATAGCCCGGATTGAATGTACGGTTGCCAAAATTCTCGAGGTATTCCTCAAAGGAAGCGTACTGAACGAAGTTGTGGTAAGTCACAATCTTGGCATGTTCGAATCTTGGCATGGCTAGTTCCACCAGTCCACGCTGGGCTGCCTCTCGCTCAGCTTCTTCATCGTGGAACAGTCGCATGACTTGGTTCAACGCACAATCAGTGGGTTCGACAACAAACAAGAATCCATCGGGCTTCAAGACGCGAACGACTTCGTCAAAGACTTGATCGTAGAGTGACGCGTCGATGTGGTGGAGCGAGTAGGAGAAGAAGACACCATCTACACTATTGTCATCCGTCGGCATACGATCCGCACCCGACTGAATGAACTCAATCCCTGGAATTGGCCCCGCAGCACGATTCAATTCGGCCTGGGCACTGTCCGGGTCAATAGCCAGCACTCGCGCACCCAATTCCGTCAGGAGCTTCGTATAGGTCAGCCCGCCACATCCTGCGTCGATAACCAACTTGCCGTCGAGTGATACGAGTTGCTTAAGTGCTTCGAGGTTATTGATACATCCGAGGTCGATTTCATTCATTTGTCTTATCGTCTCCTTTCCGAAAGTGGCATCTCGCAATTCACTGGTTCGCGCTTTTTTGATTTTGCATCCCGTTGATCAGAATTGCTCACCCGGCTTAAGTGGTAACCGTCTCGTTAGGACTGCAACGGTTCGCCCACCCATCGGGAAAACGAATAAGCAAGCCGACTCGGAGCCCTTCGGTTTCAATCGTTTGTGTTCCGCTTGTGGATTGATACCAACAGCAGCCGTCTTGATCTCCAATCGCCCTACGTTCAAACGCAGCAGCTCAGCTCGAACTTTTTTGCGATCATAGGGCAGGGTGGCAACAATCTGAAAGTTGGCGAGCGTCGCGTCACTTTGCAACTGATCAGAAGTGAAGAAGCTTGTTCCTTCCGCAACGGCTTTCATTCCCAGACGATCAGCCAGGCAGTGCATCAGTCCCGCCGCGCGAACGGCGGCATGAGGTTGGTGTAGGTACGCCCCAAACTGATCAGTCCAGTCGCACAACGCATCCGGATCTCCAGCAACCTCCGCAATACACTGGCCGCCTTCGTCCAGCACAACCGCCGAACGCACCCCCGGATCACCGACGAGCCCGCCAAAACCAGCCACAAGCTGCTTGCATTCGCGGCGATGTCCGATCCATCTCAAATGCCCTTCCGACTGCCACGAGGGGTGCACCTCACTGGCTGGAGCCAGTTTAAACAACGCTCGCGAGTTGCGCTGCAACATGAGTTCAAGTGAATGGTCCGATGGTTCCTGCTGGGACACCTGCGTAGTTCGACGTCCTTGGGGTCGACGATCAGGATCAATATGCCACGCATCGTAAGGTGCCAGATCAACTTCCGTGGCGTCGCCTTGAACGATGTTTAGTCGGTCATATCCGCAAACGCGACTGTTCGTCAAAGTGAAGACACAACAGGCGTTATCGAGGTCGAAAGCGCTTACCTCGTGATTGCGAGCAAGCAATCCGAGTGTGTCGCCACCAATACCGCAGCAGAGATCGGCAACGTTCAAGTTTCCATCGCCAAGCAAGGTCGCCTTGTAGCGGGCGATCGCCAGACTGGTTGCCTGCTCCAAGCGAACGCGCGTAAAGAACATTCGATCTGCTTGAGGAAACTTTACTTTCGCCCGCTTCCGCAATTCCGTCTGCTCGAGAACCCAATGGGCTCGTGCGGGAGACGTAAGCGACCGCAACTTGGTAAGCAGCGCAGCCGTTGAAGTCGCGTTCGATTGGCATAACGCGAAGTGCGGTGCGGATTCCTTGGACACCAGCCACTCACAATCCTCCCTCGTCAGTTCGTTCATCTATTACTGTCCGAAAACTCGGGGACTGTTCGTGCGGTTGTATCAACGATTCGCTTCAAAGAAACCCGGCGGCCCACACGGGTTGTGCGCTCGCGCCCCGCAATTCTGAATTTTCGCTGATCCCTTGGACGATAAGTATTGCAACGGACGGTATGACTGACAATGGAGTGCAATCAACCATCTTCCTGAGGAAGAATGCATTCCATGTTTGGTCGCGGCTACGTCTTAGTTCTGATTTTGTTATCTGCTTTCTTTGCTCCCTATTTCTTGAGCAAAGCCTCAGACCCCAGCACGCTTGTAGGTGGTCTGTGGAGTTCCCGCAACGGATCAAGTCGTGATAGCTATCTGTCCGGAAATTCCAATTGGAATATCCCCAATGCTCCGATTGGAGACTCGTCCGCGAACTCATGGAGTTGGCCCAGTCCAACTGCTGTGGATTCACGCTTGGGCAACAGGCAACCCAATTTGGGTATGCAGCCTGAGTACCCCGGCGTTTCTCCGGACAATTTGCCGGCTCCGACAGCCACGATGTCGCCGATTCCGGCTATGGGCATGAACGAGCCCGCAACGGCTCGCTTTCACCCGCAACTGTACCGCCGTCCGACTCCTTCCGTGCAACAGACTCCGCCGGGACCCGAACCGTTACCTGACGCATTCTATCCCCCCGGCTCAGGGCATGCTGCACAAACAGCTTCCTCCGTGAAGTTGCAAACGCCACAAAGTCCGAACATGACTCCGCCATCCAACTACCCACCAGACACCCGTCGGGTTGGTCGAAGCGATGAACCTACGGATCCATTCCTGGGCTTGCCAATCCATGGCAACGTGGCAAACGCGACATCGACTCAACCGTCGCAACTCGCTTCCCAGTCATTGACTGGTCCCATCAACCAGAATGGCAACTTTGCCCCTGGCGAATGGGTAACGGTTCGGACGATTCCTGGAGAAATTGTGAACGATCCACAACGATCGAACCAACGTAATCCTGTCGCAAATCCTGTTGGCAATTCAGCGGCGTATTCACCAGCGAGTGACTGGCAATCAGCCAGCAGTCCGCCGATGAATCCGAACATTGCCCAACACCCTAATTCCCCGAATGGCCCCAATGGTCACGCAGCCGACTATGGCAACGTAGCCCCTTCGTATACCCATGGGACCAATTCGTACTCAAATGGCCCGCAAGGCCAAGGAGGTCATCAAGATCGAACCGTAAATAATCAATCGACTGCGAATCAAGACACTCAACAGAATGTAGCGGAACAGCTGTTTCGTTTTGATTTGCAGCCTGAAGATATCGCCATTCAATTCCCCCGCGTATCGACCCACTTGATTGAATCGGGATTGTCTGGCATGCGGGTTCCACTCGTGAGTGGAACCAACCCCAGCGACTTAGCTGGCTCCTTGACTTACTTCTTTGATGCACAAAACCAGTTACAACGTGTGGCTTTCCAAGGAACGACGGGCAACCCTTCGGGATTGATCGACTTGATGCAATCTCAGTTTGGGATGAAGGCGGAACCAACACTTGGCGGAGGCACATTTCTCGCTCGGAATCGAGGGAACCCGCAGGTGATACAGAGTGCGTTACGAATGCGGCGCGCACCCGTTATGCGTGAAGATCAGCCGCTTTACAAATACTTCGTCAACTGTGAGGTCAACCATCCCGATCGAGGGCAGATCAGCCCATTATTCCAATCGGTCTTGATGAACGATGCCCGCTCGAAAAGGTGGCAACCTGGCGGAAATAATGCCGCCAGAGCGGTCGCAGCCCCAAACAACCAGGCTCCGACATCCAGGCCGGCCAATCCGCTTGAGAGACCGCCCGATCCGCGGACACGGCCACCCGAGTTTGTCCCCCGCGCAACCACGTCGCCAATGCCGGCTCGTGCAAGCCCCGGATGACGTATCGGAGCCGGTCGGGTAGTTTGCCCGTAATGAATACCAACCAACCGGGCGCCAGCATCGAATTCGATGTGGCGAAACCCGAAGAACGACAAGCCGCCTTGGAACTTCTGGTTTCAGCGCGGCTTGGAGTCGTTGATGGAATGGCCCGATGGTGGGATAAACACAAGTCAGCGGCTGAGCATGGCTTGATCCTTGCCCGCCAATCGGATGAACATCTCCGCGCGATATGGGCG
>CAYYHV010000560.1:0-4400 GCA_964471695.1 uncultured Pirellulaceae bacterium
GGCGCAAGTAGGATGGTCGGATTGCGCAATCTGGCTGGAGAATTCGTCGTGGGTACAAAACTGATGCTGATCGCCCTCCTGTTTGGACACTTGATCAGTATGCAAATAGCCGCTGCCGGGCCTCTGGTGTCGGCTTGGCTGGAGTGGCGTGGTCAGGCGACCATGCGCGACGATACAGCGGAGGCGGGGAGACGGATCGCTTGGCAGTCGATTTATGGACTGGTCATCGGCGTCGTTCTGGGGTTGGTTCTCGTCGTGGCTGCGATGATGGTCGGCACGCGCGACTATACGAATGTCGTTTCGCGATTTTACAGCCGCGTGTGGTGGGGCGGCTGGGAACTTGTGACTTCGCTAGTCGTGATGTTGATCTATGTCCTGCGGTGGAAGCGACTCCGCCAATCGACAATCGGCAGATGCTGCTTGCGATTTCTCGCGTTTTTCTCGGCGACCAATCTGCTGTATCACTTTCCGCCGTTGATGACCGTTTTGGTTGAGTCGCTGGAATCTGAGGTTATCACGCAATCCGCAACAGCGACGGTCTCCGAAGTCACGTCGAGCGAGTTTCGGGCTCTGATCTTTCGTCACGAGGTCCTCGCCAAGTCGCTGCACTTCGGCTTCGCTGGCTTAGCCGCTTGTGGCGCATCGCTATTGTGGACGTCGCGCGGCAGCACCGCCGCCGATGTTGATGCGGATCGCCCGACTCATCCACCCGATGTGCGGTGGGGCAGTTGGATGATTGTGGTT
This sequence comes from uncultured Pirellulaceae bacterium, assembly GCA_964471695.1. Lineage (GTDB taxonomy): Bacteria > Planctomycetota > Planctomycetia > Pirellulales > Pirellulaceae > CAYYHV01. Next base: position 745 of record CAYYHV010000560.1, read on the forward strand.
GCGATCGCAATGCAAATGCTTGTCGGCATGTGGTTAGTCGTGCTTTCGCCGCCGTCGGTTCAATCGCAGTTGATGGGGAAGAATCCGTTGGTGGCCGTAACGCTGATTGGCGGTATTTTGCTCAGCCTGATGGCAATGAATCAAGCCGCCAGCATCGGTATGGGTGACGCGGGACGCCCGAAGTTGACGGCAGTGACCGTAGTTGCTGTCATCGCTTTGATGGTGTCAGTGACTGGTTTGACGACGAGCGGTTGGTAATCGGACGTCACGACGTATAGCACCGGCCGCCAAAAAGTTCGCTGAACTGCCGGAACAGCGCAACGGCTTTGCGAAGGGCACTACGTCTTGTGATGCTGCGCCCAAGATGATTGGCGACAGAAGTTCTGGCATAACACCGCTTGCTTGTTGCCAGCCTACCAGCCATAGATTTGTGCCCGTTAGCGGCTGACCAGGACAACGCCGACCAGCATCAATCCGATGCACATCGCTTTGCCTCGCCAATTCTGTTCACCCAGCCAGATGATTCCGAAGACAAATGGGATGATCACTGAAGTTCTCCGAACGGGTGAGATCACAGAAATCAACGCCGCAGGGTGGCTGATGGCGGTGAAGTAGAGAAAATCAGCGACCAGCAGGCTGATGGCAATCGTCGGGATGGTCCAGCGCCAGAAAAATGGAGTCTGTTTTCGTTGGCGCAAAAACCAGTACGATGCTAACGGCAACATGACGACCACCAGATAGATGGAAAACCAGGCTTGGACAGTCGATGGAGAAAAATTCATCTGGCGCAAAAGAAACTTGTCGTACAACGCGCTGATCGAGCCCAGTAGTGTCGCAGCGATCATAAAGATGACCCAGCGGTTGTTGCTAAAACGAATCCCTTCGCGCGAGCCGACTTGGGAGAAGGCAAAGAACGCCACCATGATCGTGGCGATTCCAATCCACTGGATCGTTGATGGTCGCTCGCCGAATGCCATCACCGCCACGATGGCTGTCCACAGTGGACTGGTCGCACGAATGGGCGTGGCGATGGATAGCGGCAAATGCTTCAAGGCGAAGAAGGCAAGCGTCCACGAACTGCCTACCAATGCGGACTTAAGAAATAACAGACCGTGATTGCTCGCTGTAATCGGAGGAATGAAGAAGCGGGTGTCGCTCAACCATTCGGGGCGAAGTCGAGAAATCAAAATGACGGGTGAGTAAATGAGTGCCGCGGTAAAAACGTTGAGTAGAAGAACAGCCGGGACTGCGTTGTCTCGAACGGATGCCTTTTTCGCGAGATCGTAAAATCCGAGGATGGTCGCGGAGAGCAGGCTGAGCAGAATCCATTGCATAGCTGGCCGCGAAGGAGGGTTTAATTTTGATTTCTGAGATAGCGACTGGATCAAAAAAACAGCCGGGCACGATGGCCCGGCTAAATCGACATCGACGTGAGCAAGTCCTGCTTACTCGTTCTTCTTCTCTTCGGTTGTTGCCGAATCGGTGGTGGCCGCAGGCTCGGCGGGCTTCGCGTTAGCCGGTGGAGTTTTGGGAGGAAGCGGAACAGGCAGCTTGGAGGCTTTAATGCGATCGCCCCACGTCTCCTTGCCGTCCTTCTTGATCTTGGTTTTTTCAAGCTTGGTGAAGGCTGCGTCCAATTCTTCGAGAAGCTTTTTCACTTCTGCCTTCTTTTCCTCGGTGCCTTTTTCCTTGGCAGCTTTGATGCGGTCATCTGCGTCGCCCTTGATGAGGGAATTGAGCAATTTGCCATAGGCGTTTTGTTCTTCCTTCTTGGCGCCTTTGCGTTTGACGTGGCATACGTAGCAACCCGCCTTGCGGACGGTTGTGTAGTAGGCTTCGTTCTTCTTCTTGTCGGTGTACCGCGCGCCGAAAGCTTTTTTGAATTCCGCAATTGCGTGGACTGGTTGGGCCATAGCGACAAACATCGCTGCGAATAAAACCAAGCTCAGGTTTTTCATCGTTGTCTCCGTCTTCGACTTTATCTAAAGCACGAGTCTGAAACTCGTCACTCATTGGTTTGAGGCTGAAACTGACACAGCCACGAGGTGGGGTAGTTGGCGGGACCGCATGTAGGGGAAACGCCCCGTCACGCAGCGATTCCAGTAGAATCGCGCACCCGGCGAGTGTCAAGCTTTCAGAGCTATCCGTACGGTTGCTTAACTCTTTTCGGCGTTTTTCGATGCTGCAGTTTGGTCGTTCTTTGAATCCGACGCATCGTTACGGGTTTGTTTCTCATCTACGGGCTCTGTTTTTTGTTCGCGAAAGTCGATACCCGCTTTTTTCATGCGCTCTTCCCATTTTGAGCGGGCGAGTTTACGCATATCGTCGATTTTGTCGACTTCGTCAACGATCTCCATACCGATGAGGGTTTCGACGACATCTTCCAGCGTAACAATTCCCTGCATGCCGCCGTAGGCATCCACAACCAATAAGATGTGGGACCGTGTGTCGAGCAACAGCTCCAAGACCTTGCTGAGCGAAGTGCCCTGTTCAACGGCAGGTATCTCTCGCTTTAAATCGCGCAGACGGGCTTTGCCATCGTTCTTGCGTTCATTCAAGAGGATGTCTGTTTTTAAAACGAAACCTGTGACATCATCTCGGTTCTCACCGAAGATTGGGATTCGTGAAAAACTCGTCGTTTGAATCTGGTCCATGACTTCCGCGACAGTTTGATCCTGCTGCAGCATGTAGACGACGGTGCGAGGAGTCATAATGTCGGCGGCTTGGAGTTCAGGAAACAGCAACAGATTTTTGACGATGCTGGATTCGGTAATATCAAGCTGCCCGCCCTCGGCACCGATATCTGCAAGGGCCGTGAACTCCTCGCGCGTCATACCGTGCAGTTTCTTGCCGCCCGTTAATAACTTCGTCAGTTGCTCAGACACCCAGATGAGAGGATACAGCGCGAAGGTCAGGATATTTACGAATGTCGCTGTCATTGGTGCCAATGCACGCCAGTAAGTCGCACCGATTGTTTTGGGAATGATCTCAGACAGGAACAGAATCAGTAGCGTCAGCACTGTCATCGCGACACCGACAGAAGCTGGGCCGTAATATTTCGCAGCGTAAGCACCGGCTCCACCTGAACCAACGGTGTGTGCGATGGTATTCAGAGTCAGGATGCCGGCGAGTGTACGATCAATATTGTCTTTGACTTTCTTGAGTTTGTTTGCACTTGGTTTGCCCTGCTTGCCAAGGTTGGCGATGTAGGACGGCGACACGCTCAACACGACGGCTTCGGCGATGGAGCAAAGAAAGGAAAAGCCGATGGCGACTGTGGCGTAGATAACCATAAGCGCAAAGTCTGCTTTGTCTTTCGTGCCAGCTGTGCCGCCAGCAGCCACCGTGTCGATCATTTCTTGGCTGATGGGTTGGCCCAAGTTCGACTTGAGGTATTCAGCTGCGTCAAAGCCACTGCCCCCTCCACTAGCCCATACCGAGCCGACAAGTAGCATCACAGCGATTGAGATGGGAACAAAAAAGAATCGAACGAAAGATCTTGGTTTCATTTTTGGCACTATTGAGACGCGGTGAATCGAGTTGCAAAACCAACAGCAAATCGGCTGTCGATTCGTTGCACGTCTGTAATCTAACATTTTGCAGGCGTAATGCCCCTACCACTTTGAATCCCCAGCGAACGGACGACGGTAGTTCGG
>CAYYHV010000561.1:0-4394 GCA_964471695.1 uncultured Pirellulaceae bacterium
CGTTAGTTCATTCGCGGCAAGTCGCAACATCGGGTCCTGCTCCTGACTCTATCGTTCCGATTCCAAGTACGGGTCGAGACAGTATCGAAGATCAAGCCGCTCGTGTAAAGAAAGGTTTGGAAACCACGTTTAGAGGCGGTGATTCCGATTAATCAACTTGACTCCAAAATGAGCCAAGGGGGATTGACGCGCTCCGAACAATACCGTTCAAGCCGCACGCAATGCCTGATTTGACTCGCAATCAGGCTACTCGCTTTCGAGATTCCATGCATCCAGCCAGACGGTTTTTCCCGGCTTGAGTTGGAAGTCCTTTTCCAATCGTTTAGCCATGTCTTCCATATGTCCAGCGCCGTAGAAGATCCCTAACTTGCGACGACCGTTGTTGATCTCACGCTTGAGAACCGACAAAGCTTTCTTGTTTCGTTCGGTGATAATTGTCGAGCCATCTTTTCCGCCGAAAACAACCATGGCTCCATCCATATTGGCGAATTGCTCTGCCATCGCGGTACGCAACTCGAACTCTCGATTTTCGGACATCAAAGCCGACAGCATTTTCATGTTGCTGGTACCGTTTGTATTCCCGCGACTCTGCTGGACAATTGCCTGCCCGATCGAACGGAAGAAAACCTTCGCGATGCTCTCCTTCTTCTTCTTGATGCTCGCCGCAAACTCTTCCGGAGTCATATCGGCGTGCACAAGATTTCCAAGTTGATAGTCGATTTTCTCGAGTTGGTATTCCAACCCAAGGGCGCTGGTCATACCAGTTTGCAAGTACGAGACGGCTGATTCTGACTTGCTACCACCACCGGCTGGAATGCGCGTTCCTTCGGGTGCGATCAATTCGTACAACACCGCGTCATATCCACGAAACCGACGATTGAGATCTGCGTAGTAATCCCCCTCGCCAACATGAATGGCTCCAATCAGATCGACTTGGATCGACGGCCCATCCGCGCCAGGAATCGAATGGAATTCGCGAATCGACGTCTGCAACGCAAGCAGCTTGCCGTCATCGTCTTTGGTTGTCCGTACGTAACTGGATTGCTTCTTCTTGGTTTTAGCGGCTTTCGCTGTCGCGGCAGCATCTTTTTTCTCTTCAGCCAGGGAAGGAAGGGCCGTTAGCAACAACAATAGCAGCGCGAGCGTCGACGACAGATTCATACAATTCCTCATGCTCAAGTCGCTCATGCGACCCTCCTGATTCGATTCAGCGATAGCAACACTTAATGATACGGCGTTCCCAGTGAATCAAGTCAAAAAAAAGCCTTCCAGCCGATCCAGATTGCCAATTTTCAAGGTTCTGAGCACTGGCAATGCAATCAAATTACAGGCCGAACACAATCACTGATTGTTAAAACCGCTATTTTCAGCAAGCTCCACCGATCTTACTCAACTTACGGGACTGGGAAATCCGATACTACTGCCACGAGATAGATCTGCCACCGAAAGGAAGGTGTGGACAGACGACTAGCTCACCATCCCATTCCAGTTGATGTAGCCATGACACATATACGAATTCGCATGCGACTCGCGGCCGTATTCCTCTCCTTGATGGCTGGCGCTGCGGCCTTCGGCCAGCATTTCTATGACTATGCTCCACCACCGAACGAATTTGACTGGCAGATTTTCGCGCCATTCGATTTCGATCGCGTCGAGGGTCCCACGACCGCTTCGGGCTACTTCTTCAATGCAGAACGTATGCATTTTTGGATGTCCCGTGGCGATACAGTGGCGATTGGAAATAACACAGCCGGAGCTCCTCCCGTTGCGTTCTTCCCCAACGAAGTCGAATACGGCTTTCAGATCATCACGGCCAACCAGACATCCAATACGCTGGTAGAAACGACTGATGGCGGAAGCCTGGGCGTGCAGTTCAACAGCATTGCCGATGCGACTCCACTATCCGCGTCTGGATGGGGAAATCGACTCACCTTCGGCTGGGTTCAGAATGACAGCAGCAGCATCTCTCATATAGGCGGCGGTACGGGCTGGATGATCTCGATTATCGACGGCGTCGATATGAACGAGACGCACCAGTTCGGACTGGACGACAAGCGCCTGAGACAACTGGCTGGGGCTGATGGACTGGATGGAATTGATGGTGATCAGGCGGTCGTCACCAATGGTGGCAATGCAAACGGTACGGGACAGCCTGTCGCACCTGTTGTAGGCATCATTGGCGTCGCAGCCGACGAAGGGCTAACGACGGTGGGAGTCAACTTCGGGTTCCAAACCGGATTTGACGGCCTACTCGGTGGATTGATTGACGACAACGGCGACGGTCTAGCCGACGACATCAGTGGTCCAGGTGGTATCCCCGACGGAGTCATCGACGATTTTGACCGAGTCCGTATTGGTGTTGCGTTCGATCAAATGAACACCGCATACAAAACGAAGCTCTCCGGCGTTGAATTGATGGCGATTCGACGCAAACGAGCTCTCTTCGCCGGTGCATCGGCTGAGATGTTCTTCGGAGCACGCTTTATGGAGTTGGACGATCGGTTCAGTATCCGGGCAGTAGGCGGCGTCTTAAGCGACTGGAATCTTGATCAAAACGCGTTGAATCGCATTATCGGCCCTCAATTCGGACTACGAATCGCCAAACGCACCAATCGCTGGTCGTCGATCGTTTCGGGTCGGTTCATGGCAGGTGCCAACTTCCAATCGACTCGACAGTTCGGAGTCATCGGCGATCACAGTTCGACGAGCAGCGGACCCGGTCTTCCTGATTCGTTCGGTGGAGCCGACTACTACAATACGGCTCGTCAAGAAGTCTTCAGTCCTGTCGGTGAGTTTAATATCCAAACGTCAATGAATGTGACTCGGGCTATGACAGCCAAAGTCGGCTGGACCGGCATCGTCGTGGGTGGTGTGTCACGAGCCGCGAATACGGTGGACTATCAACTACCAACGTTCGCTATCCTGGACCGTGACGAAGTCGTTTTCACACACCGCATCACGTTTGGCGTAGAGTTCAACCGCTAGAGTTGAGTCGCAGAATCCATCAATACAAGAACCCCACTCGACAAGATCGAGTGGGGTTTTTTTTGATTTGCTAAATTAGGCGAGCGGCAAGTTAGTTCTTGGCGACCGCAAGTTGACGTAGCTCTTCGAGTTCCAAAGACAGTCGATGACGAAGAGGACTTTCTAATCTCAGTTCGTCGAGCAACTCTTCTGCCTTGGTCAAAGCATCGTCTGTGATTTCAGATGACGAGAACAAGTTTCGAAAACTTCGATGCACTTGGTCTTCAGTAAGCAAATCAAACCTCCCTGGGTACTACCCCAAAACGCCGCAGAACGGCCAGAAAACAAAGAGGGCCAAACCCGGTCCCTCACCACCTCTCTCTATTCTAGAAGTGGCTATTGCTGACGCAATAGCGACTTTCAACAACACTGGAGTATCACACTTATTGCGGGGAAACGCTAACAACTGGTCAAATTTTGCGGACGCGACACCTGAATTGCATGATGGCAGCCTCAGGTCAGCAAGACACAGCGCGCTACGCGGTGTCGTTACATGCTACTTCGACGAGCGACTGCGCCGCTTAGGTCGTTGCGCGAGACCATTGCGTCGTACGACGCTGTCACTCAAGTCGATTCGCCGCGTGGGCTGCGAATCCAGTGACTTGAGCAATCGCGAAACCGCCTCTACCGTGGCGTGAATCTGCTCTTCCGTGTGCTCAGATGTGATGAAAAACCGCAAGCGAGCCGCAGACTCCTCAACGGCCGGCGACATGATCGGTTGGACATTAATCCCCTGTTGCATCAGCAGTCGAGATAGCAACAGCGCCTTTTTCGAATCCCCGAGTATCACTGGAATGACAGGCGTCCCGCGGCTGGTGCCGGTATCCAGCTTCGCTTCTTCAGCAAGTCGAATGAACAGATCGGCTCGATCACGACAACGAACGGCTCGCTCCGGCTCGGACTTCAGCAATTCAAGTGCCGCGTAGGCTGCCGCGGCGTTGGTTGGTGAAAGCCCTACGCTGTACACAAATCCAGGCGCCGTATATTTGAGCAATTCAACCAGCTCTTTGCACCCGGCAATATAACCCCCACAACTCCCAAACGATTTGCTGAGCGTTCCCATCCAAACGTCGACGTCGTGCGGATTGATCCCAAAATGCTCACCAATGCCACGGCCCGTCGCTCCCATTGTCCCAATCGAATGGGCTTCGTCGACCATCAGCATCGCGTTGTGTCGCTTTTTCACATCGATAAACTTCGGCAAGTTCGGATAATCACCGTCCATGCTGTACACGCCCTCAATCACAACGAGGACTCGACGATACTCGTGTCGCATGGTGTCCAGGAGCTGTTCCAGCGCGTGCCAGTCGTTGTGGGCGAATTGCCGTTTTCTCGCACCCGACAACGTGGCTCCTTGCACGATACTGTTG
>CAYYHV010000562.1:0-3662 GCA_964471695.1 uncultured Pirellulaceae bacterium
GCGTACGATAAACGCCGTCTTTTCACTTACGCCTCCTAGATTTCTCGGGAAGGAACGTCATGAAACATTTGTTTTCGACAGCACTACTGCTCTGCTTCTGTGGTCCGTTTGCGTTCAGCCAAACGACTGTGTTTCACTACAGCTACGATTCTAGCAATCCGCTCCCAACGATTACGGATATCGGCGGCGCTGGCAACAATGCCTTTGCGGGTCCTTTGGCTGTTCTTTCGGCAGACATTCCAACGAACGGCGTACCCGCTGCTGGCGCCGGGGATCGATCATTCGATTCGTCTGATCCTTCCGCCTTGCAGGGGAACGAATCGGGGGCCATTACCGATGCAGCATTGTTGCTTGAAAACTTTGCCATTGAAGCAGCCGACGGTTTTACTTTTGAAACTTGGTTCAAATGGAACGGCGGAGGTGCCGTAAACTCAATCATCGATTACGCCGGAACAGATAAATTCGTGATCGACCAACGATTTGGCGCTTCGACGACGATGGCGATGAGAATGGACCCGGTAGATTATCCACTGGGCGAAGTCACAGCAGGTGAATGGCATTATGCAGCATTCACATTGGACACAACTGGAAACACGGTTGATGGCGATTTCGCCATTACCGGCGAAGCGACGGGCTACTTTGACAGTCTGACTCCCATTCCGCTGGGTCCAGCTACGAAATCCGATTTTGGCGACTCGTTGTTTCGCCCATTTGGCATCGGACAACATCCCATCGGCTTCGATCTGGATTTCTTCGACGGATTGGTCTACGAAACTCGGATCACACTGGGCGCGCTAGCCCCAGAAGATTTGTTATTCGAAGGTGGCGTGGTAGCCCCTGATGGTGACTTCAATGATGACGGCGCTTATGACTGCGTCGACATCAATACATTAACAGCGGAGATCGCCAGCGGTACGAACGACCCATCGCTGGACCTCAACTCTGATGGAAACGTTGACCTTTTGGACCGCGATGAGTGGCTGGCCGAAGCAGGAGCGGCTAATCTCGCTTCACAGAATCCCTATCTGCTAGGCGACGCCAATCTTGACGGAGTCGTCGACGTGTCTGATTTTGGCGTATGGAACGCGAATAAATTCACGAATACTGACGCCTGGTGCTCGGGAGACTTCACCGCGGACGGAGTCGCTGACGTTGGCGATTTCAATCTTTGGAATGGAAACAAGTTCCAAGCCTCCGACGCTGCCGCTGTGCCTGAACCAAGCGCTGGTATGATCGCTCTAATTCTAGCGGCGCTGGGTTTCGCGCGATTTCGTCGCTAATTGCTCCGGTGCGGACGACGTACGATTCAGCCGACGATTCCAACATCCAAGGTGCTCATCGAAAGATTGATGAGCGTCTTGGACCCGATGGATCGTGATTTCACTCGAAGCTAGGGGCTCGTTGAATTCTCGGTGGGTCTTCGAACTCATCGGAATTCTCAAGTTGTTCTGCCCATTCCTCGATCGCCAAACGGTGCATGCGATCACGACGACGTTCCGTAAGCAAATGTGAGTGGGTGAAGATGGAGGACTGTCGATCCAGACCCTGACTTGATGTCAAGAAAACCGGCGCCTCGTCACTACCGGTTGCGAAATCCAGCTTCTCGATACTCGACATGCCACGTCCATTCAGAAGTGCATCGAGATTGAGCGGTCGACCACCCTGGGAATTCCAAGCGACTCGTAGGATATGCCAATCCAACAAATCCGTTGTTCCATCGCGGTTGAGGTCACCTTTCATGATCTTGCCGACTTCATCATCGCGCGACGTATCCGCTCGCCAGTTCTCAATAAACTGAGTAATGTCGGCGAACTCAATACTGCCATTCATGTTGACATCACCATCAAGTATTGCGGCAATGAACTCGCTTCGAAAATAGTCGTAGTGCTGGCCGTTACTGCCAGTCACCCGCAGTGAAACATCAAAGAAGCCTGGCGTCGTGTAAACATGCGTTGGATTACGCTGGTTGCTGGTTTGACCATCGCCGAAATCCCACAACCATTCGCTTTCGTTGGTAATGTTGGCGCCCTCTGTGAACTGTACCGTCAACGGCCAGGCGCCGCTGGTTCTATCAGCCACGATGGCTGGGCCACCTGTTGCATTGTCGATTGCCGCAACTCGAGAAGCCAGCCAACGTTTTACCGTGTTGATGCGTCCGTCCAGAATCGGGACGCCATCTCGAACGATCGCGTCTTCGCCAATTTCGTCGACTAACGTGTCAAAGACGGCGTTCATTCCTGATTCGGAGAGTATCGATTGGCGCCACATCTGCCACCGCGTATCGTACGCGTCTCGAAACGCCGGATCGTCAAACAGGCGATCATACCAAAGCCGGTCGGCTCGATAGTTCGTGTTGGACGCTGGGTTACCCTCAAAAGCGCCCAAGTCATAATCCCATGGCGGCCCGAATTTTAGTTTCCCGCCGTTATTCGGATCGGGATTATACAACCAAAATGACAACAACAGCCCATCACCATTCTTCGACAAGTTGTTCAAAATGAAGTAGTCGATGAAATTGTCGACATCGATATACTTTGCGTACCCGTCGATGGGATCATTCCACTCAATCGCCGTTCGCCCATAAAGCACATCTTCCATATTGGCGAACCAGTCCTCAATCGACTGGCGCTGCACCGCGTTAATATCGTAGCCATTTGGGTGTTCGAAATTGATAAAGGCGTTGTACTGGCGCGGGATGTCATCACCTGCGCCCGAGGCGTTGGGGGCTGTTTCTAAAACTCCATTCGGCCCCGGCGTGTGGAAATGCTGCGGAACGCCTCTTGGATCGTCTGCGGGTATCGGGTCCATTCGGTTGACGGAGAGCAACCAGCCACCGGACGAGCCATCGGGCGCGAACCGATCGAAGTCGATACGACCCGAATCACGTTTCACCTTTTCGGTCCACACGTACAGTCCCACATAGTCGTCCATCGTGACATCGTCGCCATCCGTATTCACGAAGGCCTCAACAAACTGGTATTCCGGAGCCCACACTGACATCGGACGCGCCAGTTCGAACATAAACTGATTATTCATCAATGTCTGGTCGTAGACTGGATTCGGTGCGTATAAGACCCAATCCGATTCTTCCGCCATTCCAAAAACGGAAACCGCACGATCGTCATCCTGCTCTCCCCACGTCTCGAGCGAGTACTGGGGCTCTGGAAACGTTGTTGAGAATGCGCCACGTGTTCTTATCCCAGAGCGACTGTGCAATTCCACGGGGCCAGTCAACTTGGCCGTGCCGGATTGGTTACCAAAGACCGTCACCGTTGAACTTTGTCGAGCCACTTGACGAATTCCGGCACCCGTTTGATTCCAATCTTTGGATGGAATGTCTCCTTGTCCGTAGTTGTCAATCACCAAAATCGGAAGTTGTGATTCAAAGTCTCTGAGGTCGGCGCCAAGCCGGGAATAGCTCGCCGTCGAGATTAGCCCGGCTTCCCGTCCCGCTTCGACAATACGGGCTCGCACCTGAGTCGTTCCTTCGATGACCAACGGTTCAGAATAGACTTGGGCACCAGCGTTCGGCGCGCTCCCATCGAGCGTATAGACAATGCTTTGCGCCGGCCTTGAGATACCCGCGAGCGAAAGCGTGAAGGAGGTTCCGGTGTACGTCGAACTCCTCCGCGAGAAGGACACGATATCGCTAACCGTTGACG
>CAYYHV010000562.1:3672-4389 GCA_964471695.1 uncultured Pirellulaceae bacterium
CCATTCGCAGCGCCTGGTGTCGGATCGCTGAAGAACAGACCGATCGTCGGCTCTTCAACGTAAACACCGTAGGACACATCAGTCTGTTGCGCCGGAAATTCTGGCGCGAATTCGTGAACAACGGTTGCAGCCGCATTGGTGAGTCCCAAATACTCTCCACCAGCACTCAACTTGAAGTCGGTGTGCATGAATCCCAAGGGGTCTACATACGCTTCATTGGATTGCCCCGAAGCAAAGATGATCAAGTACTCATCAGGTTCCAGACTTGATTGTGGCAAATCCGGAAAAGTCCACTTGGTCGGCTGGCCGGCGTTGTCCGTAAGATGCCATCCTGCCAGGGGCAGCGTTGCATCCGTCGGGTTGTGTACTTCGATCCAATCCGAAAAGTTACCGTCGCCATCCGCGAGAGCGGTATCATTTGATGCCATGAACTCAGTGATCAGAGCCGCCATTAGATGTCGAGGTTCTAGCGACTCAAGGTTTAAGGTATGCGCTAGTCGACTTTTATAGGATGGACGCATATTTACCTTTCGCAACTAGACCGGGGTGCAAAAACCAGAGCCGATCTTAACACAAATTTACCCTACTGAATCAAATTGCCACCAGCGTGCCGAACCTTAAGCATACATACCGGCTAGTTATTCAGTGGTTGAGAACTTCGAAGATACGCGAACAAGTGTTGGATTTGCTCAATCGAGAGCGAGTCGAGCAATCCCT
>CAYYHV010000563.1:0-4336 GCA_964471695.1 uncultured Pirellulaceae bacterium
CAACGACTGGCATGCGGTGCACTTTTATCGACCCAAGACAATTGTGCCCGAGTCGCCAATGCCCGAGTATCCGTGGCTGTTTGACGGCGCTGAGGATAAACCGAACAAACGCGGACTGGCCTTGATTACCTACGTGCAATGGCTTGGTTCCTGGCTGGATAGTTACCCCTACTATGAAGAGCTGGAGTCCATCCAGTCGGAAGGCTACTGATGCTGCAAAAGAATCTCCGCAACAACGATAATAACAACGAGAACTCCGGGGCGGATTCGTCCCGAGCCAGTTGGGTGACTCTGGCCTTTGCCATCATCATCCTGACGCCCAGCATGATTGGGTTTGTAATGAAGTTCTCTGAATTTATTCATACGTTTCAAGGAGACACGCAAGGCGCATTCGCGATCACGCCAATGGTGAATTATATGCTGGCCAGCGCAGGGTTCCTTTGCTTGTTGGTGTGGGCTGGGGTGAACGGCGCCTTCCACGATATGGAGGCTCCGAAGCACACGATGTTGGAACGTGAACTGGAAATGGACAAGCAGCAAAGACAACCCGGAGACTCCAGACATGCCTGACCGCGATGATATGGCTGCCGACAGGCGTTTTCACAGCTACCGAAGCAACGATATCCCCTGGTACGTGCGATTGATGTGGTTAGGGTTTTGGACGTTAGCCGTGGTATACACGATTCGCTACCTTTTTCCCGCACTACAATCCGAACTGTTCGAAGTCATCAACCGATGAGTCGGAACCAAGATTCCAAGTGCGACTACTGTGGCTTGCCCGTACGCGCCGCGAGTGACGGCCTAGGCAGCAAACGGTATTGTTGCGTTGGGTGCCGTATTGCTGCTGACGTCATGAGCGAGGTTGGCAGTGATCGACGGTTGGGGCAAACTGTTTTTCGATTGGGATTGGCCGTATTCTTCTCCATGAATGTCATGGTCTTTACGATGGCCCTTTGGAGTTGGGATGCCTATTCGGTTGCTCCGAATGCTCGGTCGGCAGCGTTCAAAGAACTCATGCGATTGGGATGTTTGCTCTTTGCCACGCCGGTCCTGATCTTTCTCGGTCAGCCATTGTTTCAATCTCTGGTGGCACAGTTGCGAAGTCGAATCTTCTCATCTGATGTGCTTTTGCTGGTTGGAGTTGCCGCCGCCTATGGTTACTCCGTGGTTTCCATCGATACGGGTGGCGAACACATCTATCTCGAAATTGTGTGCATGATACTTTTGGCTGTCACGATTGGTCGCTGGATCGAAGCCAATGGGAAACAGCGAGCGATGAAGTCGCTGGAAACGCTACAAGATATTCTTCCCGACTCGGCTCGGTTGATTACACCAAATGGCACGGGAAAAGTCGCGCTCGATCAAGTTCAGCCGCAGCAAAGAATACGTGTACTTCCCGGTGAACGAATCCCTCTGGATGGGGTGGTGGATGCTGGGCAGTCGTTTGTTGATCTCAGCATGATCACCGGCGAGAGTAACGCAACGAGTGTAACGGTCGGCGACTCCGTATTTGGTGGCGTCGTGAATCTGGATGGATGTCTCGATGTGGAAGTCACGTCATCGTTGGAATCCACCGTCGTACAGCGACTTATTGAATTGGTGAGAGAGTCGGCACGTCGACCGGGACGTGTTGAGCGATTGGCGGACCGATGGGCTGCGAGGTTTGCAGGTTTGATCTTTGTTGTTTCAACCAGCGTTTTCCTCTATCAGTTGAGTTTCGCGGGGTTTCATGATGCGCTGATGGCGTCGATGGCGGTGGTACTCATTGCCTGTCCGTGTGCTCTGGCCGTTGCGACTCCGTTGGCGGTTTGGGCAGCGATTGGCCAAGCGGCGACTCATGGGATGGTGTTTCGATCAAGCGATGACTTGTTGCGGTTGGCTTCGGTCAATCATTTCTGCTTTGACAAAACTGGAACGGTAACGACAGATAACCCGCGACTCGCCAGTGCGATCTGGTCTCCTGGCAATGAGCAACTAGGCGCAGAGTTGACGCGATTGCTGGCATCTCGCACGCATCATCCTTTGGCGCAGGCCGCATTCACGGCGTTGGATGAACCATTAAGGGCTTGCAGCTCACATTCGGATGCGCGATTGGAATTGTTATCCAGCCGAACGATACCCGGCAGCGGTGTTCTGGCCGACGTCGTCTTTCCAACCTCAGTGTCGAATGGCTCTTGGAAATCGACGGCTGTATTGGGGAGTCGTGATTTTTGCCTGCAGCAAGGTATGATTCCCACGGCTACGATTGAGGATCATTTTGTTACCTCGGAAGAAAAGGGTCGTTCAGCCATGTACGTTGGTTGGGACGGACGTATCCATGGTGGTTTCGCATTCGACGAGCAGGTTCGGACCGCCGTAGTTGACGTGTTTCAACGACTTCGCGATTCGAAACTGAGTGTCGAACTGCTAACGGGTGACCGACACGGTCGGGCTAACCAGCTTGCCGAGCAACTCAATGTGAAAGTCAGCTCGGAGCTTCTACCCGAAGATAAGCTCGACCGAATCAAAACTTTACAGTCGAATGAGCGCGTTGTGGCGATGGTTGGAGATGGGTTGAACGACGCACCGGCATTGAGCGCGGCTGATGTAGGGATCGCGATGGGATGTGGCGTCGAAGTGTCACGTGACGCAGCCGACGTATGTTTGATGTCGGCGAATCTTGCCCAACTCCCTTGGGCAGTCGGGTTGGCTCGGGACACGCAGCGAACGATTCGGCGAAATCTAATCTGGTCTTTTTCGTACAATGTCATTGGAATTGCAATCGCATCTACGGGACGACTAAGCCCCATTGTTGCGGCTGTCGCGATGGTTCTTAGCAGTGGCTTTGTGATTACCGAATCGCTTCGGTTGGCGGCGCGAGCCTCTGCTTCTGCCCCCAACGTATCGTGGGTAGGCGGCGACGTAGTGATTCCATTGGACTCAACGATAAACGCGGCTCGGTCGGATGATTCCCTCGCAAGATCGGAAGGAGTCATAGGATGATTGAGTTTCCGTTGATCCTGATGTCGGGGCTGCTTGGGTCGTCACACTGTATCGGCATGTGCGGCCCATTCGCGGCACTCCTCGGTTCGGCATCCAATGGTTGGCGGCAGAATCTGGGTTGGCAAGTCGCCTACAGTTTGGGTCGCGTCTTCACGTACTCTGTACTCGGAGCCATGGCTGGGTTTGGTGGACAGCGACTTCTCGGGCTAGGTTGGTTTGGCATTAATCTGACGTCGATTCTCGCATTTGTGGCTGGTTTGATTCTGTTGCGTGAGGGACTGATAACAGCCGGAGTCATGCGACGTGCCGCGATCAATGGAACCGCTTCTATCTGCGGCACAGGCGGGGTTCTTCGTGCGTTGCTCAAACAACGCAGTCATCTCGGATTGTTTCTGGCTGGTATTGCGAACGGTTTCTTACCTTGCGGCCTGGTTTACGCATTCCTGTTGATCGCCGCTCGGACGAGTGACATGCTGCTTGGGGCGGCTGTGATGGGCGTGTTCGGTATGGGGACGCTGCCCGTCATGATTGCGACGGGAACGACAGCGGGAGTGATTCCGATGCAGTGGCGAATGCGTTTGTTCACTTGGGCGGGTTGGTGCGTTGTCATTATGGGGTGCTTGTCGATTTACCGCGGTTGGGTCTTTATGTTCGTCGACGATCCTTCCGCTTGCCCGTTCTGTACATAGACGTCATGCGTGGCATTGCACTGAGTAGCGAAGTCAATCCTGCATTGTCCGGCTCAGAGTGGTGAACGCACCATGAGTGCGGCGAGGCCAATGAGCAGCCCCATGACATTGAGTATGACAATCATCAGGCCAACGCCATAAATGGTTCGAACGCCATCATCCGGGAGTCGACTGCGATCGACCTTGTAGAGTTTGCCGAAAAAGACACCGCAGACCCAGCTCCAATGCAGCATCAGGTGGACGACGATCGCAAAAGTCATGATCGCCACCAAAGCAAACTGCGTTGACATCCATGCGTCGACGCCATAGCCCCAGAGTTCCCACCCGCTTGCAGCCGTGGCCGCCGGAAAGACGAAGCGAATGATCGTCGAAACGAGAACCAGTGCCAGAAAAACGACAAGCATCGTTGCGTCCAACCAGAAATTCACAAGCGTCCATGGCACCCGTTTCTTGCCGCTATGCATCGACTTGGTCGGGGGAATTTCTTGTCCTTCGCCGGTCGGTGAAACGGGCATTGAACTGAGGTGGGTTTCGGAGTTGTTGTTCGAGCCGTGTGTGCGTGGTGTAGAAATCATATCCGGAGTTACATCTATGGATGGTGCTGAGAGAATCGTCCGGCAAACACCATTGCAAAGTCTATACCACCGATGAAAGTCGCCGTTTTT
>CAYYHV010000564.1:0-4331 GCA_964471695.1 uncultured Pirellulaceae bacterium
CTTCGCAGATGGTTTCGCAGCGTGTCGCACCAAGTGTCGTCCATATCGAAACGCTTTCGCGATCCACTAAAACCATACCGCAGGACGAGATGGCGCATCTGTTTGGTGTGCCTCGGCGCGAGCGAAAGAATCGCGGCCAGGGTTCCGGAGTGGTCGTGTCCAAAGACGGCTACATCCTGACGAATCTGCATGTCATCAGTGACTTTGAGCAGATCGTCGTCAAACTTTCAGATGGTCGAAGACTGCCCGCGGTACCTGTCGGAGCCGATCGGTTGACCGACTTGGCACTACTTCGCATCAATGCCGACAATCTGATTGCCGCCGAATGGGGAGACAGCGACTCGATCGAAGAAGGCGCGTTGGTCTGGGCTGTTGGCAGCCCATTTGGATTTCAACATAGCATTACTTCCGGAATCGTGAGCGCCAAGAATCGCGGCAATCAGGCTGGGACGGTCTACCAGGATTTCTTGCAAACCGACGCCGCAGTGAATCCTGGCAATAGCGGCGGCCCACTGGTGGATTCTAGAGGACGCATCGTCGGTATCAACACGATGATCGTTGGCCCGGCATTTCAAGGAATCAGTCTGGCAATACCAAGCAACGTGGCTCAGCGAATTTTCGATCGACTGCGAACCGACGGACGCGTCGCGAGGGGCTGGTTGGGGATCCAATTGAATGAGATTACGCCCGATGTTGCATCGAATCTCGATTTACCCGACACCAACGGCGCAATGATCAAATCGCTGGTTCGCAACGGCAACGAACCTTCGCCAGCCGAATTGGCTGGTTTGCGTCCACTGGATGTGATTGTCGATTGGAATGGGACACGCATCGACAAGACATCTGATCTCAGCCTGTCAATCGCGCAGACCCCAATTGGCCACGAGGTCGAAGTGGCGGTCATCCGCGGCGGAGAACGAGCCACGACGAAAGTGATGGTTGGCGAACGCCCACTACGGTTTAATTAGGCCTCAGCGAACCGTTTGCCCTTACGTTCGTATAGCCGAATACGCATGAGTGCCTCGCTACAACCCTTCCAGCCGTCATGAGGCTCTGTTTTGTTGTATTTTCACGAATTCAGCATTACGCTGGGAAGTAAGAATGCACACATCGTGTGCTCTTGTTCGCGATTCGATCAGGATGAACCATGATGCGGCGGCGGCAGAAAATCGGGACTTCAAAGCGTTCACGTTCAACCACTTCAAGTTTGGTTGGTGGCGAAGCGTTGGAAACCCGGCGCTTGCTCGCCTTCGATCCAAGTCCCATCGAACAAGCCTTCATGGAAGACATCAACCGTATGCGGCTTGATCCGCAGGGTGAGTTGAGCATCCTCCTGTCGAGCACGAATCCTTTGCGAGCCCGCGATCCTGCCGTCCAGGCGGCTTTGGATTTCTTCAACGTGAGTGGCACGCTGCTCGCACAACAGTGGGCTGAACTTGAACCGACTCATCCCGTTGCCTGGAATGAAGACCTCATCGACGCAGCGCTCAAGCATACGATTGAGATGCGCAACGCCGATTCTCAATCCCACCAGCTACCCGGCGAACCTGATCTTGGTCAACGAGTCCGCAACGAAGGCTATTCGCCACTTCGTCGTGCCACCGAAAACATCTACGCGTTTGCTGAGTCTCATATCCACGGCCACGCAGGCTTTGTGATTGATTGGGGAGAAGGCCCTGGTGGAATTCAATCTCCGGCCGGCCATCGCATTAACTACATGGACGATGCCGTCGACGAAGTCGGGATCTCAGTTATTGCTGAGAACAGTAGCACCACCGACGTTGGCCCGCTTTTGACCACGCAGAACTTTGGTCGCCGCGGTGGTTACGTTGCGCAAATTCTTGGTGTGGTCTACGACGACAACAATAGCAACGGCATCTACGATCCCGGTGAGGGATTCAACAACATGGACATTACCGTCACGGGTACCGGAGGCACTTTCACCACCCAAACGCTCACCGCTGGCGGGTATCAACTGGAAGTTCCGGCTGGTAACTACGAAGTTCGCGTCGAAGGATCTCCGCTGGCAGGCCAATTGGTCGTCGGCAACGTGACCATGGGCGACCGCAATGTCAAAGTCGATTTTGAAGTGAACTCTTCGAATCAACCACCGCTCGCAAGAAACGACGTTGCTACGACCACCGAAGACAATGCCGTCACCATCAACGTCGTTTCCAACGACACTTCCGCCAACGGCTCTATACTCAACAACACCATCACGTTGGTCTCTGGTCCAAACAATGGATCAGCCGAAGTTCTGTCCAATGGCCGAATCATCTATACGCCCAACCCAAATTACTCAGGAACCGATCAACTCCGTTATACCGTCCGCGATACGAACAGTATCACCTCCAACGCTGCCACGGTAACCATCACCGTGGGGAGCGTACCCGACACGCCCATGGCCAGCGATTTATCACGAGAAGTCGCGGAGGACACCAACGGCCATTCCATCAACCTGACCAGTTACGTTACCGATCCCGATGACAACATCAACTGGAATACGCTGGAAATCATTACGCAACCAATCAACGGTTCGGTCCAAGTCAATTCGGCGACTCGAAGCCTGATCTACACCCCTGACGCGGATTATGTGGGTACTGATCGACTGGACTATCGCGTTACCGACTTTGACGGTCGTGTCAGTAACGTCGCAAGGGTTTCGATTACTGTCACCAACGTCAACGACAGTCCATTGCTGACGGGTCAAACGCAAGTCGTCGTTGGGGGAACTCCGGGCGTCTTCAATGTGATGGCAGGCGCGTCCGACGTAGACAGCAATCTCGCCAACGGCTTTGTGCAGCTTCTCTTCGGCGGCGTCAACGGATTATCAACCATCGTTGGCCAGTCCATTCGCTACGCACCGTCTCCGAATTTTGTGGGCCGTGAAACGCTTCGCTATCGAATTGGTGATGGTGACGGAGCTTTTTCGGACCCAGTCGACTTGGTCGTGTACTCCACGGCATTAACACGAGCATGGCAAAACCCTGTAATGCCCACGGATGCTAACGGCGATGGTGCGACGTCGCCGATCGACGCGTTGACCGTGATCAATCTTCTGGGTGAAACGTTGACATTCCCCGAGACTCACCCAGCGCTTGTCGACGGCCCATTACCTTTCGTCGATATTGACGGCGATAACTCCGTCAGCCCCATTGATGCGTTGTTGGTCATCAATCAATTGACGGCAAACTCCTTGACCGGCTCGACACCGCCCTCGGCTTTCTCTTCAGAATTCACAAGTTCGGTTGCGGAACCAATGGCGTCAACGTTGGATCCAACGCAAATTCTGCCGCCGTCTTCGACGGCTCCGAGTCCCAACGCCTACGCCCATATCGACTCAGTCTTTGAGGATAACGACTCGTAGTAGTCGTTTGTTGGGGCATCGACAGACTGCCAGCAAGTTATCCACCGACGTCAACGCTAGCAGCTTTTCGCGCAACGTTGACCACGAACTTGGCGAGGGTTATAATCCGCGGAGACGTGCTATGGAGAGCACCAAAGCTAAGGAAAGCAAGCGTCGGACTTCTTCGGTTTGAAACGGTTGGCAATGAAATGCCAATTGCTGAAAAAAGCCGCCGCGTACAACGGTCGATTTGTGAATCGGTTTTTTTGGGGTTGTGAGCAACTCGGACTGAGGCGATTCGCGAGCCACGGCAACATGGATGGCGAACTCTGCAAGGAGGTCAGCTTTTCATGGAAGACGATTCTCGTCTTCGCGCCTTCACCGTTTGTAGGCTTTCAATTCCCTTAGTTCTTGGTGGCTTCGCACACAAATTAGGTGTGGGGAATTCGGTGTCATACTCAGCGGAAGATCTCAAAGAGCAGGTAAGAACAGCAACGGACATCGTTGATGTCGTTGGTTCCTACCTTGAGTTGCGCCGTGAGGGACGCAACTATACGGCTCTTTGCCCCTGGCACTCAGACAGCCGCCCCAGTCTAAAAATCAATCCAGAACGTCAAAGCTGGAAGTGCTGGGTCTGTGATGTCGGCGGCGACGTGTTCAGCTTTGTAATGCAGAAAGAGTCCGTCGGCTTCCGCGAAGCCCTTGAGCTACTGGCGGAACGGGCTGGAATTGTCGTTCAGAAAGCTGGCCCGGTTGCCCAAGAAGGAACTTCCGATCACAAACCAACGCTCTTAAGAGCCGTGGCTTGGGCCGAACAAGAGTTCCACAAGTGCTTATGCGATGGTTCCGTTGCAAACAAGGCGCGCCTTTATCTGGCTGAGCGTGGTATCAGCGAAGAAAGCATCAAGCAATTTCATGTCGGCTTTGCCCCCGACGAATGCCAATGGCTGATCGAAAAAGCCAAGAACACCGCTTTTGACGAGTC
>CAYYHV010000565.1:0-4330 GCA_964471695.1 uncultured Pirellulaceae bacterium
CATTGCGGCAGACGGTTCTTCTCATGGGCTCTGGACGATGAGCGTGGTTCGGGCAAGCCCCCAAATGGGAATTGATCACTTCCTTGCTCATCGGCCCCAAAAAGCATCCCCTAACTTCGGAAGTCTTCCATCTCTTCCAGCGTCCTTGGCCAATCATCTTTGAGAAGCCTCGACAGAGAGCGATCAGCAAGAATTCGTCCCAACGTCTGACACGATGGGCAGTAATTGACTTCATTCTCAGAGTAGATAATTCGCTCGATCTTTGTCTCACAGACAGGGCAGTCTTGCCCAAACTTTCCGTGCGCCGCCATCTCCGGTCGAAACGCCGTCACTTTCTTCGGCCATCCCGACCGAAACTCTCTCCTCAACCGCTCAATCCACTCGCTCAAAACAGATTGCATTGCAGCGAACAAGCGTGAAACCTCCACCGTGTCGAGCTGCTTGGTTCTTTTTACGGGCGAGAGCTTTGCCCTCAAAAGAATCTCATCGGAGTATGCGTTTCCTATCCCAGAGAAAATCTGGGGATCGGTCAGCGCCCGCTTCAACGTACGATTCTGTCTAAGGAGCCGTGTTGCGAATTGCTTTTCGTCGATCTCCAGTGGTTCCAGTCCATCCCGTTGATGTGTTTCAAGCAGTGATTCCTCTCCACGATGAAGCCAGATTCGCGCCCGTTTCTTTTTTTGCGAGCTCCCTCAAAAAGAGAGCGCCATGATCAAAACGAAGAACGAGCAGGGTATCGCGCCCCGATTTTGCATTCACTTTTTTCCAGAACAGACGTCCAGCGATCATCAGATGAACGGTTAAGAAAAGATTGTCCTCAAAAATGAGGACAAGACGTTTCCCCATGCGGCGAATCCCCGTAACCGACAATCCTTCGACTTGATCAATCGGCGGGTCGAAGGTCTTCAATGCCGACACGCCACGCACTTCGGCTCGATTCAAAACGCACCCAACGATTTCGCGTTCCAGCGCTTCGACGTAGGCAACAATGTCGGGGAGTTCAGGCACTACTGGCACCCAGTCAAACGAAGAATGCATGACCGCCAAAAAGGATTTAATGTGTCATGGCGTAGACAATAATATTGATGGAAATAGCGTACGAATCTACGGAGAAAAGGTCAAAGAACTCTTTGGACTCGCCTTCCCGCTCCCATCCGTCGGCGACGTCTGTGTTGTGCGTGGCGACAGCCATCAACCGGCCACGAGAATCGAAGAGTCCGCGAAAATTGACGCGGTTAACACCTCGCGTTCCGCCAGCCGGAAATCGATGCACTCCGGGAGGATCAAAAGGCAAACCGGTTGCCTGATAGAAGATGCGGGCCGGAATTTGTGGGCACGCCTCCATGGGATAAACGACTCGCAGAATTGCGTGATCCTGCGGGATCTCTTTCCATTCCCAGGCTCGCTCCATCGCCTGGAACGTCTTAGCGAGATTGTCCCATTCCGCATCTCCCCAAAAATCGTCAACCCAGAGGAACCCACCTTTCAAAAGATAGACTTCCAAAGCGTCTCGCTCAGCCACACTGAGCCGCATCCAACCCACATCACTCATGAAGATAAACGGATAGTCGCCAAGGTTCTTATCCGTCAAACGTATCACGCGTGGTCGTTCACTCACGGAGATTGACGTCAGTTCTTTGAGTCTCGTGATGAGGTTCAATTCGGCTCGAGGATAGTCCGTTTCCCAGCGTTCCCAATCGCGACCTTCGTGTCGGTACCAAGATTCGCCGTACCCACCAATACTGTCGTAACGTATCCGAGCGAATGTGAACGTGTCGGTTTCGCTACTTCCGGGCGAGACAAAGCCATCGGCCATTGCGAACACAACACTCAAGACGGCCATGCAAAGAAACGCCAGCGATGAACGTCGTATCATTCCTCTTCGTAACATCCCCGCAAGCCTTTCAAGGGTATCCCATCCAGTGAAGCTTACTCGATTATGGCCGAAACTCTCCTCAGCCAAGAAGGAAATCATAGGGAATCGAGAAACTGGCGCGGCAAATCTTGCGCACGAACGGATGAAAGCGCGCAAAAAAAAACGACGCCCGAACGAGCGTCGTTTTCTGACATGTTTCCTTGATGCGGCCGACTAATCAAGATTCTTGAGTAAGAATTCCTGCAACTCAGAAATGTGAATGTTTCGACTGACGACTTCGCCACGGTCGTCGATCAAGATCATGGTAGGAACCGTCGGAATCCCCAACTGAACTGCAGGTCGACTATCCAAACCACCTTTTTCGTAAATCTGCGGCCACTTCAATTGGTTCTTTTTGAGGAAAGCAGAGAGCAAGTTGGGATCCGTATCGAGGTTAACACCAACAGGGAAGAACTGCTTATGCTTGCGAGTTAACAGGTCAATCAACTTCATGTCCTCCAAGCAGGAATCACACCAAGTCGCCCAATAGTGAATAAGGACATACTTCCCTTTCAATTGCGAAACGTTCAGCGTCTTGCCGTCAGTCGTTTTGCCTTCGAAACGCAGCGTCTTGCCAACTGAAGTCAATCGTTGCCGAGCCCCTTTGGCTTTTTCGAGTTCGATACCCTCGGCACCGCTGCTTACGATTCGCTCATACCATTTCAAAGCCGGCTTATCGTTCTGCGCGAACTCCTCGGCAATTGCAGCTTGCAGCATTGCTTCCGAAGCGTCGGGGCCTTTGGGGTAGTTTTTGACAAACCCTTCGAGTTGATCCAGCCACCAACCTTGAATCTTGGCAAAATTCTTCTCCTCAGGATCCTGCAGTCTCAACGCGTAATCCGCCGTCAGCAATCGAAACCGCACATACCCAGTCAAATCTGATCCACGCGATTGAGGCTGACTCGCAAGCTCCTTAAACAATCGCTCCAACTTGCTGACGCCTTCCGGATAGTCCCCGGTTTGAGCCGCAGTACCAAGCATCTCCGCCAATTGACGAATCCAAACAGCCTGGGCTTTTTGCGTCTTGGCCTTGCTGGCTAGTTCGCGAAGCAAGGTCGCTTGCTCCTCATAAAGTCGCTTCTTTTCCTTCGGTCCTGCGTTTCGAATGGCTTTATCGAGCTCGTCAATCTTGGAGACCATTCTTTGAGTCTCCTTGTTGACGAGGTCTTCTTCCGGCACAGGAGGCTCGGGATTATTGGGAACGAGCACGAAGCCCGTCGCATCCATACGATCTTTTTCGTCCATCAGGGAGATGGGAATGTCGATGGCTCGCCATTGCCCGGTGCTGGTTTGAATAAACGTCCCAATCGAAACCTGCCCTTGCTCAAGCATCGCAGCCACATTCTCGTAGATGAAAATATCGTTGGCATTGCCGTTAGCCCCAGCCGGCAGAACACCTGGTTTCGCCGCACTAAAATGCACCCACTTTGCCCGTGGACCGACGACTCGCTGTGACGCGGCGGCTTTCTTGAAGCGAGCCGGAGAAGTCGACAAAGTGCCTTGGATTCGAGCCTCCATCTCTTTGCCCAACCCGAGACTTTTGAGTTCGCTACCGGTCATCAAGACGGCTTGAAAACGAGCCACATCTTTTGAGCGAATTGCCGCTACGATTTCCGCCGAGATCTCTTCGGGGGAGATCATTTTCCACCCATCTACCGTCCCGTCTTCGTTGGTATCAACAGCCCACCGCATGCCGGCCATGCCTAACCAACGGTGATTATCAGCTTGACCGTTGTAATTGGTGTCCATATCGCGGTAGGACTCAATTCCATTTTGATAGTAGCGCCACTGGTCAACGCGACCATCTTTGTTGGTGTCCGTGAAGGCCCGAAGCATTTCCCCCGTGGCCCCACGGACCACAATCGACGGGATTCCCCCGACTTCTTCCGTTTTGACTTTGCACTGAGCGACTTCTTTCGCAGAGGGCCGGTCGTATTCGGCGTCTTTTTGCACAGGTACGTACTTCAACGCCTCTTCGACCGTGATACCAAGGCAAACACTGCCACCAGAGAACACTACAGCCACAATCAAAAGCGACCGCTGAAAAGAAGATGTCATGCTGAATTTCTTGATTCGAGTGGCGAACATGTTCGTCCCCGTCTTTCTAATTTCAAACTATTCGATAAAGCCCGACGATACCCACGACCCGATTTAAACGCCGAAATGGGTTCGTTGAAAGCAAAAGGTGCGGAAAAGTGTTCGATTAGCTGCAGTTAGCTGGGCCGTACATGCCGATACACTTCCGGCTAATAAAGCTGTAACCGCCCTTTGACAGCTTTCGACGAGCTTTTAGAATACGAAGCTTCGAGCAGGTTGGACAACCGCACATCTGATTTCATCCAGAAACACGGAAAGCGAACAATCCCTCGAAGAAACCGTCAATGTAAGCAGGGATAGCAACCGATGGTTGCGTAC
>CAYYHV010000566.1:0-4315 GCA_964471695.1 uncultured Pirellulaceae bacterium
TTCGCCGCTGGAGCGCAACGAAATTTTCATTGAAGTCGAAGCCGACGGATTTCTTTACAACATGGTCCGCAATATCGTGGGAACACTCGTCGAAGTCGGGCAAAGTCACCAAACTGTCCAATGGCCCGCGGAAATTCTTGAAAAGCGGGATCGGAAGTTCGCGGGAAAGACGGCTCCTCCACAAGGGCTGTACTTACTCCAGGTTACCTACTGAGAATCGCCTAAATTTACGTTCGATCGACTGCTGAGTCCGTCGAATTCGCACTTGGCCGGATGACGGACTCAAGCGTCCTTCGTTGGTTTGAGAAAGCCGCGAAAGTCAGAGCCGCGATGACGTTTTTTTCGGCGGGGCTTTGGCGTAGATATTCGGGCCAGCCTTTATCCAATCGTACGTTTTGGATAAACTGGAACGGAACAGGGCAAGAGAACAACCTCGAGGCAGGCAACACGATTTGCGGCCAGGAAAGCGACGCTAGTTGTGGATTATATCGGTCCCTATCGACTTCTGAAGCTCATTCGAGCTGGCAATGCGACCCATGTATGGGAGGCAATGAATTCCGTTGACAACAAACGGGTTGCCATCAAATCGCTGCAACCGGAGCATCGGAAGAATAAGAACGAAATCGCGACTCTGAAACACGAGTACACGGTTGGAAAAACATTGGATCATCCCAATGTGAATCCGGTCAGTGAATACAACGTGGCCCGTGAGATCCCCTACGTTGTCATGGATTACTTCAATGCGCCCAACTTGAAGCAGTCGATTCGGCTTGTACCTGAGCTGATTAAGGAGCATTTGACAGACATCATCAAGCAGGCTGCCAGCGGGCTGCATCATTTGCACGAACAGGGTTGGATTCATCGCGATGTGAAACCGGATAATTTCCTGATCAGTGACAAGGCGCAAGTTCGCTTGATTGACTTTGCAATCGGTCAGAAGATCAAAAAGAAATCGGCGCTCGGCGGTCTGTTTGGCGGCAAAGCCAAGATTATGGGCACCCGATCGTATATGTCGCCTGAGCAGATTCGCGGTGAGCATCTCGATCGGCAGGCGGACATTTATAGTTTTGGATGCGTGGCCTTCGAGCTCTGCGTTGGTCGGGCACCGTTCACGGGAAATACCGCCGACGAGCTGCTCAATAAGCATCTCCGAGCCCCGATTCCTGCGATTTCCAGCCTGAATAAGGAAGTGACTTCCGATTTCTCCAAACTGATCATGCGAGCCATGTCGAAGAAGGCTGAGAAGCGGCCCGCGACGCTTAAAGAGTTTCTCAAGGATTTCGACAAGATCAGGGTCTTTGCCCAGGTCAAAAAGGCTGAAGGGTAGCGTTTTCGGCTGCAATTTTGGCTCTCAGCGGATGGCTCGTTCACTAGCGAGCCGTTTGTAATTGACCTACTTAAGCGGCTGGAGTAGGCTGCGCAAAACGTAAGTGGTAAACGAGGTAAGTATGGCGCGACGCAGCAATCTGGGACTCGAGTTCGAGCAACCCATTTATGATCTGGAAGACAAAATCGAGGCGCTCTCCGAATCGGAAGAAGCCAACGGCGAAGAGCTACGTTCGCTCCGGCGAGATCTGGCCAATACAACAAAGCAAGTCTATGAGGGGCTGACGGCTTGGCAAAAAGTCCGCGTTGCTCGTCATCAGGACCGACCCCATACCAGTGACTATCTGTCGCTCGTGTTCGATGAGTTTGTGGAGTTACACGGTGATCGTCATTTTGGTGATGATCGAGCCATGCGTACGGGCTTTGCGAAGATTGGTGAATTCAAAGTCATGGTGGTGGGCCACCAGAAGGGCCGAACCGTTAAAGAACGTGCGGCTTGTTACTTCGGATGTGCCCACCCGGAAGGGTACCGCAAAGCTCTCACAAAAATGAAGATGGCCGCGAAGTACGGTATTCCCGTGATCACCCTGATTGATACGCCAGGCGCCTATCCGGGAATCGGAGCCGAGGAGCGGGGACAAAGTCAGGCGATCGCGGAAAACATGTTTGAGATGTCGCGAATCGAAACGCCCATTGTATGCGTTGTTATCGGCGAAGGCGGCAGTGGTGGAGCACTTGGTGTCGGGGTAGGGGACCGAGTCGCGATGTTGGAGCATTCTTATTACTCGGTGATTAGCCCGGAAGGGTGTGCCGGCATTCTTTGGAAGAGTCACAAGTTCGCGGAACAAGCCGCTGAGGCCTTGCGTTTCACATCGGACAGCCTACTGAGTCTTGGCATCGTCGACGAAGTGATCGAAGAACCGCTTGGTGGCGCTCATCGTGATCATCACCGGATGGCCGGCAATCTCAAGATGTTCCTGTTGAAAACGCTCCGAGAGTTAACAGAAATTCCAAAAGATAAACTTGTCGATCAACGCTACGACAAGTTTCGCAAGATCGGCGTCTTCCTCGAAGACCCGCCTCAGGTGTAAACGCTGCCAGCCGGGATATCGTATCAGGAGGGTCCGATGTTGCAGCCGGGGCAAGCACAGTGGCGGTTATCGGCGTCTCACTGGATGTGTCATGGCGGCCAACTGCTTGGCGTGGGCCTTCTTACTCAGGCACGACTGCGTATTTGCCTTTAGTGCGAACGTAGATAGTACACCTATCCTTGCAAGTTACGTGATGGGAAGCCCTGCCTGCCGACCCAAAGTATCCGCCAGCGGTGAGTATTTTCACTTCTTTGCCTCCGTCCAAGTGCAACTTGGTTTCGCCTTCGATAACGATGACTTTGAAATCCGAGCTTTCCGTGTTCAGCTTGCCAGAGAATCCTGCAGGTAACTTAACCATCGTGCCGCTGACCATTTTGGATTTCGGATTACCCCACATGAAGGTCATCTGAACGTTTTGGGATGCGTCCGCATTGGTTTTGCCTTTCACCCATGATGTATTTGAAGCATCTAGCCATACGATGTTTGTGACGTCGACATTGATTGGGCGTTCACCGTTGTCAAACGCTTCCGAACTCGGCTTCACGAGGTATGGACCGGATTGAATCTCAACGTAGCCAATACTTGCTCCGCGTGCGGAGGTGATGTGAATTTCACCTGCAGGTTGGGTCCAGTACGAGCCTACCTTCATCCACATAGGTGTTGCTTCTGGGTCGTTATTGTGAAGGCCACCACCCAGGACAATGCCACGATAAGTGATGTTGTGAATATGCGGTGGTGAAGAAAAGCCGTCGACGAATTTGACGAGAAAACCAGATTCACCGTCCTTCGTTTGGTCTCCCCAGATTGTTCCAGCTTGTGGACTTGCGTCACCGCGAGCGGGGTTTAGTTTCTGCCAGTGTATTTCCGAAGCCAATCGGACTTCGACCTTTGCAGGTTGGATTTCTTGTGCATTGGCGAGGGCCGAAATCGCCAAGCCAATTAGGGAAATGACTGTCAGGCTATTGAATTTGTGATTCATGATTGGTTCTCTCTGTTGCCTATGACTAGCTCTGGCCGAATAACGGTAGTTGACTCATCCCAAACTGCCCATCGCGGCCGTAGGCAATGTTCCCAACCGGCTGGTTAAAAGCGGCAACTAATTCCGTAGCTATTCAACAGCTGTGGTAGTCCGGAATAATAACCGTATCACGGCTTTAGGCAAGAACGAACATTTTGGGCACATAGGCACACAATGGGAACCAAGAAAGATCGGCGTCTACCTAGAAGAACCGCCTCAGGTGTAGACGCGTCACCGTTGGACGCGTTCGGTGCCACGGAAGCTGCCGCGATAGACTTGTCGACGGGGTAGGGGACCGATTTCACAGGCGCTCGGTCGCCTGGTTGCCCGATCGCGCGGTCACTTTTTTCCGCTTCGCTAGTCATGTGTTGGGCTCAATTGAATGCTAATCGCCCGAGGGACCATTGAGCCAGAATGTTTGCAATGCAAACGGCAACCATCAGCCAGGTAGCGGTTATATATCGC
Source organism: uncultured Pirellulaceae bacterium (assembly GCA_964471695.1). Taxonomy (GTDB): domain Bacteria; phylum Planctomycetota; class Planctomycetia; order Pirellulales; family Pirellulaceae; genus CAYYHV01. The sequence continues at coordinate 3,901 of CAYYHV010000566.1, forward strand.
GGCATATTCCGTCGCGACTCTAACCAGCGAATGATCCAAACCAGCACACCGACCAGCAATCCGATGAGAGGCGCGAAGATTGCGTCGAGCTTCGCGTCCAGTTTGGCGCGAGTCGTGAAGAAGCTGGCAAAGGCGAGCATCACTATTCCCGCCGGGATTGCCGAAACGATAAGGTTCTTCCACAACTTGTCAGTGAATAGAGTGCCAGCCAGCGCCCCAGACAATGCTCCAGCCGTCGACCAAGCAATGCGATGTTGAAAGCTAAAGATGGGATCGATGGAAACAGACAAGTACGCAAAGGCTGCGACCAAAGTGGACCAATACACCGCGTTGCGAATATCCGCACTCAATTTTCCAACGAGTAGACCGATTCCTGCGCCAATTAGCAGGCTGATCAAGGCGCCTTCCCAAACGT
>CAYYHV010000567.1:0-4305 GCA_964471695.1 uncultured Pirellulaceae bacterium
AATGTTATTCCTTTCATTTTTGCCGCCAAATTAATTATCGCCGAATAATTGTGCGTCCTCGCAAGACGATCATGGTTTTTGTGGCCAAAAGTCACTGGCAAACGAAGGCTCTGTTGGTCAGAATAATGGCACAATTGTCGTATCGATCTCTTTGAATCTAATCTTGGGGCTCTATTGTGATCTCAAACGCTAACGAGGGAAATGATCTCCTCTTCGGAATGGTTTCCGTTCAATTGGGACTCCTCAATCAACAACAGCTCATGGACGTTGTGACGTCTTGGGTCGACTCGGAGGCACAACAGATCTCGCTGCATCCAATACGCGATGAGATTCTTAATAGAGGCTGGATTAGCGAGCCGCAAGCGCTGGCAATTGACCAAGTCGTCGAGACTCAGTTGATAGTGAACGGCGGTGACCATTCACTTTGTATCGACAAGTTACCGACGGGCGATTCCCTGATGCGTCTGTTCGAAGACATCGAGGACCAGCCAAAACGCAATGCGGTAACTGATTTGGTGGGTGTTTCGACGGATGATTCCGACTGTCTCCTCGCCGAAAGCTCAGGCAGTCGATTCCGTGTAAAACAAGAATATGCCCACGGTGGTTTGGGCGAGATATTGATTGCTGACGATTATGAGCTTGGCCGCGAAGTTGCAATCAAGCGGATCCGCGGTGCAAGTCGCCAGAATGAAGAAGCACAAGCGCGATTTCTTTTGGAAGCCGAAGTAACGGGAATGCTGGAACATCCTGGAGTGGTTCCCGTTTATGGTCGAGGCACCACAGTCGATGGTGACCCGTACTATGCAATGCGATTCATTCAAGGCGACAGTTTGCAGGAAACTGTGACGAAGCTTCACAGCGGAGAAGTACCATTCGATCCCAATGGAATCGGGTTTCGTAAGTTGATTCGTCGCCTGATCGAAATGTGCGAGACGATCGACTACGCCCATTCTGAAGGGGTAATTCACCGTGATCTTAAGCCTGCGAATGTCATCCTGGGACCCTACGGTGAAACGCTTGTTGTGGATTGGGGGTTAGCGAAAGTCGTTGGCAAGCCCGACGTAGTCCCACGTGAACAAGCTGGACGACTTTCAGGGTCCACGAATGCGTACTTCGACACGATGGAAGGTTCCACCATTGGGACACCGGGCTATATGAGTCCTGAACAGTCGCGAGGCCATATGGCGGACCTTGATGGACGCAGTGATGTCTATGGTTTGGGGGCGATCCTCTACACCGTCCTCACAGGAGTCCCTAGTGTTTCTCGAAAAGATGCGGATTGGGTGGAGCAAATACAGGAAGGGCGATTCGCTTCGCCACGCAGCATCAATCCTTTGACGCCGCGTCCACTTGAATCGATATGCCGCAAGGCGATGGAGATCGACGCAGACAAACGGTATCAGGCTCCCAATGAGTTGGCTGAGGATTTGGAAAAATGGTTAGCAGATGATCTGCCAGTGGCTCATGGCGATCATGAAGCGTTTGAGGAACGCCTGGGACGCTCATTCCGTCGAAATCGAAGTCGCTATCTGGCGAGCATCGCCGTTCTGGTCTTCTTTGGCTTGGGTTCGGTGATCATGGCGACTACGCTACGTGGGAAAAATAAGGAATTGGGTTCAGCGCTCGCCGCATCTCAAAAAATGAGTGCTGACCTTGAGCGTAAGAACAGCGATCTGGATGAGGCGCTGTCACAAGCTTCACGATTGGGCAATACTTTGATGGATACGGTCGACGAAGTCGTTGCTCATGTTCCACGACAGGTGAACCGCCGCGTCGCACTCAGTGAACTTGTAGTCGACGGCTATGCAGAGCTGTACGCCTTGGCGCCTGAAAACGAAGAAATTGCCATGGGGTACGCGAACAGTCTTCATTATCGGGCAAGACTTCTCAGGCGTGTTAGCAGCCTCGATCTGTCACGCGACTGTTTTGACAAGTCGCTGGCTTTGTTTGAACAGATGGTCCAAAACCCGAATGTGTCCGATGAAGTCCGTGGCAACATGGTAAATGTGTTAGTGCAGAGGGCGCAGTTGGGTTTCAAGGAAGGGGAATTGCAAGATGCTCGCACGGCATTGGGAAGTGCGGAAGCTCAACTTGCCTTGACGAAGGATAGTTGGACAAAGCAGCTGAGTTCAGCCAACATCGTTTTTGCGATTGCAGAATACTATGAGTTCAATGGAGACTTTGCTGAGGCGAGGCTTCGTTTTAAGGATGCGAGCGATCGCTTCCGCCGACTGGTGAAGGGAGAAAAGTTAGCCACTTACTCGCAATATCTGATTCAGGCGTTGACGAAGCAAGCGTCCCAAGAGTACGAACTCGGACATGCGGCTGCGCTTGACACCATAAATGAGGCGATTCAATTCGCCGATGACGTCATTGAGGTGCAAACGGCTTACCAACGAGAGAATCAGTATCGTCGCATTGAAGCCTATTTAATTCGCTCTCGAATAAACTTTCGTAATGGTTGGTTACCCGCTACGGAAGATGACATTAACGTCGCGAAAAGCGAGTCTCAGAAACTGTTTGGCGAGTTCCCCAAGTACCATCACTTCAAACTGCAGTATGCAAGGATCCTAAGGATGGAAGCCAGGGTTGCTCGCTCTCAAGATCAAACGCAAGAATCTTTGAATCTGCTCTCGGAAGCGATGACGATCATTCGCACCAAGGAGAATAACTTCATCTGGGAAAGCGAATTAGTGCGCACGGCGCGTCTTCAGGCGAGAATATTTTTGGTGGATGGAAAAACTGATATGGCCGAGGAGTCTCTAAAGCTGGCAATTAGCAAGCAAGAAGGGATTTACGCGGCTTATTCAGTGCCCACGGAAGCCACGGTACTTCAGGAACTTAAGGACTTACTCTCCAAGGTTGAGGCGACTCGTTCCAACGACGAATAAATCACTGCCGTAAATACGGGTGCCTTTCGTCGGTCGTGGCTCTTAATGCGGTGCACGCCCTGTTTCGAGTTGACCAATCGCTCAAACTGCGTTCACTATTTCAATGGATTCAGGGAGCTGAACGGCCAGCTCCCTGATAATCTCTGATTGACAAACGTGACGATTTCTATTCGTCAAGTGCGTAGTCCCTGCCGGTGGAACTTCCCTGGCTTCCGGCGTTCGTAACGGTCAGGTTGCCCGGTCCGCTGGAAGGCAGATTCGAAGGATCACCCGATTGATGGGTCATCGTAATCAAATCGGGGAAGTAGCCCGGGTTAAGGATGTATGGCCCGTGCCCGTTCCACGTTCCCGACCACGTATTCCCACCTGCCGTGTAGGTGATGGAAGTATTAGCGCTACAGCCAATACACCAAACGCTCATCACGGTGGGTGTTTGCGGATTCGTCGACAAAGTGACACGTGGATGGGTAAACAACACGATGTTCTGAGCCGGCGACTCTCCGACAAAAACAAGTGTTGTCAACAACGTAGCACACGCAACAGCAATCAATCTTGAACGTCTCATAGTCTTTCTTCTCCATGCAATGAGGTGCAGTGAACCGAAAAAGAACGACCCCAGAAGTCGATTGCGCAAGGTTGGCTTAACCCGACACGCTTTCAGAAAGATAGAGGCAAGCCAACGTTTTGGGTTCGCGGCTTCGCCAGAAGAATGTCAACGGCCAGTGGATTTTGACACATTACAATGGCAGCGGCATTTTTTGTGACGGGTGTGATCAAGAAATGGCGATGGTATTGCTGTAGGAGACTGTGATCAGTCATGCCGCCATAGAATAAGGGGGGGAACGAATTCCCCCCCTAAGCGATGAGAGTCATCGCGGATCGGACTCTCTGATGTTCAAGCAAAGATTTTGAAGGTGTCGCTAAGTCCGGTGACGTTTAGCACGTCTGCTATGAGAGAGTTGACTTGGACGAGTTGCACGCTCCCACCGCGTTTGGCGGCGTATTTCTGGATAACAATGAGGGTTCCAATGGCGACACTATTGATTGAATTGACTCGCCCACAGTTGATCACCAGGTTTCTCTCACCAGCTTCGATCAGGGCTTTCATGCATTGGACAAAATACTTTCGGCTGATGTAATCCAAATCGCCCGAAAGTGGAACAATGGTTTTGTTGCCGTTCTGTTCGAATGTGAAGTCGATCATGATTCCTCCTCGTCAATTAGGCATACTCGATCATATGCCCGTTAGACGCAGAAAGCTTCGGTGCATTACATGCTTTCGGCCGAAGCGTATGCAGGAGTACGAAGAAACAAGGAAACCGAAGCCGTCACTTCGTGATTATGAGCCCACGCTCAGGATGAAATCGACAACGGGGTCGATACCCTCCGACCATTCTTCGAAGGTTGGGTGAAT
>CAYYHV010000568.1:0-4243 GCA_964471695.1 uncultured Pirellulaceae bacterium
CAGCTAGACAGCCAGGAAGCGCATGCGGAGCGGGGGTTGAGGCATTAACTTCTGGAATTCCAAGACGAGAAATGGTGACAGCTAACAACTCGCCGAAAAAGGGCACCGTACGCGTGCATGCCCGTTTACGGCGGACTACTTCATTTAGAGCCCACCAAGGCTGCGCTCGTTTATTTGTCCGAGTGACGTGTCTCATCTTTTGGGAAGCTGGTAAATCTCCTCGATACTGGCTTCTACAGGCATCCCTTTTTTGCCATTTACTTTCACAACAGAGAAGAACTCGGCTGCACCCACGCTTGCCGCTAGCGGCTTCAGCAAGTGGTCCTCAGTCATGAGGCGGGTGCTGCCACCTGTTCCTAGGCCGTGGCAGCCCGCAAAAACGAAAACAAAGCTACCAGAATCATTGCGGCGAAGCTTGGCAACCAGGGCAAAGTCATAGTCCCAAGTGCCGTCCTTCCCCATTAACGGTTCGTATGTCTGCGTCGCAGATTGCAGCTTACCGAAGTCTTCAGAGAAGCCAAACGGAGCCCGTGAAAGCGACTCGGTCCAGACTTCATCTGCTAGCGCATTTTTCTTGGGGCCACCCAACAAGATCAGGTGGCTATTTTCGGAAGATCTTTCTTCTACAGGATTGGAAATAATGTTGAGAGATGCATCAATCTCTTTTGCCCGGAGTTCGATGTTTTTTAGAGCCAGAACTTCAGGAAGGCTAAGCCGTTTCGATCTGTGCGATGCCGGCCCTTCCCGTATTGTGAGATACACGTCTACTTTTGCCCCTTTGGACACCGGAAACCAAACCCGACGGATGAAACGCAACTTCCGCCACTCTCGAAATATCCTGAAATAGTAGCCAGCCAAGATCGAAACAATCGTGGCAACTATGCTAGCGGCTATCGAACCCAACGAAAAACCGTCCCCAAAAATTCCAAAAATTTCTGTCACTTCAAGAAACCCAGAATAGCTACAACCGTTGGAGCGTGCGTGATTTTGCCATTAAGTACAAGTTCGCGTGCTTGCGCCATATTCACCACTTCGCGCTCAAGCTCATAGTTAGTGCCCGTTTCGGTCACTCCGAACACTTCGATCAAGTGGGTACGATGGAACGACGCTGAATGGTCCATATCCAAACTCAAGTGAACAGTCGCTTTCTGTCCCTTCAGCCCAGCTTCCTCAGCGAGCTCCCTATTTGCAGCAGCGATAGTGCTTTCATCAGATTCGATTTTGCCACCCGGTAGCTCGAGAGTTTGAGAGCCAAAATTCGGACGCTGCTGAGAAACGAGCACCAGTCGGCCCTCTAGCCTTGCGATAACTGAAACCGACTCTGGGAATGATATCCACCCATTCTCAGTATCGACTGAAACACCCGAAGCCAGCTTCATGTTAGCATACTGCTGTTTTCGCCTTTAACTTTGGCGGTGACATGCTCGACAATCTCACGGTCCCTGGAAGCAACTGGAGGAAATTGATCCCAAGTCGCGAGGCTTAACATGATATCCCTTAAAGAAGCCCAGTTCTCAATCGTCCTGATCTTCCTGGGACTCATCTGCCCATCGCGCTTAATCGCGTTACTTTTTGACACTTGTGGATCTCCATCTAGAAGCAAAGAAATATCCGGGGTGATCATTGTGAGTAGTTCTTTCGAAATCGGCTGTTCGAAACCGTTCTGTCCAAACAACATTTGTTGAGCCCAAAGCGAGTAGATACATCGGTCAAAAATATGTATCTGTTCCGGTTGGCGCTCAGCACTCTGGAGGTGAAGAAAAAAAGCCGCCGCTCGACAAAGAAAATCAGAAATTTCATACCGTTTGAAGACTCGGTCACTTTGTGTCGAATTTTCTAAGGTTCTCTCGAAACTCACAATGTTCACGGGAACATCTAGTTGATCTAGTAGTGACGTTCGCAGCTTGCAACATACGCTCGTCTTGCCCACTGCATCGATGCCATCAACGAAAATTATCAAATCCTGAGTCCTAAGTTCGTCCCATTGGTGAGGGCCAATTAAATTACGTCCGGAGGTGTGAACCTTCGGCATAAAGGTTCGCGGTAAACTGTCAGGCAGCGACAAGCGGCTCAATGCCAGATACATCGATCTCCCTTGCCGCCAGCGCCATGTCGTAGTTTGTCTGCAGGTTAACCCAATAGGCCGGGGTGGTATTGAATACACGGGCAAGGCGCAGCGCTGTGTCAGGCGTGATCCCGGTCGTGCCCTTGATCAAACGTTCGATCCGCGTCCGAGGCACGCCTAGACGCCGCGCAAACGCGATGGCCCCCATCTCCAGGGGATCAAGGTAAAGCTCTTTCAGGACTTCACCGGGGTGCATCGGGTCTTCAAGCAAGCTCATCAGTGTATCCTCTCAATGGTAGTCCACAATCTCGACATCGGCGGGCTTTCATCATGCGTACATCGCTTGGGCTATCCTTCAGATTTCCCCCGTAGTTTACGGGTTAACTCATATACACTTGTAGATGGATTCCCGTCTTCGTTGTTCTCGTCCTTTCGATTTCTTCTTTGGCGTTCAGCGCGTTCTTCAGCTTGCTCGACCCTTGCTACTAGCGTGTCGAAATCACCAGTCTTGCCAGAGTTAGGATCATAGCCTTCAATCAGCTCTTTTGACTTAGCCTGCGCATCATGCCTGGTACAGGGAGCTTCGTGGTCCCCGAAATGCAGATTTAGCCAAATCTCAAAGCAAGGATCGCTGTAAGCGTATGAAATCCCTGCGCCAGTGCACATCTGCTTTGCTTCGTCGTAGCACTCGAACTCGTCTCGATCAAAAACCGCCCACACCTCATCGTTTTCCTCGAAGGAATTGAGTTTTTTGCCTCTCCGCCCCTTAGCAAGCCCTTTTTCCTTGGCGGCCTCTATGGCCCTTGTTGCCACAGTTTTTGGCACGCCAAGTGGTCCGTTGTACTCAATCTTTACCTCCTTCGGGTCCAACACGGACTGTAGCGCCCGAAAGTAGTCCCGCTCGGTCTTTTCTCCTTCAGAGAAGAGAAAGAAGTATCGCCTCGCCGATCTAGTTGCAGCCTTTCGCTTGAGCTTGCTGTTCCGTCGAGACTTCATGTCTTACCTTCAAAATGGCGTCGCGCCGAAGCGACCCTGTAAGTAGCCACGTTCAATGTTGTCCGAAGACCGAGTTTTGATATCAGTCAGCGGGTAAATCTCAGTGGCACCGAACTGGTCTTTCGAAACAAACCAGACCTGGTCTCGGCGAAGACAATGGCTTTCGAGCAAGTTTGTATCGTGTGTTGTTGCAAGAATTTGAGCTCCATGAGGATTGCAGCTTTTGTCGCAAAACAAGCGAAGCAGCTTCTCTGCCGCTTGTGTGTGCAGGCTGAGATCAAGTTCATCGACGATTATCAAACCACCTTTCTTTAACACCCCCAAGATCTTTGGAAGCGCCGAAAGTAGTCGGAGCGTTCCTGCGCTTTCTAAGTGGAGTGGAAAGTGGCTTTGATTGCCATGTATTCCTCTATGCTCCAGCTCGATGACTTTTTCAACGTCTGGCGCATGTGGCATTTCGAAGTCTTCATCGAGCTCTTCGAAAACCGACTGAACAGCTAAACCCAGCTTTCTTGTCAGCTCACGAGATTCTTCAGATATCTCTTTATCCTTGGTCCGATAGCCAGTGACTCCTGTGTTTATTTCCCTGAGGAAATCAATGACATCGTCATCGATGACCATGTTGTGTTCATCTTTGATCCGCCGTTCAGCCGCTGAACCAGACATACTGAGTGACATCTCGATCTGGATCGCATCGAAATAGTCAAAGAGCTCGGATAGCATTTCATGGCTACTTTGCGCCGCTGCAGACAAGAAGAGACTGTTTTCTCTAGTTAGTTCAGAGATTGCCGAGTTTCTTCCTTTAAGGTGTCTTCCGAACGAAAATTCCATGCCGTCGCGCTCAAAGAGCTTTCGAGGCGTGCCGTGCGGGTATGAATACAGCCATTCTTCTTCAACTTTGGTTTCGCGAATAGCAAAGCCGTAGTTGTACCGAACCTCGCTGAGGATGAAGTTGACTTCGAACGCAGTGGGACGATCGACTGCTTCTTTGTCGAGTAAGAATGGTTTCCTAGTGGGGATCTTGCCGCCAGGCAGCCCCTTTGCTTGTGAAAAAAGAACTGTCTCGATCATGGCGCTCATAGCCCTGATCAAGTTTGATTTCCCAGCGGCGTTCGACCCATACAATAGCAGGGCGGGCAGGAGCCGACTTTCAGATATTGCGTTGGTAGAGATCACGCCATC
>CAYYHV010000569.1:0-952 GCA_964471695.1 uncultured Pirellulaceae bacterium
GCTTTGTTGTACTCTCGATTCCAAGCTATCACCTGATTTACGTATGACTGTCCCACCATTTCACCTCGCCTTTCCCGTACACGATGTCGAAGTGGCTCGAAGATTTTACACCGATGTAATTGGTTGTACTGAGGGCCGAAGTAGCGAATCGTGGGTCGACCTGAACCTTTTTGGACATCAATTGGTCGCCCACTACCAACCGCCCCAAGACCCTGCGTCTCAGGCTTTTAGCAACCCAGTCGATGGACACGACGTTCCCGTGCCTCACTTCGGAGTCGTCTTAACCTGGGATGACTGGCATGCGCTGGCCAACCGATTGAAAGCATCCGGAATCCAATTCGTCATCGAACCCTATATTCGATTTGAAGGACAAGTTGGCGAACAAGCCACCATGTTTTTCCGTGATCCGTCTGGGAATGCGCTCGAATTCAAATCCTTTAAGGATCCTTCCCAGCTCTTTGCAAAATAACTCTGCGTCGGCGACGTCTGGATCGTCAGCTTGCCGCGCCGCGTAACGTGCAGAAATCTCTACACGGGCATCTCATGGGACGAAGTAGTTTCATTCGTCGGCTGTCGTCGCAGTTTTTTCCTCAGTAGTTTCGACACCTATTAGCTTCCGCCGTGTTCAATCTATGGCGGCGGCGAGACTACGCGTGGTGGTTTACCCTCACCTACCGACGATTCCGTCGTTTTTTAGTCTCCACACGGTCGTGACGCAGCAGTTATTCAAAATAGTGTAGACAATGAAGGTTCGTGCTCTCCGAAAGTGAATGAATAGTATGCCGAAACCACACCACAATTACGTCCTTGCCTTCATTGTCATCCTAGCCTGCCACGGCGCAAGCTTGGCGAATGGACTACCTGAGTTACCCAATCAGCAGTTCGACTACTTTGGCTATGCCGTCACGGACTTGCCGCAACACTTTCGCAATGGTGGGGGAAACAGTGTTGT
>CAYYHV010000569.1:962-4230 GCA_964471695.1 uncultured Pirellulaceae bacterium
TGTTGTTGGCAGCGACAACACGCCCAATAACAATCAGATAACCAACGCGGGTGCGACGCTTGGGCGTGTCTTGTTTTACGACAAGCGGCTTTCACACAACAACTCGACTGCCTGCGCATCTTGCCATCAGCAGGAAACGGGCTTCTCTGACCCTGACCGACTCAGCTCAGGATTTGATGGCGAATTGACCGGTCGCCACTCCATGGCCCTGACGAATACCAAATTTTACGAAGACGGCAATATGTTCTGGGACGAACGTGCCGGAACGCTCGAACAACAGGTTCTTCAACCGATTCAGGATGAAGTCGAAATGGGGTTAAGCCTCGACGACTTGCGAACAAAGATCAACAACACATCGTTCTACGCGAATTTGTTCGAAGAGGCGTTTGGGACAGAAGAAGTCACCAATGATCGAATTGCGCGTTCGCTTTCCCAATTCGTGCGTTCGATGGTGTCGTATGAATCGAAGTTTGATTCCGCATTCAATGCAAACGGCCAGCCCAATTTCAACGCAACCTTCAATGCCTCGGAACGGCGAGGGCATGACATCTTCAATGGCATGGGGCGTTGCGCTCAATGCCACGAAGGGAACGCGCAAGTCGCCGATCAAACGCACAACACCGGATTGGACCCCACCATTACCGACGATGGTGCGGGCAATGGCCGCTTCAAAGTCCCATCGCTGCGCAACGTGGCTGAGCGCGGTCGCTTTATGCATGACGGTCGTTTCGAATCGCTCGAAGAAGTCATCCAGTTCTACAGCAACGGTATCAATCAGAATGGCGGCTTGGATCAACGTCTGCGAGGACGCAATGGACAACCGATTCGATTCAACTTTAATCAAAATGAGATTCAGGATCTGATCGCATTCATGGAGACTTTGAGCGACGAAGACTTTTACACCAATCCGATGTTTGCTGATCCGTTTGGTGCCGATTGTGACGTGGATGGAAACGGCGACTGTAATATTGATGATCTCGATGCAATGCTCGCGGAAGGGCCGCTCGCCGATGGCGTCCTTGTCGACGACAGCGGCAATGAAATCTTCGACTTGAACGGCGACGGCACCATCAACAACGACGATGTCGAACAATGGCTGGCCATTGCGGCTGAGGAAAACGGACTCTCCAGTCCCTACATCGTTGGCGACGCTAACCTCGACGGCAATGTTGATGTCTCTGACTTCAACGCTTGGAATCAAAGCAAGTTCAGCGCTACCACCAATTGGAGTTCGGGTGACTTCAACGGCGATGGAAGCGTCGACGTGGGCGATTTCAATCGCTGGAATGCCAACAAGTTCACTTCGGCCACAGACCAGGCTCAAGCCGTTCCCGAACCATCGACGGCCATCTTGCTGCTTCTCTCGATCGTATCCCTCATCGGACTGCGACGAAAAAGAAACTAGCATTGAGAACGACAGACACTTCTTTCCGTCCGTAATCCCACCAGTCAAATCTCGACGTGGGTAACGCCACCAATCTCGTCGAAGTGCCCAATCTTCAGCAACACGCCGGGCGCATCTGGCATCTCAGCCACGAAAGCCGGATCGCACACCATGACGGGGGAAGCCGTCATCGCACTGACTGCCGTAAAATACGTCACGGCAAGCGACAAAGTCACGAACCAAGGCAACGTCCCTGCCGCCATTTGCAGCAAGCGATCGCGCTCCGCCCGTGAGAGTTCGTGCTCAACGGCATACTGCTCAATAACATTGGTTCGCTCAAGCGGTCCCGTGAATTCAAGCATCTCGTCAAAAGTACAACCCGTCGTAAAACACTTCCGATGGGCTTTCGACGCTCGCATCGCCGATTTCCGACGCCGGAATTCCAACTTGGCGTGATAGGCATTGAGCAACTTTTCCTTGCGACCTAGATAGGATTGCATCAGTGAACGAGGGAGGGCCAGAATGGCATTAACGACGCCGGCGGTGACTCTCATCGGCAATCCAGTAACAAACAGTCGTCGATATTCCTTAAAGACTTCGTCCTGAATTTTTGTCACCGCATCCATAAGATCATTGCGTGATGTCAAAATGAGTTCATCGCCGACCTCTACGCAGAGCGGTTTGAGATAAGAGACTTTGACACCACGCTGCCGCCCTGGACCAGCCAGGAATTCGTCAAGTCGCGTTTGTACACAGGCAGGAATCGTATCCGTGATCTTGTCGAAATCCTTCTGCCTCGTCACCGTGACGAAGAACCTGCCTTGAGGTAACCGAATGGACGCCCTATCGAGTTCGATCTCGCGCACGTGGGTAAAATCAGAGCGATGTGCCTTGATAACCGAGGACCAACGCTCAGCTTGAGAAGTCAGCGGTCCATGCTTACTCAACATGGTCTTCGCAAGCAATTCACTACTATCCTTCGGTGGAACCCAAATCGACTTATCCACCCACTTTCCAAACGGTTTGATTTCCTGACCGGGAGAATAGGCTTCACTATTCGCAGGAAGTGCGACGGAAGGCCTTACCGTAGCGGGATTGCGTTGCTTCGTAGTTTGCTGAGTCGCATTCGACATTTCTGCTCTCCTCTAGTTTCCCTCGCCCCTTCGCGTTGTGGTCTGCATGGCAAAACAGGTAACCTTCAATGCGAAACCATGCCCCAATTTCCATTGCGTTGGGATCGAGGCCTTGCCTCGGTTAGAAATTCCAAACTAGCCGAATTGCTCGTCGAAATTCAATTTTTGAACTTTCCAACGGGTATTCCAATTCCATCAGCAAGTTCGCAGACCGGCAAAAAGTGAACACACCTTGTCCTTACGATGTCGACAAGTACAGTTCTTTCTCGGTTGCTATCATGTGCATGGAAACGTCGTGTGGTTCAGAAACCATTTCCGCATCGTCGACGATTTGACATTCAAAACACAGCCCGGCCAACGTGCAATCAGGGCCGACCGTAGAGAGCAGTCGGTCGTAGTATCCCTGACCGTTTCCTAGCCGCGAACCGTTTCGAGTGAACGCGACTCCGGGTACGACAACAAAATCGAGTTCCATTGCTTTCACGACTCGTTCCGGCTCGAACCACGACGATTCCGGTGGCTCGAGAATCTTCCACTTGCCGACGACCAATTCTTCGAGACACTCGATGCGCCACAAGCCTAAGCAGTTTTCTCCGGCGGCTCCCGTCGTGCAAAACGGAACGACGATCGACTTGCCACTTTGAATCAAATCAGAGAGCACCCACTGCGTACGCAGCTCGGAACGACAATCCACGTACCACATTATCGTGCGGGCATTTTGGTACGCGGGGCATTCCAAGATGCGCTGCAC